>CANQLD010000072.1 GCA_947624625.1 uncultured Clostridia bacterium | reverse complement strand
TTAATTATAAAAGTACCAACGAAATCTTAAGTGAAATATGTGCATAATAAATCGGAAATTTATTATTGCCATTTATATTTTCAAGTAATTTTAAAAAAAACATTTACTTTGAAAAACCTTTGTGGTATAATACCGGTAAATTATATATAAAGTATTTTTAATTATAGAATACAAAAAATATTAATAAAAAAGAAAGGTGGGTTTTATATGTTGACGAACAATAATTGTGGTAACGGAACATGCAATGGGGTGGTAAGAAACAACGTCAGTTATGAGGATTTTGCAAAAGTATTCAAAGTATTTGGTCATGCACCTTTTTTTGAAAAATGGACACCTGAAATGGTACGGGAAACGTATGAATCTTTTAATGCTAAGGATGGTGAGATTTTCGGCTATTACGTCAATGATGAATGTGCCGGAATTGTAACCATTCATCCAATGGTTAAGGGGGAACATCCAGTATCTTATCCTGATAATGTAAAAGTAATGTATTTGTCGGATGTAGCTACATTGCCAAAATTTAGGAAAAGAGGCATTGGTACAATCTTGTTTGATGTTGCTATGCGACACAGTAAGGTTCTAGGGTATGACTATATGTATCTTAGAACCAACGAAAGAGGCAAATCTATGTCCTATAGTATTGCTGAGAAGTGTGGCTTCAAGCAAATTTGTGACTTATGTCAGGAGGTTGAATTTGATAGAACCCGAGATTATATCTCCAATAAAGATTTGCGAATTTTTATGGAGAGGAAATTATAAAAAAATTATAGGAAAAAGCATTAAGCAACTAATTTTGAGCTAGATAGACAGTTATTATAATATATAATTGTCTGTCTAGCTTATTTATAACATATTTTTTATAAAAAAATATTGACTTTTAAAAAAAAGTATGATAATATGTAAGCGAAATTGATAATTTGTTATTTTTAGATGCACTAATGTTATGGTGGAGTTAGCTCAGCTGGTTAGAGTGCTGGATTGTGGCTCCAGAGGTCGCGGGTTCGATTCCCGTACTCCACCCCATCTATGAAATGAGCAGTTTGCAATAAAACTGTTAAAAATAAGCAAGAACTATAAATCAATCTTAAAGAAGTAAATTATTGTTTTTGTATTTTGATGTAAAGTGAGAAAAAGTTGTTTAATAATTTGTTGTAACTTATTCTACTTATTTAAAGAGATTCGTGTTATTAATTTAACTCGAATTTTTTTTTTTTTTAGTTAAATACAGTAAAATAAACTATTGACATAATATTAAAAAAGTGATAAAATGGTTACATGCAAAATAAAGCATAATTGGGAAATATATTTGTTTCTCAATACTAACACTTTTTTTACTGAAAGGAGCAATAATAATGAACGACAAAGTAGAGCCCAAAACGTTACCAGGTTTTATGGAATTAAATCCAAATGACCAAGTTAAGTTTGATCAAATGAAGGAAACTATTGCAAAATCTTATGAAAGATTTGGATTCCTTCCGCTAGACACACCGGTAATTGAGTATTCAGAAGTACTCCTTGCAAAAGCTGGAGGAGAGACAGAAAAACAGATTTATCGCTTTAAAAAAGGTGATACAGATTTATCTTTAAGATTCGATTTAACAGTACCTCTTGCAAAGTATGTAGCGGCTAACCATAATGAATTGGCTTTTCCGTTTAAAAGATATCAAATCGGGAAAGTGTATAGAGGAGAAAAAGCTCAGCAAGGCAGATATCGTGAATTTTATCAATGTGATATTGATATTATTGGTGATGGAAGTCTTAGTGTTATAAATGATGCTCAAATTCCTAGCATTATATATAATACATTTAAAGAGCTTGGCTTTGATAATTTTACTATTTGTATTAATAATCGTAAGATTTTAAATGGCTTGTTTAGTAGCCTAAATCTTTCCGAATTTGCTACTGATATCTTGCGTATTATTGACAAGATAGAAAAAATTGGTGTTGAAGCAGTAAGGGGAGAGCTAGAAACATTAGGCATATCTAAAGATTCAATTGAAACAATAATCAATTTTGTTTTAATTGATGGAAATGTTGATGAAAAGCTTTCTGCATTAAATGAACTTGGAATTGAAAATTCATTATACAATGAAGGTGTTAATGAACTTTCAAGTGTAGTAGAGTATATTCGCTTGTTGGGTGTACCAGAGGGCTTCTTTAATGTTGATTTGAAAATTGCTAGAGGATTGGATTATTATACTGGAACTGTATATGAAACTTTCCTTAATGATTTCAGAAAACTTGGAAGTGTATGTTCTGGTGGTAGATTTGATAATCTTGCTGAATATTATACCGATAAGAAATTGCCAGGTGTAGGTATTTCAATCGGACTTACAAGACTATTTTACCAGCTAAATCAAATGAATGCAATAAAAGCAACAAGAACATCTATATCTGATGTACTTGTAATCCCAATGAGTCAAGAAGACGTTGCTGAAAGCCTAAAGGTAGCCAGCAAATTAAGGGAAGAAAAGATTAATACTGACATTTTCTTTGAAGATGCTAAAATGAAAAAGAAGATGAAGTATGCAGATAAATGGAATATTCCATTTGTAGTTATTATAGGTGAAGAAGAAAGAAAATCTTCACTATATACCCTAAAAGATATGGAGTCTGGCGAGCAGAGAAAATTAACAATTGATGAACTTGTAAAATTTATAAAATTGTAAGTAACATAAGTTAATTTTAGTATGAGACTGTATTAACTTTAAAGTCCCTAGAATATAATAATTCTAGGGACTTTTGCACATTTAAAAATGTAAATAAATGATGGTATAAACAAAAAACTATTGACAATTTGATGAAAAAATATTATACTAGTTAAAGAAAAAAATATATATTATCAAGAGTGGACGAGAGAATCGGCTTTATGACTCCACA
>CANQLD010000071.1 GCA_947624625.1 uncultured Clostridia bacterium | reverse complement strand
ATTAAAGAGAACAATTATTTTTTAGTTGGGACATTTTCTCATTTCTTTACTTAAGACATTATCACATTTCTTTCATATTAAAAAAGTTCTAAAAAAAGATAATTTGACATATATTATTATATATGCTATAATTAGGCAGTAATGCTAATCATATTTATTTAAATAATTTTAAACAGGAGGAAGGGCTAATGCTAGATGAACGATTAACACAAGTTTTAACACGTAAAATGTCAGCAGGTGATTTCTGCTACCAAAGATTCTTTTCATATATGCCACTTTTACAAAAAGAGTACTGTCTATATATGATTGAAAACCATATTTATGACTCCGCTCTTGTTACTTGCGAAATTGTTAAAGATTGGTGTAATGAAAGAATCAAAGATATGAAGTCTATGGATAGCTATCCAAAAAAACTTAATAATGCAATTGCAGAAATTCGGTATTTCTATAATGTCTTATGCATAATGTATGACGACTTTAATGGTGAAACATTTAAATCAAACGAAGATTATCAACAATTAGTTAAAAGTATCTCTTTAAAAGATTATCTTGAAGTCGTTAGAATATGCAAACCTTATCACGACAGACTAGATTCAAAACTTGAACACCGTCTGTTAAATTTCAAAACCAAGTTTAATGCCGTATTAAAAGGAAGACTTAAACCAATTTTCTTTTACCAAAACGAAATTCTAGACCAAAAAAGCAATCTTGAACTTCTGCTTTCGCGAATTGATGAATTTGGTTACGAACAACTTCCAATATTTGTCATTTCATATGATTTGAGACGTCTTGCAAATTCTTCTACTAAGGTATATAATAATCGCTAGAGGTAGAAAAAATGAGTTTAAAACTATATCTTTTAGTTTACGTTTTGCTAATTAATTTTATTGCATTTATTACAATGTTATACGATAAAAAAATGGCAATAAAAGGCAACTATAGAGTTAGCGAAAAGACATTATTTTTGATTGCATTATTTGGTGGTGGAATAGGAATATTCCTTGGAATGTACTGTTTCAGGCACAAAACAAAACATTTAAAGTTTCAAGTTGGAATACCTATGTTGATAATTATTAATTTAGTTACTATAGCATATTTGCTACAGAAATTAAATTAAATCAAAATGTGGGAAGTGGCTTTTACACTTCCCTTCTTTGTTACATCTTTTCAGGACATTCTACTCCAATTAGTTTTAGTCCGTTTTTTATAACTAATCCTGTAGAATATACTAATATACATCTTGCAAGTTTTAGTTTTTCATCTTCAACAGATAAAACATTACATTCGTTATAAAAACGAGAAAATTGAGTTGCTACATCAATTAAGTATCTAGTAAGTATAGATGGCTCATATTCTTCTGCAGATTTATTTATTATTTCACTAAATTTTTCTAGTTCTTTTATTAATTCTACTTCTTCATTTTTTTCTAATACACTAAAATCTATTTCTTCTACCTTAATATCTTTTATATCAAAATCTGCTTTTTTTAGTATAGAATTAGTTCTTGCATATGTATATTGTACATATGGTCCAGTTTCTCCGTCAAATCTTAAAGATTCATCTAAATCAAAAATTATATCTTTGTTTTTATTTGATTTTAAGTAATTAAATATTAATGCACCAATTCCAACTTTTTTTGATACATCATCAATATCTTCTAAATTGTTATTTTTTTCAAGTATAATATTTTTTGCTTTTGAAATAGCCTTATTTATTAAATCATTTACGTATATTACATTTCCTTCTCTTGTTGACATCTTGCCTGATTTAAGCCTTATCATACCATATGCTACGTGCACTAATCCTTTTTGGTATTTTTCGTCAACTAAATATTTTGCTACTTCAAATATTTGTTTAAAATGTAATATCTGTTCTGTAGCAGTTACATAAATACATTTATCAAAATCATATGTTCTTGCCCTATATAATATGGCAGCTAAGTCTCTTGTTGCATAAATTGTTGTTCCTTTTGATGTAAAAATAATACAAGGGGGAATATTATCTCCTACTTCAACAACCTTTGCTCCATTACTTTCAACAAGTACATTTTTTTGATTTAATATATCAATTACTTCATCCATTTTATCGATATAGAATGCTTCGCCATTATATGAATCAAATTTGCTACCAAGTAATTCATAAATTCTATTATACTCTTTTAATGATACATCTCTAAAATATTGCCATAATTTTAAAAGTTCCTTATCTCCTTGCTCAAGCCTTTTAAAGTTTTCCCTTGCAATATCCATTACACTTTCATCTTCTTTTGCAAGTTTGGAAATTCTAACATAAATTTTAGATAAAGCATCAAGTGGCTCTTTTTCTATATCATATTCATCTTTGTATCTATTATATCCTTCTATTAATAATCCAAACTGTCTGCCCCAATCTCCAAGATGGTTTATTGCAATAACGTTATATCCAAGTGCTTCATAAAGATTATATAATGCTTTACCAAGTACTGTATTTCTAAAATGTCCTAAATGAAAAGGTTTTGCAATATTTGGTGAAGAATATTCTATGATTATATTAATATTTTCTTTTCCAGTTTCTTTTCCATAATCCTCTTTTTTGCTTAATATTTCTTTTAGTGTTTTGTTAACAATATATTTATCATTTATATAAAAATTAAGGAAACCATTTACTACTTCTACTTTTCCTATTTTTTCATCCTTTGTTATTTTTGCATAAATATCATTTGCAATATTAACTGGAGAATTTTTTAAAATTTTTGCTAAATTAAAACACGGATAAGCAAAATCACCATTTTTCTTATCTTTTGGTATTTCAATTTTATCATAAATATCATTTAAATCTACTTTTTCTTCTATAGCAGTATAAATAGATTTAGCAATGCTTTGTTTAATTTCATCCATTAAATATTTCCTCCTTGTCTTGAATAATTTGATATTATTTTATATATTTCTTCTTCACTATCATCTTTTGCAACAATATTTTTTACTTCCTTACCACATTTCTTGCATTTATATATTATAACTTTTCCTTTATTTGAGGTTTCTACTACATTTATTGGTACTAAAAGTCCTTTGCATTCATTTGCTCTATCACCTGGAGTTATATCAACGTGAAGTGAATAAAGACAATAATTGCAATGGTCTCTTGATGTATAATTTAATTTTTCTACAATTTTGCCACAATTAATACATACAAAACTTTCATCATTTTTTACAAACATTATTTAATACCTCAAAAACTTATGTATATATTTTACTATATAAAGCGATATGTTTCAAGGAATTATTAAAAATAACAAAAAAATAAAAGAAATTAGATTACAAAATAA
>CANQLD010000070.1 GCA_947624625.1 uncultured Clostridia bacterium | reverse complement strand
TGGCTAGTATTTATTGAAGGAGAAGATAAAAGGAGGATAGAAGAAATTATGGAAAGAAATGCAATGATAAAAGAAGCGGCCGAAGAATTAGAAAGACTAATGGAAAATGAAGAAGCAGTAGCATTAGTAGAAGCAAAAGAAAAAGCTCTAAGAGACGAAAGAGCATTTATAAACTATGCAACTGAAACTGGATTAAAAAGGGGACTAAAAAAAGGTCAAAAAATAGGTCAAAAAATAGGCAGAAAAGAAGGTAGAGAAGAAGGCAGAGAAGAAGGAAAAAAAGAGGAAAGAAATGAAATAATAAGAAAAATGTTAAAAAATGGCTTTGATATACAAACAATATGCAAGTGTATTGGTTTGTCAAAAGAAGAAGTTGTTAAATTAAAGAATTAGTTTTTTAGAAATTAAAATATATTCTAAAAAGAAAGTTTTAAAAAATAAGGTAGTATTAATTTACTACTTTATTTTTTTATCACAAAATTAAGTGTTTTTAATAAAATATATATAAAAGAGAAAGTAATTTCTAGGAGGTGAAATTATATGAGTTTAGGACTTGCATTAAGTGGTGGAGGAGCAAAGGGAGCAGCACATATTGGAGTATTGCAAGCATTAAAAGAAGAAAATATTAATTTTGATTATGTTTCTGGTACAAGTAGTGGAAGTATAATAGCTACTTTGTATGCTTGTGGATATAATCCGTATAACATTTTGCATATGTTTAATATGTATTGTAGACAAATTGCAGACTATGATAAATTGTTGCCATTTAAAGTATTTGGAACTATGTTTACTGGAAAAATAAATATAAAAGGGCTTGCAAAAGGAGATAAGCTAGAAAATATAATTAGGAATTTTTGTATGTCAAAAAATATAGTTGATATATCAGATTTTAAAATAAATATAGCTATACCAACTGTAGATTTAAATACAGGAGAAGTTATATATTATTTAAATAAAAGAGTTGATGAAAATAATGATACATATAGAAAATTTGATGATATACCATCATATAAATATAGTGGAAATATAGCATCAATTGTTAGAGCAAGTTGTAGCTTTCCAGCAGTATTTGAACCTAAAAAAATAGATGGAAAAGTATTAATTGATGGTGGTGTAAGAGTAAATACACCAGTATCAATACTTAGAAAAATGGGAGCAGAAAAAACACTAGCTGTAACTTTTAGTAAGAAAGATTTATGCAATACATATTCTTCAAATATTGTAACAATATCACTTAGGTCGTTTGATATTATGGGACATCAAGTAAATGAAAGTGAAATACAAAACTCAGACTTTGTACTTGACCTAAGTACTGATGATATTAGTTTACTTGATGGAAGTAAAACAAATATGCTTGCAAATATAGGGTATAGCACGGCAAAAAGTAAAATGAAAGAAATAAAAAAAGCTTTAAATATATAGATAAAAAATGATTGAATTAACTTTTTTTAATTCAATCATTTTATAATTTTATTTTTCTATAAATATAGCAACTATGATATATCCATATGTATTGCTTTTTGTAAGACCTATTCCAATATAATTAAATTTTTTAGAAAGTAAATTAGTTTTATGCGTACTTGAAGCAAGCCAAGAATTTACTGCATCTGTTATGTTTGGATTACCAGCTATATTTTCTCCTGCACTTTTATATGAAATTCCAAATCCTTGCATCATTTCAAAAGGAGAGCCAAAAGATGGTGAGGTATGAGAAAAGTAATTATTTTTTATCATATCATCTGCCTTAATTTGTGCAACATTTGAAAGTGCTTTATCAAGAGTATAAGGAGTTAGGCCATTTTCTTTTCTAGCATTGTTAATTAAAGATAAAATGGTATTAATATTTGCATTTGCACTTGTTGTAGAATTATTATTGTTGTTATTACTGCTATTATTATTTGTAGTTTGACTTTGTGTTTTAGATATAAGATCTTTTCTAATCATACCAACAGTGTTGTTATTTGTAACTATCATATAAAAGTTATCTATATCTCCAATAACTTGTATTTTATCATTTTTTTGTAATTTAGTATATACTTTGTAACTCGTGCTTGGACCACCTCTTACATTTGTATTACTTCCTTTTATATATGCAAAGTATTTAGCTAGATTTTCATACACTTTAGCTTCTTTTAAACTACTTCCACTAATTTTTACGTATGATTTTGAAATAAGACCTACTTGACTATTTGAGAGTTCAACTATATAAAACTGAGATATTTCTCCTACAATTTTAATGTTGCTATTTTTTTTAATTACTTGTATAATGCTTGATTTTTCTAAGTTAGCAGTCTTTCTTAAATTTACATTTGCAGTAGTAATACCATACTTAGGTTTGTAATTTTTATCACTATAACCAAATATATTTGAAAGTAGTATTAAAAGTAACATTGTAATGCACATAATATATAATTGCTTTTTTGTAATTTTCATAAAAAAATATCACCTAAAATTATTTTGTGTAAAAATCGTCAACATATGATAAAAAAGGTAAATAAAAAATTGGAAAAAATAGTTAAAAATGGTATAAATATTTATTTAAATTACAAAATAATATTAGAGGTGAAATTAAGTGCAACTAACAAATGGAAATTTATATTGGCAAAAAAAATCTAAAATAGCAAATACATATCCATATTTAACAGGTGATACAACATGTGATGTACTTGTTATAGGTGGTGGAATTAACGGAGCACTAACGGCATTTTTTTTAGCTCAAGAAGGTGCAAATGTTATAGTTGTAGAAAAAAATATTGTAGGTTATGGAAGCACAAGTGCAGCAAGTGCACTTCTTTCATATCAACTTGATACAGATATGCACAAATTAGAAAAGATAATTGGAATTAAAGCAACAAATAGAGCATATAATTTGTGTTTAGATGCACTTGATAAAATAGAAAAAATTGATAAAACATTAAATAAAAGTACGGGGTTTAAAAGGCAAGATTTAATTTATTATACAAATAAATATATGCAAAAATCATTGATGGCAAAAGAATTTAATTGTAGAAAAAATGCAGGATTTAATACATATTTTTTAGATTCTCATAATATGCTAAATATAAACTCAGGGATACTTACAAAAAATTCAAGTGGAATTATGAATCCATATCTTTTTACTCAAGCAGTATTTGACAAGTTAAATGAATTTGACAATGTAAGAATTTATGAAAATACAAGAGTAGATGATATAAAATGTGTTGTCGATTCTGTTCAATGTGTAACAAATAATAAATTTAAAATATCTGCAGGAAGTGTTATATTTTCATCAGGATATGAAACACTTAAGTACTTTGACAGAGCTCCTGTAGAATTATTTAAATCATTTACAATTGTAACTAAACCAGTAAAAGAACTTAAAAACTTTGATACCTCATTTATAGCAAGAGATAATCAAGAACCTTATCACTATTTAAGATTTGATACAAATGGAAGAATTATATTTAGTGGAGAAGATGTAAAATTTACTGATAAATTAACAAATGAAAAAAATTTAAAAATGGTAGCAAATGATAAATACAAAAGA
>CANQLD010000069.1 GCA_947624625.1 uncultured Clostridia bacterium | reverse complement strand
AGCAACTGCACTTGGAACAGTAGGACTTGCAGCAGGAGTTGCAACTGGAGATTTGGGAAATGCGCTTAAATATGGTGCAGCAGGAGCAGGAGCTGGATACTTAGGTGCAAATTACTTCGGAGATAAAGCAACAGGACTTGAAAAACAAAACAGAGAACTATTTAAGGAAGGTGCATTAGGAACTGACGAATATAATAAGAAAAATTCAATAAAAGAATTAACATCTGATAATGATTTTAACAGAGCATGTAGCCAATTAGGATTTAAAGATCAAGCAAAAAGAAAAGAACTTATTGCACAGTTTCATAGTATGGGAATAACAAAATCAGATGATATTAAAAAGGCTATAACTGCAGGAGTAGGCACAGATTCAAATATAAATACAGTATTATTAGCAGCAAATATACGCCAACAAGCATCAAGATTCGGAATGAAAAAAGCAGAAATAGAACAATCAGTAAGAGAGCGTTTAGGTGATAATGCTACTCCAAGTAATGTTGATAAAGCAATGACATTGATAGGACTATTATAATATTAGGAGATTAGTATGGGAAAACTAGTAAGATGGTATAATCAAAATAGAAAACTAATTTGGATAGTTATACTAACTTTTATAGCAGTAATCGCATTAACTCAAACGTTAAATAATTATTACAAAAATAAAAAAGCAGAAGATAAAATCAGTAGTAATAGTGGTAACACTGTTACTACTGATTATAATAAAGATAATTATTCTGTTGTAACTGAAGAAAGTATAAATCAAAATGTATCAATCGAATCGATTGATATAATAAATAAGTTCTTTGATTATTGCAATAGTGAAAAAATTGAAGAAGCATATAATTTACTTTCAGCAGAATGTATAGAAGAACTATATCCAACAGTTAATGATTTCAAAACAAAATATTTTAGCAAAATATTTACAGAGAAAAGAAGTTATGATACTGAATTATGGATAACAACTCCGAAGAGAAATACGTACAGAGTACAAATAATGAAAGATTTACTTAGTTCAGGACAAAAAGATTATATGCCAATTGAAGACTATTATACAATTACATATGAAAATGGAGAATATAAATTAAGTGTAAGTAATTACATAGGAAAAGAAAATATTAATTCTTCTAAAGCTCAAAATGGAATAAATGTAAACATATTATCGAAAAAAATGTATATGGATTATGAAGTATATGAAATTGAAGTAAAAAACAATACAGGAAGTAGATTAATATTTAATACAAAAGAAAATACTAAATCAGTATATATACAAGATGAAAACGAATTAAAATATATAGCTTTTTTAAATGAAATACCAGATAGTGAATTAGAAATAGCTATTGGAAGTACTAAAACTCTAGAAATAAAATTTAACAGAAATTATAAACCAACAACCAAAATAGAAAAAATTATATTTGGAGATATAAGTAATAGTAGTGATAGTGAAACAAAGCAAAATATAGAAATAGAATTGTAATTGTAATAGTATATGCACCAGGCGGAGGTGAAAAACATGGAAGATCAGGAACAAAAAAATAAGAGCGAAAGCTTTACAAAACAACAATTAGCTAAAGGTAAAGACAAATTAAAAGATGAATCAAAGAAAGCAGTAAAGAAAAAAATAGTAGCTGTAGTTATGGCTCACCTTTCAGTAATATTAATCCCTATATTAATTGCAGGAGTGGTAATTATAGCAATAATACTTTTTGCAGCGTTTATTGATAGGATACTTGGTGATGATGTAGAGGATGCAACTGATGCAAAAAATAGTGCAGTCGTTTTATCATTATCAGAAAGTAATGAAGAAGCAAAAGCAAAAGTTGAAGTAGATGATACTGGTTCATATACTATTACAAGTGAATATGATGATGACGATAAAGAAGTTATAAAAAACAGAATTGCTCAAACAGGAAAAGATAGCTCAAAATTTTCAGATTATGAAATTCAAATAATAGGAGCATTAATGGATAGTGGGCTAGATATAAATAATTATAAAAAAGAAGAATTAAAATGTTTTCCACTATTTATTAAAGCAGAAGCGTGTACACAATATTTAGATTTAAGAAAAAACTCTGAAAAACAAAGAGGGAAAAAAGCTGGAGAATATATAGATAATTATGAGCCTAGAAAATTAGATGATTTAGATGAAGGCAATGAAATTCCAGGGATTATACTTGTTCAAAGAACAAATACAAATAGTGAAAATCCAGTTACATTAGAATATAAAGTAAAAACAGAATTTGATGATTTAGTATCTAAAAATGATCAAAATGTAATTAACTATTTTACAATAGATGAAAATGGAGATTTAATTATTGCAAAATGGGATCATAAAGTAGTTATTGTAACAGAAGATTATCCAGAAGAATTAGATGAATCAGAAAAAGAAACTTCTAAAGATGAATATAATATTACAACAGAAAAAATAGCATATAGTGAATACGTAAAAAAATATGCAATGCCATTTGATTTTTTAGTTCAGTTATTAGCAATATCAGAAGAACCAAAATTTTGTACGGAATTAGTAAATCAAGTTATAAATAGTAAAATAATAATAAACATACAAGAAGAAGAAACAATCACAGAAACTGAAGAAGAAAGAGTTTATACAGTACACACAAAAGATGAAAAGTATATTGATTATAGTTTTGAGCCTATTGAAAGAGAAACTAGTCATTTTCTAGTTAATAGAAAAGATGATGAAAATAATGATTGTACTAATTATTCAGTAAAAGATGTAAATGTTCATATTCATAGAGAGTACACAAGTCATTCTTATGCATTTGAGATTGTCGAAGCAGATATATGGTTTGCACATTATACGAAAACATATGCTAAACAGCAAGATGATCCAAAATGGGAAAGAGAAAAGATTGATGATAAAGGAGAATATACATTAGAAGAAGAAACTACAGTATCGGATACTAATGAAATATTAAAAGATAAAGATGCAAAGAATTTTAAAGATAATAAAGAAAAAGAATATAAAGGAAAAGTACAAAAACCAACAGTAAAAGTAGAAACACATACAGGAGGATTTTTATCAAATAGAACATATAAAGAAATAAAAATTACTCCAGAAGATAAATTTACAACTAATTTGTCTACTTATGAGTTTGATGGAATACAGAATACTGATGAAAATGGAAATATTACATATACATATAATATGCCAGAAAATTTCACAGTAACAAGTATAGGTACTAATGATTTCCCTTATGAAATAGAGTTTAATTATAAATTGAATGATAATTATACATACTCACTAATTGGTAATAATGAAGACGATATACTTAAATGTAATATTTCTAGATTGCAAATAAGACCATATACTAAAGTAAATTTAAAGAATACTATTGACACAACAGTTACAAAGTATCCATCAGACCCAAATCCAAAAACAAATACACATATATATTCAAGAGATGAAGAAGGAAAGCTTGAAAAATTTTTATTAGTATATGATAAATATCCATATACTAAAAGTATGATGGACAGCGTAGATTCTTGGCTATTTGACATGATGCAAGAAAACGAAAAAACGGTAGGACTTATTGATATTGTAAAATATTTACTTTATATGTATGATGGACAAGATAGGGGAGTAACAGAACTAAATTTGGATATATTTGAGCAATCAGAATTTAAAAGTGCTTTTATATCAAATAGAAGTATCATAAAACAATATATTAGATATTGGGAGCATTCTAGTCCTCCTCCTACTAATGCTGATGGAACAAAATATATTATCGAAACTGATAAAAATGGGCATCCTACAGT
>CANQLD010000068.1 GCA_947624625.1 uncultured Clostridia bacterium | reverse complement strand
TGGTACCCTATAATTCCATTTACAATAGAAGAAATTTGGCCACTTATATATCATAAATCTGCAGAAGAAGAAAGAATAATATTTAGTAATGATATCAATCTAGAAAATATACAAGAAACTGCTAAAGAAGATATAGCAAAATGGAAAAAGATACTTGCCGTAAAAGAAAAACTAGATGTTAAAATAAAACTAGCTAAGAAAAATAAAATAATAAAACATAGCTCAGAAGTAAAGATTATTTTAGATACTAATAGTTATACAAAAAAGTTTGTTGAAGATAATTATGATGATATAATAGAGAGTGTATATATATCTAGTATAGAAGCTAATGTATCTGACACACCTGATGTAAGAATACAAAAAGAACCAGGCACTCAATGTGTTAGATGTTTACTTTATACAAATGAAATAGGTAAGAATTTTAAGTATAGGTATTTATGCCCAAAATGTGCTGATATACTTGAGCAACAAGAAGGAAAATAGTTATATAAATCACTTTATATATTAATATATTTAACTATAGTTAAATTAAAAAGAGAGAAAATTATGTTGTGTTATTTTCTCTCTTTATATTTTAAATTTTTAGTCTACATTATATAGAGCTTTAAAGTCCCAAGTAGTTCCCTCGCTTGTGTCACTTAAAATAATACCTTTTTCTTCAAGCTCATTTCTTATTGCATCAGCCATTTCAAAGTCTTTTGACTTTTTAGCCTCTGTACGTTTAGCAATTTTGGTTTCAATTTCTTCAACTGTTATATTTGTTTTTTTCAAATATTTTGCTTTCATATTGTTAATAAATTGGTCTGGTTCTTGAGTAAATAATCCTAAAATAGTATAAACCTTGTTGATAGAATCAAGTATTTTTGCAAGTGAATTTGCAGCAAGTATTCTATCTTCTTTTTTTGCACTTTTCATAATATTATTTGCATATTTAAATATACCATATAGCTCAGAAATAGCAGCAGCAGTATTAAAATCATCATCCATAACTTCAACAAATTTTGGAATTATATTTTCAGAAATATCTCCTTTAATAGAAGCACCTTCAATATCTCCTCCAAACTGTTTAATATAAATTTTCATCTTTTTAATTGTAGTGTAAAAATAGTACATTTGACTTTCAGCTAAAGCAAAATCTTTATCAAGTAAATCAATATCAGAAGTATAGTGCTTTGAGTGCATAACATATTTTATAACTTCATAATCATATTTTAAAAGTGCATCTCTAATTGTTAATGAATTGTGTAATGATTTACTCATTTTTTCTCCATTAATTCTAACTAATCCACAATGTGACCAGTATTTAGAGAACTCTTTACCATGATATGCTTCGCTTTGTGCAATTTCATCTTCGTGATGAGGGAATATTAAATCTTTTCCACCACCGTGTATATCTATTTGCTCACCTAATTCATAATATGCCATTGTTGAACACTCAATATGCCATCCAGGTCTACCTTTTCCCCAAGGAGAATCCCAATATATTTCTCCTTCTTTTGCAGATTTCCATAATGCAAAATCTAAAGGATCTCTTTTTCCTTCTTCAACATCTTTTCTTACACCATTAAGAAGTTCATCAATTTTTATATTAGAAAGTTTGCCATAGCCCTTAAAGTTTCTAACTATATAATATACATCTCCATTATCTGCAATATATGCAAAGCCTTTGTCAATAAGACCTTGAATAAAATCTATTATTTTTGCTATATATTCAGATGCTTTAGTTTTTACATCAGCATCTTTTATATGTAAGTTTTTCATATCAAGCTCAGTTTCTGCAATTTGTTCTCTTGAAAATTCTAGTGCGTTTTTTCCAAGTTCATTTGCTCTTTTAATTATTTTATCATCAACATCAGTGTAGTTACGCACATATTTTACATCATATCCTCTAAATCTAAGATATTCTGAAATCATAGAATATACTATAGCTTGTCTTGCATGCCCAATATGACTTAAATCATATACTGTGACTCCACAAGCATACATCTTTACTTTTCCTTTTTCTAATGGAATAAATTCCTCTTTTTTTCTAGTCATTGAATTGTAAATTTTCATACAGACTCCTCCTTTATATAACAAAAAGACTATGTAAAACCTACATAGTCTAATATATTCTTAAATTATAAATATATTCACTAACGTAGGTATAACAGAGAGCACTCATACCTACAAGGTATGAATGTTAGATGTTACAACAGCAATTAGTGAATAATATTTTTTCCATAATAAATAACTCCCCTTTAAAATACAATTAAATTATATAATAAAAAAAATAGTTTGTCAACATAAAATTAATATATGGAAAAAATAAGGAAATATTAAATAAAAATCTTTGTATTATTACAAAAAATATCATAAAAAAATTAAAATCCAATATAATGTATTAGATATTAAGTCGAGGTGTTTTATGGAAAAGATATATCAAATAATAAAATATAAAGTTATATATATACCAGTTTTTCTTATGCTTAGTTTTGCTATGTTATTTAGTAATGTATGTGCAAATTCTTTTATTTATGATTTAGCAAATAAAAATGAGACTAATAAAAAAATAGATGAATCAAGTATAAGCACAGTTGCAACACCTGAATTTTCTTTTCAGTCAGCAGCACAAATTTTAATGGAACCTACAACTCATAAGGTGCTATATGCAAATAATGAAAACGAAAAACTGCTTCCAGCTTCAGTTACAAAAATTATGACAATGCTTATTATAATGGAACAAATTGATTCTGGAAAACTTAATTATACTGATAAAATAAAATGTAGTGCAAATGCTTCTAATATGGGTGGTTCACAGATATGGTTTAAAGAAGGAGAAGAGCTCACAGTCGATGAAGCCTTAAAAGCAATATGCATTGTGTCAGCTAACGACGTATGTCTTGCAATGAGTGAGCATATTGGTGGAAGTGAAACAAATTTTGTTAAAATGATGAACGATAAAGCACAAGAACTTGGGATGGAAAATACACATTTTATGAACTGTCACGGAATAGATGAAGAAAACCATTATACAACTGCAAAAGATATAGCGATAATGTCTGCAGAGTTAATAAATAATCATCCAGATATATTAAAATATACTTCGATATGGATGGATAGCTTAAGAAATGGTACATTTGGCCTTTCAAGTACTAACAAGCTTATTCGTTACTATGAGGGTGCAAATGGTCTTAAAACTGGCTCAACATCACAGGCTTTATTTAACCTTTCAGGCACTGCAACAAGAAATAATACAACGTTTATTGCAGTAGTATTAAGAGCACCAAGTTCGGATATAAGACTGCAAGAGGTAAGACAGTTGCTTGACTACCGGTTTTGCAAATTATGAAACACAGAGTGTTTGTGACAAAAACACTATAATTGAAACAAAGAATATAAACAAAAATGTTAGCAAAGAAGTAGAGATTATAGTAAAAGATAGCATAAATACTCTTATTGAAAAAGGAAGTAAGATAGATACAACACAAAATGTTATATATAGTCAAGAGCTTAAAGCACCATTAAAAAAAGGTGATGTGGTAGGAAAAATTGAAATGCTTAGTAGTAGTGATAATAGTATTATTGGAAGTAGTGATTTGATTATTAATCAAGATGTAGAAAAATCAGGATTTTTTGACTATTTCAAAAAGATATTTAGAGTATATTTATTAAGAAATTAAAATATAATATTTGATAATGGAAATCTAAAAATATGATTTCCATTATTTGTTGATTTGCAAAAGTGTGATTTTTTTACGAAATATACTTGCAAAAATGTGATTTTTTGCAAAAAAAATGTTTACAAAAGTGTGATAAAATACTAAATATACCACTTTTTATGGCTGAATACATAAAAAAGTTTATATAAAAACATATAATGAAATATATTTGCATAAAAACAACATATTAAAGTATATATCTAAAGTGAATTTAGTTTCACATTAGGTATATACTTTTTAATTTTAAGTAATAATAAAAAATAAAAATAAGTAAATAATATATTGTATGATAATATTATTAATAGGGGATATTAGTAAAAATATTACAAAAATATTTCATTAGCATTTCAATATTTTAACAATCTCTTCAATAATTAAAAAAATAAAAAGTATATATTGATTTTGTTTTTTTTAAGTTATATACTTACGACAGTTATTAAAAATTTTTTTATTTATATGGAGGTTGAAAACTTATGATAGGAATGAGTCAAATTAAGAAAAAGACAATTCAAGGAATTATTATTGGTG
>CANQLD010000067.1 GCA_947624625.1 uncultured Clostridia bacterium | reverse complement strand
GTGTATAAAAACTTGAGTATAACTTGTGATAAGTACAAGCTTGAAGATTTAAAAAAATTAATATATGAATTTGATAGCTATGATGAAAGAACTAAAAATGGTGAATTAGATTTTGAAATAGGCTTAAAGAAGATAATCTGCACTATGTAAAATACTAAAAATAAAAAAATGAGGCGAAAAATAAATTTGCTTCATTTTTTTTCCTCTAGGAAAGTCATCGTCTAAGATGATAGACTTGACATAGAGGAAAGTTATGCGGAACTTAAAATTTCTAAGCTATTTATAGCATAGAAAATTTTAGTTCCGTTTTTTTATATAAAATTTCTAAAAAAGTATTGACACAAATGACACATTGTGTTATTATATAGATATAGACACGAACAGCAAATAAAAAAGTAAATATATTAAATTATTAAAAGATATAATCGCTATAGGTAAGTTTATAGTCTTTATTGTGTCTTGTATTAGAGCCACTAACAGCAAGAAATTGTAAAAGCTGGTTTCACAGTTGCCTATACAACTTGTGTGCCATTAAAAGTGGCTCGTTATTTTGTTTATTTAGAAAGGAAGGTAAGAGTTATGAATTATTTAGAAAGTCTTGAAAAAAATACTACTACAACAAATACAAAAGGTGGAAAATATTATTCAACAACATATGATGCTAATTTAGATATTTTTGCAGGAATAAGTAGATATAATGATACAGACGATATAATAAATAAATTTAAGAAAGCATTAGCTGAAGATAAAATTCTAGCTCTTGCTAATTTGCTATATATACTAGATATAAGAAATGGAAAAGGAGAAAGGTTGTTATTTAAAACAATCTTTAGATATTTGTGCCAAAATGAAAGAGAGTTGGCTTTGTTTGTGCTATATAAAATACCAGAATTTGGTAGATGGGACTATATATTAGAAGGCCTTGATACTTTAGTAGATAAAGAAGTTTTAGAAATGATAAAAAAGCAACTTAAGTTAGATAAAGGGGCTAAAAATCCTTCATTATTAGCTAAGTGGTTACCATCTCATAAAACACACAATGTAAAAAATGAAGTTGCAAAGACTTTAATAAAAAAGCTAGGCATACAAGAAAAAGAATATAGACTAACTTTAACTGAAATAAGAAAAAAATTAAAATTAATAGAGACAAATTTAACAAGTAGAGCTTATAAAAATATTAATTTTGAAAATGTACCTACAAAAGCAATGTTAAAGTATAAAAAGAGTTTTTCTAGAAATTGTAATGAGCTATATATGGACTATATAAATGCCGTTAAAAATGGAGAGAAAAAAATAAATACAACAGGTCTTTACTGTTATGAGATAGTTAGAAATATAATTTTTAATTTACCAGTGGATGAAGATTTACTTAATGTAATGTGGGAAAATCAAAAAGATATATTAAATGGATACGATAAAAATATAATGGTAATTGCAGATACATCTGGTTCAATGCAGATGTATGATTGTTTGCCATTATCTAATGCTATTGGACTTGCAATATATATATCGGAGAGGAATACTGGAATTTTTAAAAATCATTTTATAACATTTTCTGAAAATCCACAAATGAGACATATTGTAGGAAAAGATATTGTTGAAAAAGTTAAAGGATTTGAATGGGAAATTGCAAATACTGATATAGACAAGGTTTTTGAGTTATTATTAAATACGGCACAAAAGAACAAAACAAAGCAAGAAGAACTACCTACGCATTTAATAATAATATCAGATATGGAATTTGATGAAGGAGTATATTCTAAAGAGGGAACAAACTTAGATGGGTGGAAAAAAGCTTTTCAAGAGAAAGGTTACAAATTGCCAAATATAATTTTTTGGAATGTAGCAGGAGATACAATTGGAGTGCCAGCAACAAAATATGATAATGATATAGCTATGATAAGCGGGTTTTCTACAGGAATTTTAGAAAATATTTTAAAGCTAGAAAATTATACACCTACATATGTTATGCTAGATACTCTTGAGAAATATATAAAACTTGTTCAAGAGGAGGTAGCATAATATGAAACGTTTTATAACTGTCAGAATGTGGGAAGAAACAAAGGATAAGCTAGAGCAAGTCAGAATGGACAAATCTATGAAGGAAAAAAGGATAGTCTCACTTGCTCAAGCTATAGAAGAATTAGTTGATGAATATCTAAAAAAGAAAAACTATTAATTAGGTGTATTGTAGAATTATTAAATTTGTAGTATAATATAGAAGAAAGTAGAAGAAGGTGTGTTGTTATGGAATTGATTTTTTTTGTAATTGTAGTAATTGTCTATACATTTTCAACTCTACTAAAGAAATCGTAATTTATTTAAAAAACAAGAGATAAAATAGTTAATATATAAAGGGGCTTTAAGCCCCTTTTTTATGATTTTATATAGTTTATTGTGCTACTTTTATTTGATTTATTTCTGATTTTAGTGCTTGTATTTCTTTTTCTAATTCGTCAATCTTTTTATTTTCTTCTGTTTGGAAAGTAGAATTATCATAGTATATATCGTTTTCAACTATTTGTTCAATTTCTTCTTTTGTAAAGGATTCTCCTATTGCAGATTGGTCAATTGTTAGTTTTGTTTTAGAGAGTCCATAACTATCTTTTTTGTTAGATAGCTTACCTATTTCTTCTTCATCTAACTTTTTACCAATTAACACAACTCTTAAGGTATTATCTTTTACATCTAAGTTGGTTTTTAAAACTTTTGTATTATTAAAAGAAAATTCTGTAGTTATATATTTATCTACATTTTTTCTTAAAAATGTATCTTGTGCTACATTTATAGCAAATATAATACTTGGAATAATCATTACAATGCAAAATACTGTAATTGCAATTTTAATATGAGTAGTTGTTTTGTTTTTGATATTTTCTTTTACAGGAAGTTTTAATATTTTTGTAACTAGTGCTGCTGTTAGCCCTATAAAGAAACTATTAATTAAGAATAAATACATTGCTCCTGCAAAATGTTCAATACTTCCTGTAGCTATTCCAAAACCAGCTGTACATATTGGTGGCATTAATGCTGTTGCAATTGAAACTCCTGGTATTACATTGCTTTTTTCTTTTCTTGTAATTCCAATTATTCCTGCAATTCCACCAAATATAGCAATTAGAACATCCCATATAGTTGGATAAACTCTATTTAATATTTCAGATGTTTCTGTTTTTATTGGAGATATGCAAAAATATATTGTTGATGCAGCAAGTGCAATAATAATTTGAAGTATTAAATTTGTTAGTGCTGTTTTTGCAAGTTTCATATTATTTGTTGCAATACTATATCCAATTGCAATAATAGGCCCCATTAAAGGTGAAATTAGCATTGCACCAATTATTGTAGCAATAGAGTTCATATTTAAACCTATACTTGCAATTATAATAGAACAGATTAATATGCACATATTAGTTCCATATAGTTTTGAACTACTTATTATTCCTTCTTCTATTTGGTCTTCTTCTGCTAAATCTAGTTTTAAAGAAAATATTTGCCTTATTTTACTCCAAATACTTTGTTTTTCATTTACTTCTTTCATTTTATAGCCTCCATTAATAACAAGTTTATTATATATTAATTTAGTTATAAAATCTAGTTTAATGAAAATAAATATGATAAAAAAGTTATTTATTAGATAGCCTTTGATTTTTTCAAAATATCTTGGGCAAATTTTTTTAAAAAATATATAAAAAATGGTAAAAATGAAGAAAAATGTATAATAAAAAAATCAAGCCTAAAACTAAGAAAAGGCTTGACTAAAATATATTCCTAATGGAGCTGGAAGTCAGATTTGAACTGACGACCTGCGGTTTACAAGACCGCTGCTCTACCAGCTGAGCTATTCCAGCATATAGCACAATAGGTGCTTTAAAAATTATAAAATACGAAATTATAATGTATTAATAGATGTGTGTATTTACATTTTTATTTTAATGACTGACATAGAAGAAATATACTCCGCCATCAAAATTGTCTGTTACTTGTACATTTAAATGTATGCCTGTATTCTTTTTTATTGTTAACTCATCATATCTATCGATTAAACCAAATCCACCAGAGTTCATAGTAGGAGCTAATCCCTCTTTAGAGTTTAGAGATAATGTAATATAGTCGTCTGTTAATTCTACTACTTTAACGGAATGTTGAGAGCCAGCACTATTAAAAATGTATTCAAAACCTTCACTTACATGTAATTCTTCTTGTTGATTTGTACTATCAATATTTTTTGCAAAAATTAAATTAGCACTTGAATCAGATATGTTAATATCAGATAATGGATAAACTTTAATATCAGATTCTGAGTCTTTTGTTTTGCTACTGAATAATTTTATAACACCTAAAATTGCTAGTGCAACAACTATTATAATAACAATTATAATTATAACATTTTTTTTATTCATACACTCTTCACCTATAAAAATACCATACAGGTTCGTATTTACAATGCTTTTGGTGACCCGTAGGAGAGTCGAACTCCTCACTCCGCCGTGAAAGGGCGATGTCTTAACCGATTGACCAACGGGCCGCTTAAATGGTGAGCCATCGCAGATTCGAACTGCGGACAACTTGATTAAAAGTCAAGTGCTCTGCCAACTGAGCTAATGGCC
>CANQLD010000066.1 GCA_947624625.1 uncultured Clostridia bacterium | reverse complement strand
TCAACAGGAGAATTATATATATTAAAGGCTCTTTGTGAAACATTTGAAGATGGTGGAGCAAATGAAGATAGAGTGTTTACTATTACATTAGATTTAGATGGCAAAGATAGTACAAAATATGAGCCATATACAGTAACAATAGACTGGAGTGGACTAATATTACAAGATACATCTAGAGGAGATTTTGGCAATTATGACGTAATAACTAAGAAGGAAAATTTGGAGGAAGAATCTCCTGAATACAAAGAACTAGAAAAATATGGATATAATTATAATGCAAGTAGTGAAGTAAGTATAAAAATGGCCTCTCAAGAAGAACCAGAATATTATGAATATAAAAATGGATTAGAAGGAATAATTAAGGAACAAACTTTAGAACAAGGATTTTTAAATAATGAAGGGTACTTTGTACCAATTAAAGTAGAATTTCCAGGTAATGGAGATAAAAGATTAGATAATTACAAAAATACTTGGACAATTATATTAAATACTGAAAGTGGAGAAAAGAAAGAATATACTCCAACTGAAGCAGAATATAAGCAAGGTTGGGTACTTGTATTATTTAGAATTGAAAGGGAAGGCAAAAATTATGGAGATAGTGGAAATCAGAAAATAATAAAATATCAAATAGATTATGATGGTACACCAGGTAAAGGAGCTAATCAAGATAAAGATACAGGATTTGCTTTCCTTCCTGAAGAGTATAGTATTGATTATTCAGATTTAGCTTTTGAAACAGAAAATAAAATAACATATAAATATAAAGATAATGAGGGTAAAAATAAAGAAGAAACAGTAGTTGCATACGAAAATGAAAAAGTTACTCTAAAAAATATGGAAGATATTAGTACAGATTATCGTAAATTTGATGGCTGGTATGGCAGTGAGGGAAAAGTTGAAAATTATGTAGCTAAAAAGGATACAGACGAAATTTTAACTGCACATTGGAATTTAAATGTAGACAAATTTATGGAAGATGTTATTGAAGATTTAAATAGTGATACAACAATATATTCAGATAAATTTGAAGGATTTGAATTATCTAAAGTGGACAATGATATTACTATAAATATTAAAAAGGCTAATGAACCTTTAACAGATATTGCAAAAACAAGCGTTCCTGGAACAATAGCTTATTTACTAGAAAAAGGAGAAATTAAAGATATTTCATTAACAGTTGATGGTAATAGTGCTTCTGAGAAATATACTATAGACTATACTGCTGATGGTGAAAATACATACGAGGAAAATGATGAAAGAAAGTTTTTAAGTGATAAAGGAAAAGCATTAAAGAAAGAAATAATTAAAGGAGCAAAAGATGCTTTTGATGAAAAATCAATTGATGAAGAAAATGCAACATTAGACCAGTTAGAATATGAAGGTAAGTCATTTACGATAAAAATTGGCGATATAGATAGTACAGTAAAATTAGTAGATAATGAAGGAAATGATTTAGCTGCTGATAAAAAAACTTATACATTTAAATTTGACTCTGATTTTGTAGTTGTAAATCAAACTCCGAAATCTAATCTAGGTGCTAAGAAAATAAGTGATGCTATTGAAAATGAGAATAGTTATACTACAGTATATATTGATGATTCTGATTATAGTGAAGACAGCACCATAGATATTATTGCAAAAACAGAAGTAAATATTAAGCCAGTAGATAATTCAAAGGATACAACAATAACTGCAAAAGGTGATTATGCACTTGATGTTCAAAGTGGTACAGTTACAATTTCTGATTTAAAGCTTACAGGAGGAAAAAAAGCTGAATTAAAAATTGAAGAAGGAGCTAACGTTACAGTTAATAATATAGATGTATCTGGTATTACATCACCTGAAGAGGCTAAAAATAAAGGAATTAATGCAGGTATTATAGTAGAAGGTAATTTAACAGGTGCAACTAATGTAGTAAATTTAAACGAATCATATAATATACCTACAATTTCAGTAATTAATAGTTATGCATTCCCAGGAGAAATAGCAGGGGAAAATGAAGATAAAGCAGGAAAAGGTGAAACCGCTGCACAATCAGATTTTAAAACAACAGGTAGTGCTAGAAATGTAGCGGGTATGACTAAAAATAGAAGTTATTATGTTGTAGATAGAACAAATAATGATTTTAATACAACTACCGAAAGATACTATGGAGCTTTCTACTACACTAATCCAAATAATTCACAATTGTATTTTATGGGTGTATTTGATACTACAAAAAAAGACCATCCTTACGATTATATTCAAATTTATTACTATAATGAAGAAATAGATATTAAGAAAATAGGTTATGAAGTAGATAAAACTCCTGAGTATGAAGATAGTGGAACTGTATTTAAATGCTTTAGAATTGGAAATACTACTTCTGGAAAAATGGTAGTAGGTGGTGAATTAGCTCAAAATGTACTTATTCCTCACGATACAAATGTAGCATATGCCATATATGGTCAAAAACCACAATCAACACTTGAATTTGAAAAAATTTCAGGATTAGAATCAAATGGAAATAAAATTTCTGGAACATTAAAAACTCAAAGCGAAGGAAAATTTAATATACCAGTAACAATAACATCAGAAAAATTTGTAGATAATGTATCAACAGTAATAGTTACAAATCCAAATGAAGAAGAAAAAACATATACTTATGGTGTAGGTAGTGAAAATGAAATTGTAACAGTAATTGATGAAAAAACAATTAAATTAAATTTAGAAGCTATCAAGAATTCAAAAATTACAGGTGATAGTGGAAAAGTATATGAAATTTCAGTAGATGTTGATGGAGAAGTAGGCAAAATACAACCAGACATTTACAAAATTGATTATAATGAATTAGAAACTCTTGAAGAAGTTATAAATAAGGCAGCGGAAAAAACTCAAAATGCTAAAAATTTAACAATAACAAGAGATAATGATATAAAGAGTGTTATAAGTAAAGATACTACTATGTATGATAAAGAAACAGGAAGAAGACTTGTAAAAGTTACAAATGGAGATGGGGAGTCTTATACTTTTAATAAAAAAGAAGTAGACGCAAATGCTTCAGAAACAACAAAAGTAAATGTTGAAAAAAATATGGAAACTTCTGTTTCAAATCCTGTTTACTTAAAAGGAGGAAGTTGGAGGTTTAATAGCACTTTCTCAAGAATAGGATATGGTGTCTTTGAACTAGAATTATTAAAAGATGTTATTTATGAAAAAGCAGTTGATAATATTTATGCTATAAATACAGTAGAAGAAACTTCTGATAATACATATAAAATAACTATAAATAAAGCAAAATTTGATAATTGGATAAATACTAATTATAATGATTTTGAAAGTTTGAAAGAACTAGAAAAGAAATATACTTTAGATGGTAGTGAAACTGTTGAATTAGAAGTAACTATAAAAGATGGCTATATAACTAGTATGATTTGTGCTGATTTTTCAATAAAAGGTGAAAATGATGATTATACTAAAAATAAAATTAATTTGCAAATTAGTAATGTAGGAACTACAGAAGTTGGTGGACCATTAGAAGTTTTAAAAGAAGGTACTGAAGAGTTGACACTTAAAGATATAGCAGATTTTGTTAAAGCTGGTCAAGACTGGTGGAATTCACATATTTAGTAAAGATATATTAAGGTGTGGTGATTTTCATCACACCTTAATTAAAATCTATACGAGGAGGTAAAATGAAAAAATTATTATGCGTAAGTTTATTTTTTGTATTACTTTGTATTAATTCTTTATCTTATGCAATAGTAACAAATTCTTCTTTATATAGTAATGTAAATGTTTACGTTTTATATAATGAAGAAAATGGTGAATATACTCAAGAAAAAAATTTATTAGATGAAAATGTAAATATACAAAAAGAATATATTAATGTAAATGAAGATGAAGAATTGTATGATAAAATAAAAGATGCACTTAAAATAAAAAAAGATAAATTTCCTGTAACAGTAATTGGGGCTACATATTTTGTAGGGTATAATGAAAAAGTGCAAAATAGTATTAAAGAGACAGTAGAAATTTATGACAAAGCAGATAATTATGTGGATATAGTAGAAAAAATAAAAAATAATGAAGATGTAAGTGATGATATAAAGCAGAATAAACAAATACAAAAAAGAGTAGTTATTATAATAATTTTAATAGTTATTTTCAGTTTTATATTATTAACTTGTATAATAAAAAAGAATAAAAAAAAGAAGTAATTTTAAAGAAAAAGATACTAGTTATTTGCGTGTTTTGGTTTATTATGGTATAATATGGTCATAAAAATCATTTAAAATCTTAAGTTAATACGGGAGGATGAGAAAAATGGCTAAAGAAACAGTACGGAAAAATAAAAAATGGAATAAGTATGTAGTAAATACTGTGGTTTTAATTATTTGTTTTTTACCTAGCTTGATTTATTCAGTACACGGCCTTAGTGGAGTTAAAATGCCAAATGAGACTGATGATGTAAACTTTGCAGTAGAAATATGGAATAATGGAATAGCAAATGTTCCATATAAAAGTTTTCACTTAAATATTGAAAGTGAAGATGATGGAAATAGCTTTTTTGATAGTAAAGGATTCTCTGATATTGCCAATACTAATTCGACTTTAGATATTATTTTGAAAAACGGGGATGAATTAATATTTAATAGAAATAGAGTAAAAGTTCTATCAGCATTTTTGTTAAGTAAAAATACACAATATTGTACAATAGAATTTATAGAAAATGGAACATATATAAAAAGTAGTATTTGGCCACTAATATTTGATATTTTAAAATGGATGCTGCTTTGTGTTGTTATTTTTCCTTTTTGTACGTTTATAATTATATTTATTATATGGTGTGCAATATCGTCAATTAAAGAGGTAAGAAAAGAAGAAAAAGATAATTAATGAGAAAAAAGTATAGCTTGATTATTTTTAAGGAGTGTATCTAAAATTTTGTGTAAAGTAAGAATAGTAAAAAATTTCTTTCTATGATAAAATAAAAATAATCATAGGG
>CANQLD010000065.1 GCA_947624625.1 uncultured Clostridia bacterium | reverse complement strand
AGATGCCTCTACATTGCTATAGAGGCGATCATAAGAGGTTGATATATGAAAACTAAGGTTTTTCCCTAGCTCGGCATACTTTGTTAATTTGCCCAAATACCTGCAGTTGTTTGTTTCGCATAAGTTTGAGCTTGTTTTAAATTTGTGGCTAAACTTTTGTTTTTAGGTTCTTCTTGAAAAGTAGCATATCCACTTTTTAATATTTTAGCATTATATAATTCGTCATTTATATATATATATGCATAAATTTGAGATTTATCTACTTTTACTTCATCAAAAGCAATTTTTACAGTTTTACCACTTAATTCGCTTTGCATTTTTGCATTTACATCAGTTATAGAATTATTGAAGTTTACACCGATTAATGTAATATCAAATTTTTTTGCTGTATTTGGTATAGTAACCCTAATTTTGTTATTATCTAAAACTTTATCAAAAACTAAATCTGATGATTTTTCAAGTACTTTTAAATTAGAATATTCTTCAGGTAAAGTTGTTAAAATTTCTTCTTGAACAGGAGTATTATTTTCTACTGGTACTTCTGTTTTATTATCTTCAACAACAGTATTAGTTTCTTCTATTTTTTCTTCGTTTTCTAATTTATCACTTGCAACGATTACTTCCTTATCAGGTGTATCAGAAGTACTATTTTTTGATATATATATATATATTCCACTACCAATTAAAACAAATGATAAGAATAAAACTAAAATTGCTGGTCCATATTGTTTAACATAAAATGTTGATTTGTTATCATAGTACATTTTTACACCCCCTATAACCAATTACATTACAATTATAACATTAATTTTATGTAAAGTCAATACTTTTTAAGAAAAAAGTTACAATTTTATTACATTTTTATGTATTAAATATCAGCATTATGCCAAACATTTTGAACATCGTCATTATCTTCCAATTTATCTAAGAAATTTTGGAATTTTACTTCTTCTTCATCAGTTAGTTCTTTTTTCATTGTAGCTATTTGTCTTATTTCTGAAGCTTCAACCTTTAAATTAAGACTATCTATATAATCTCTAAGTTTAGAAAAGTTTTCTGGAAGTGATGTAATTTCAATGTACCCCTCCTCAGAAACAAAATCCTCTGCTCCATTATCTAAAGCATTTAACATTAAATCATCTTCATCAATTTCTCCAGTATTTTCAATTAGTATATATCCTTTTTTCTCAAACATATACCCTACACTACCAGTTTGTCCTAAGCTACCACCTGATTTTGAAAAAATACTTCTTATATCTGCTGCAGCTCTATTTTTATTATCAGTCACTACTTCTACTATAACTGCAGTTTGACAAGGTCCAAATCCTTCATAAGTTATTTCTTCATAATTTGCAGAATTAGAATCACCTAAAGCTTTTTGGATACATCTATTAATATTATCATTTGGCATATTATTTGCTTTAGCCTTTGATATAACATCCTTTAATTTAGAATTTACATTTGGATCTCCACTACCACCTGTTTTAACTGCTACAGTAAGTTCTTTTCCGATTTTTGAAAATATATTTGCTTTCTTAGAATCTGTAGCTTCTTTTTTTCTTTTTATATTTGCCCATTTTGAATGTCCTGACATTATAATTCCTCCTTTTATGTGTATATATATATTTTAACATATTTTTCCCTTTTTGTGTAGCTTAAATGTAGTATTAATATAATTTTCTATAAATATTATATGTATTTATAACTTTTTCAAGATAATTTCTTGTTTCATTAAATGGTATATTAGCATTAATATGATAATCTAAATTATTTGATAATATCCCTTGTTCTATCCACCTATCTACATTTCCCATACCAGCATTATATGCACATATTGCTAGATAATAATTACCATTATAATGATTTATTAGATAAGCTAAATATTTACATCCAATTGAAATATTTGTATTGACATCATACAAATCCAAGTTATCTATATTTGATACTATATTTGCTTTTTTTATTACTTCATTTGCAGTTGAATCAACAAGCTGCATAAGTCCTTTTGCCCTTTTATTAGATGTAGCAAAGCTATTAAACTTGCTTTCTGTTCTAATAACACTAAGTATCAAATATGGATCAATATTATTTTTACTAGCTTCTTCTTTTATAATATCAAAATGTAGTCTTGGATAAACTAATTCTCTTGCAAGTATTACTAAAGTGAGTAATATAAATAGTGATATTATTAAAAATTTAATTAATCTCTTAAATGTCTTTATAATTTTAGATTGCATTTTTTACCTTCCTTTTTAGTATGATTTTCTAATGTATATTATTTAGCATCATACCAACTTTTTCCTATGTTTAAATCAATTACAAGTGGAACTTTAAGTGAAATTATATTTTCCATTGAATCATACATAATCTCCTTTACTTGTTCTACTTCATCCGGCACTGTTTCTATAATAAGCTCGTCGTGAACTTGCATAATAAGTTTTGATTTTAAATTTTTCTCTTTCATTTTATAGTATATTTTATTCATTGCAAGTTTAATTATGTCAGCAGCCGTACCTTGAATTGGAGTATTCATTGCTACTCTTTCACCAAATTGTACAATATTTTTATTTTTGTTTTTTAACTCATTTATATATCTTCTTCTATTAAATAGTGTTGTAACATACCCCTGCTCTTTTGCTTTAATAACAATATCTTCCATAAATTCTTTAATTTTATGGTATTTTGTTAGATAATTATTTATATATGTAGCTGCCTCTTTCCTTGATGTAGAAATATTTTTAGCAAGGCCAAATTCACTTATTCCATAAACAATTCCAAAATTTACAGCTTTTGCCTTTGAACGCATTTCGTGTGTTACATCTTCTAAATTTACTTGAAATACTTGAGAGGCAGTAACCTTATGAATATCAATATTATTTTTAAATGCGTCAATCATTGTTTCATCATCTGATATGTGTGCAAGTACACGAAGTTCAATTTGACTATAATCTGCATCAATAATTACATTTTCATTTGGAGCTACAAAAAAGCTTCGTATTTTTCTTCCAAGTTCCATTTTTACAGGGATATTTTGTAAATTTGGTTCAACACTACTAAGTCTACCAGTTGATGTAACAGTTTGCATAAATGTAGTATGAATTCTTCCATCACTTGCTATTTTACTTTTTAATCCGTCTACGTATGTTGTTTTTAGCTTTATTGTTTGTCTATATTCAAGGATTAAATCAATTATTGGATGTTTATCATATAATTCCTCTAAAACTGTTTTATCAGTTGAATAACCAGTTTTTCCTTTTTTTATAACTGGCAATCCTAAAACATCAAATAATATATGACCTAGTTGTTGTGTAGAGTTTATATTAAATTCCTCTCCTGCAAGTTTGTATATATCCTCTTCCAAAACTTTAAGTCTATTAGTTATTTCAATATCATACTCATTTAGTTTATCTACATCAATGTACATACCTGTATGCTCCATAAATGCAAGTGTTTCCTCAAGTGGCATTTCAATATTTTCAAATAATTCAAGCATATCAAGTTTTTCTAATTTGCTTAAAACTTCATTTTTAGAATTAAATATAGCCTTAAGATAAAGTGTTATATTTTTCTTTTCAACATCAGTTAAAAATTCCTTTTCTTCAGTTTCTTCTCCAAATAATGAAAGTTGTACATTTTCATTGTTATTTGTGTTTGGAATATTAAGAATTATGCCATAAATATCATTTAATATATATTCAATATCATAATTTGCTCTTAAAGAATCCATTAAATAATATGCTATCATAATATCATATGTAAAATTACATACTTTATCTGTTACATTATCAAATAAGAAACGGATATCTTGTTTCATATTAAAGCCATATTTTTTTGCACTTGACATAGCAAAACCTTTTAGTATTTTCATTAATACATCTTTGTTTTTGTTTTGTAAATCTTCAATATTTAACAAATAAGTAGTATCATTTTGAGGCGAGTATATTCCAAGTATAGCCTTGTTTAATCTTAAATTTAGCTCAAAATAGTCATTATCTGGAATATTTAATATATATGATATTTCATTTTCTAAAAACACATTATTTAATATATCTAAAAAGTAAAATATATTCTTGCTATCTAAAACTTCAAATGATTTAATATTTACAAATTCTTCTAAATTTATTTTGTTTTCATTAACTAAATTATCTTTTTTTTCAACTTTAGAAAAATCGTATTTATCCATAAACTTTGTAAATTCTAGTTTCCTAAATAGCATATATAACTCTTCTAAGTTAACATCAGTGCACAAAGAATTTTCGTAAGATAGCTCAATAGGAGCATTTGTATCTATAGTTGCAAGTGTTTTACTTAAAAAAGCCATTTCTTTATCTTCTACTAATTTTTCTTTTATCTTAGGAGTTACATCTAAATTTTCAATATTATTATATATATTCTCAAGATTATCATATTTCCATATAAGGTTATACGCAGTTTTTTCTCCTATTCCCTTTACTCCTGGAATATTATCTGAACTATCTCCCATTAAAGATTTAATATCTATTATTTGACAAGGTACAATATTTTGTTTTTCTTTTAGTAAACTTGGAGTATAAATAGTGTATTCAGTTTTTCCCATTTTTGTTGTTGGAATAATAATTGATGTTGTATCGCTTATAAGCTGAAAAGAGTCTTTGTCTCCTGTTAAAATATATGTAAATATATTATTTTGAGTATTTTTCTTTGCAACTGTACCTAAAATATCGTCAGCCTCATAACCTTCAAGTTCAAGAATAGGTACATTCATTGCTGTTAATATTTCTTTTATAACTGGCATTTGTTCCCTTAATTCATCAGGCATACCTTTTCTTGTTCCTTTATATTCGTCATACATTTTATGTCTAAATGTTGGAGCATGTAAGTCAAAAGATACTGCTATGTAATCAGGTTTTATTTTATCTAATATCATCCAATATATATTTAAAAAAGCATATAATGCGTTAGTATGAATACCAGCTGTTTTAGAAAACATCCTTAAATTTGAAAGTCCATAAAATGCTCTATTCATTATACTATTTCCATCAATTACTAAAAAACTTTTCATACCTTTTCTCTCCTATTAAATAAATTCTTGCCATACTATATTTGCTACTTCCATCCCTCTTTTAGTAAGAAAAATAGAATTTTTATCTTCAACGATTAATTTTTCATCTTTTAATTTTTTTATTTCATTTTTAAAAATCTTCATTATATCAACATTAAATTTATTTATAAATCTAGTCTTGTCCAAACCTTTAGCAAGTCTTAAAGATAAAATTACATATTCTTTCATTAAATCTAGTTTATCCATATCTTGCTTAAAAGTTATTGTGCATATATTATTATTTATATTATGTATATATTCTTTTATATCGTTTGTATTTGTATATCTACTACCAGCAAAAAAGCTTGAAGCACTTGCACCAATTCCAATATAC
>CANQLD010000064.1 GCA_947624625.1 uncultured Clostridia bacterium | reverse complement strand
AGTTTGAAGATATTATAAGTGAGTTTGGGAAAGTGGGATATAACTATCATTATCATCCAAATAGTCATAGTTTTCGTTTATTAAAGTTAATAGATAGTGATGGATATGTAATGAATAATTTATATATTGATTATAGAAAAAAACACATTGTTCTTGATGGTGGCTTTGGTAAAGAAGAATTAAATTTAATTAAAAAGTTGATAGAAAAATTGGAGGAAAAATAAAATGAAAACTAAGTATTATCAAATAAATTATGCCAATGAAGTAACAAAATTAAATGTAGAGAAACAACAACTTATTAAGTTTTTGGAAGAAAACATAAGAAAAAGATTAGATACAATAAAATTTGATAAAGAACAAGATACTATAGAAGAATTAGAAAAGATTATAAGTAGGCAACTTGGAGAATTAAATGCTTTTCAAGAAGTCCTAGATTTTATTAATAAAGGTGGTAAAGAATGAAAAGACTATTAAAAAATGAAACATTTATCAGTGCTATATTTGTTATAATTGGCATTATCGTAAGTTTAGGGATATTAACTTTATTTGCAATGTGGTTTAAATGGCTTTTAACGTATTTTGCAAGTTAGGTGGTAAAGAATGAGTAAAGATGTTAAAGATTTTTTAGAAACAATTAGAAATGTATATATGGATTGTAAAGATGAGTTACAAGAATTGAAAGAGGGTAAGAAATAATGATAGGTTGTTATGATTTAGAAGATAATTTGATAACTGTATTTGATAATTATAAAGACTGTGCAAAATGGTTTAATACGACAGTTGAAGTAATATACAGTTATATATCAAAATCTAAAAAAGGTATAGTAGATAAAATAAGAGACTCTGAATATGGAAAATGGTACAGACTTTTTAAAATAAAAGAGGGGTGAATTCATGCAATTAAATAGATGGAATGTTAGATTACATAAATATGAACCATATGAGATACCAGATGAATGGAATTGCCCCTTATATTGTTCTGATATGGAAGAGGTAGTAAATTGCCCTCACTGTGGTAAAAGAATTTTATTTGGAGAAACATATACATCAAAGGAAATTCACAATGGTATAGGACTAGGATACGGGGTATGTGAAGATTGTTATCAAGAAGAATGGGATAGAAAGAAGAAATATGATATGGATTAATTTGTCAATAATAATAACTAATGTAAGTATATTGATATTAAACTTTTCAATACTTAAATTAAGAGATAAAGTAAGAATGAATTATACATTATTGGAAATTTTAAGAGTTAGATATGAAAATAAATTTAATGAATTGGAGGAAAAGAAAGATGTTAAAGAAAATATTTAATTTTAAAAAAACAAAAATTGAAGAGGGGTATTATTCAAATGAGAAAAAAGAAGTAGAGGTATACAATATACCAAAAATAACTGTATTTTGTGTTGTAGGATTATTTATACTTATAACTATATTTTCATCATTTGCAACAATAAAAAGTGGAGAAGTAGGGTTAAAAGTTAGATTTGGCAAAATAGTAGATAGCAGTTTAAATGAAGGAATTAATTTTAAAATACCATATATAGAAAAAATAAAGAAAGTAAATATAAAAGTACAAAAGGTGGAGTTAGATACAGAAAGTTCATCAAAAGATTTACAAACTATAACTACTCAATTAGCAGTAAATTATAAAGTAAAAAAAGAAAGTGCAGTAAGTTTATATAAGCAAGTTGGTAGTGGGTATAAAGATACAGTATTAATACCAGCAATACAAGAAAGCATTAAAGCAGTTATGAGCAAATATACTGCTGAACAAACAATTACAATGAGAAACCAAGTAAGTGATGAATGCTTAGAAGAAATACAAAATAAAGTTAATAAGTATGGTATTGTTATAGAAGATTTTAATATTATAGATTTAGATTTTAGTGAGGCATACAGTACAGCGATTGAAGAAAAACAAGTAGCAGAACAAAAAGTATTAACAGCACAACAAGAATTAGAGAAATCTAAAATAGAAGCAGAAAAGAAAGTTGTAGAAGCACAAGCTACAAAAGAGGCAAATGAACTGTTAAAACAAACTTTGACTGATGAATTAATAGTAAAACAATTTATTGAAAAATGGGATGGTAAATTACCAACGACATATGCAGGTGAAGATATATTATCAATGTTTAATTTAAACTAAATTTTATTTCAGGGGAATAAAATAGGAGGTATAAATGGAATTATTTGAACTAAAAGAGCAAATAGAAGATACCAACATAGACATAGAATATTATAAAAGAGAAATAGAAAGATTAGAAACTAAAGTAGGAATAAAAGCATCAGATCCATCTAAAGAAATAGTAAAAGGTGGTAGATTTTCAAGAGAGGATGCATTAATACAATTAGCTCAAATATCATCATATTTAGATGATGCATTAAAAAGATTATCAAATCTTAATACAGCAAAAGATAAAAAATACGAATTATATCGCAAAGCAAATGATTACGATAAACAAATTTACATAGAAAAAAGATTATTCAAGTGGAGTAATGCCAAAATATCAGCAAAGCACAATAATCTAAGTAGAACTCAAATATGGAATATAATTAATAAATTTGAAAAAGTGAACAAAAGTGAACATCAATAGTATTATTATGGTATTGTGGAATTAGTACAAGAACTAATACACATGATGTGAACCCCTTTTAATTCTTAAAATACACTACTTTATAGGTAGTGTACTGATAGAATCAACTTTAGATTTTATTAGTACAGTACCAATAAGGTACGAGTGTAAATCTTTGTTTTTCATTATTCACACAAAAATGAAGTGCTGATTTAATTATCAGTACACTAGGTAATAGTTTTATTTATATTATCTAGTGTAGTGCTAATTAATAGCACATAACAATGTTCTTTGAAAAAGTACATAAATGAACTATGTGACAAACTACAATACAATGTAGCATAGATATTATCTTGTTCTTATTACCTTTGAGAGAGATTTTAAAGGGGATTGAGTGCGATATGTTGGCGACAATAATGTCGGAGACCTACTAAGTAGGGAAAAAGATAATAGTTGTTCGTTATAGAGTTTTATATGGTACAGGACTAATCGTTGGTAATCTGTAAAAACCTAAATTTAATTAGGGAGAATGCCATACAAAGTATATTACTTGTGGTGAGTAAAGTACTTAATATGAATACCAATAAACCAAAGTGCAGTTGATACCTAGTAATAGGAGTATAAGATTAGAAACTGGTACGAGTAGCACAAATCTGCATAATAAGGATTAATGATAGTGAAAAGTTCAAAAAGCATGGAATTTTTTAATTATACCTAATGTGTGTGAAAGTTGTCGGTAAAGAATCCGATGTAGTAAATAAAGGTTAAGGAAGATATAAGGTCGCTACTTATAGAGGGCTTTAACTGGCTAGTGACTGAATAATAAATGGCTATAATGAATTAGTGTGAGAAGCACCGTTTTTGTATTTTTTCAAGGAACATTGTTGGGGATTGTTGTATAGCAGTCGAATAGAACTAGAAATAGTTCTATTTTTTGTAGGTGATAGTTTATGAAAGAAATAACTAAACTTATGATAAATGAATTTAAAATTAAACAGTTAGGTTATGATTTCATGGGATATTGTCTCCAAAAGAACGATATATATAACTTCCATCACTTGATAATACCAAATAGAAATAATGGACCATATGAAAGATGGAATGGAGCAATACTATGTGGTAAATCAAGTCACCCTTATTTGCATTTAATAGAGGCAAAAGATTATGATATGTTCTGTTACATAACAAGCGAAATGATAGACATGAACATTAAAGGTTATCTTGATATAGAAAACTTAAGACAAATACATCAAGTATTACAGAGTTTTGAAAGAGAACATTGTTCAGACAGAGGTAAAAAAGGGAAAATTTTAATAAAAGAAGAATTTACAAAAAGGGTAAGGCTATGAAAAAGGATGATATATACTTTTGCTTTAAGTATAGGTGTAAAAGATGTCCTAAAGCAAAAGAGTGTGAAGAAAAGGAAAAGATAGTAGGTGATAATAATGGCAAACGAAAAGAATTTAAAGCCGGTACAAAGCGAGAAGGAAGCGAGAGAACTGGGTAAAAAAGGTGGCATTGCTTCTGGTAAGGCTAGAAAAGAAAGAAAAGCATTAAAAGAAGAACTATTGCTATTATTATCAGAGGGAGATACACAAAAAAAGATAAGTTTATCTTTAATTAAAGAAGCTATGAATGGTAATACCAAAGCATTTGAGGTAATAAGAGATACTATTGGAGAAAAACCAAAAGAAAGTATAAAAATAGAAAATCCAGAAGCTTCTAAAATATTGACATCAATTAATAAACAATTGAGTGATAAACGTGAATGAGGTATTCCCTTTAAGCAAAAAATATATTGATTTTTTAGATCATGATTGTAGTGCTGAATTTTTGGAGGGAACTACATTTGCAGGAAAAACTACAGTAGCTATACCTAAATTTATGTTTAAAATAGCTGATTATAAAGGTTCAAAGCCGAGTATAATCTCTGGTTTAGATTTAGGAACTATTGAAAAAAATATAATAAATTCTGATAATGGTTTAATAGATATATTTGGAGATTATGAGCAAGGTGGATTAATAAAATACAATCCATTGGGAGCAGGGAAAATACGAATGCCTCATATATTGTTTTATACAGAAAACGGTGTGAAAGTAATTTATACATTAGGATACGATGATAAAGCAAGATGGAAAAAGGCATTAGGAGGACAATGCTATGGCCTATTCATAGATGAATTTAATATAGCAGATATGGATTTTGTACGTGAAGCATTCATGAGAGCTGATTATAGACTATGTACATTAAATCCAGATGATCCAAATAAGGAATGCTACACACAATATGTTAATAAATCTAGGCCTATAGATAAATATAAAAATGATGCGCCAAATGAATTGTTAAAACAATTGAATTTACCTCAAGTTTCAGACTGGACTTGGTGGTATTTTACTTTCGATCATAATTTAAGTTTAACCGAGGAAAAGAAAAAGCAAATAATAGAATCTGTTCCTACGGGTACTAAATTGTATAAAAATAAAATACTTGGATTAAGAGGAAAAGCAACAGGATTGGTTTTTAGTAATTTTGATAAAAGTAAACATGTAATTACTAAAGAAGAGGCAAAGAAAAAAACATATATTCAATTTAGTGCAGGATTGGATACAGCATATTCAAGCAAAAGTCCAGATACAATATCAATGTTATTTATGGGTATTACAGATGAACGAGAATTAATTATATTAGATGAAAGAATATATAACAATAGAGATTTAAGTAACCCAATTGCACCAAGCGACACAGTTACAAATTTTGTTGATTTCTTAGATAGAAATCAAAAAGAATGGGGACTTGCTAGAAATGTATTTATTGATAGTGCTGACCAAGCAACTATAACAGAATTAAATAAATATAAAAGAACGCATGCT
>CANQLD010000063.1 GCA_947624625.1 uncultured Clostridia bacterium | reverse complement strand
CCTTTAGTTTACATATTTTATTTTACCTTAACCTCTAAATTAATTCTACTATATTTTCTTCTTTTTTACAATAGTTTATGACTTTATTTTTATGAATTTTTATGCATAAAAGTACCCTTAAAGTATTCACATTTTTTGTGTTTACTTTAAGGGGTTTAAAGTTCCTTATTTAATAATATCTCCCATATACTCATCAATACCTTGTTCAATAAGAGATATATTAAGCTTCCATCCATCTTGAATTACTTTATTAAAAACTTCAAGAACTTCTTCTGGATGCTTTTTCGGTTCTTCCTTAATAGTTACCTTAGCATATCCTTCTGCTTGACCATAAGAAAAGAAACCTCCAAACATACTACTAAATGCAGTCCAACATCCTTCTTTTTCTATATTAGGAAAACAATAAAGAAGTGGTGAAAGATAACGTATTGTAGATAATTTTAAATATACAAGATTATTAATTACTTCATTATATTTTCCATATATATATCTTGTTTTATCAAATTGAGATTGATACTGTTCCTCCATATAACCTTTTATTTGACTATTATCTTCAAGTACAAAGTAGCCTTTAAAATCTGCTGGTAAATCACTATACACTCCTCTTTGCTGAAACTTACCTTCAATACTAAAAGTTTTCATCTTTTCTCCTCCTTAAAGTTAAAATAAAATGTAACTGTGAAACTGTATCCTTTACTTGTTACTTTTCGTCATATATCCCTCCCAAAAATTTTTATTAGTTATTACTAGTTTGTTATACATAGAGGTAAGTGAAATTTTAAATTCGATAACATTCTACCATACTTAATATAAAATTGCAATCAAAAGTTCTTTTTAAACTCTTCATAAATGTTAAGTTCCTTGCTTTAAAAATATTATATTAGCTAAAACTTTCTTACACCATACATAAAGTGTGACTTCAATTCTACTATATCTAAAGTATCAATATTCTTGCAAAGAGGTTATATTTCTTAATTAAGTATAACTTTCCTATAAAAAAAATCCCCTTAAAGTATACGCATTTTTTATTTGCATTTACTTTAAGGGATAAAGTTCAAATTTGAACTATTTTTAGTAGGAATTTTTAATTCCTACATTATAGATTATACTTTTAATCTGAAGAATAAGAACACCTATCACCATAACCAGGATCACAATCAATTTTCCAACCATTTTTGTAGTAAAGTCTAATTTCATCGTTAGAATCTTCAACAACATAAATACCGTGGCCTTCCATTTTCTTTTTATAGCAATTTTTTCCTTTAGCAAAAAATAGAATTTCTTTATTAGAATCAATACCTATAATATTATCACCACTTTTACAGATATGAGCTTTATTATAACCTTCTGCAATTCGTTCAAGTATATACTCTTCCTTTATCTCGTTACCATTGCAATAATATCCAAGATAAACAGGATAATTATCGTGGTATCCAATAATTACAATTTTTCTATCTCCATCATATACATTGTAATTGTCAGCATTAGGTTTGTTAATTAATTGAATAAATTCACCAGATTTTTTTTGCGCATACAATGTATTATCAACTACGAAGATATTACATCTAGGATTCAGATAACAGTCAATTCCAGTTTTACTAGACAAAGAATAACACTTATACTCCCTACTTGCAGTAACTCCTATATAGAATACTCGCATAACCTTCTTGTTCACTGACTCATACACAAAACAAGAATTTGTAGTAAGATAAACTATTTTATCGCTTTTTAAAGGTCCAATAAGAAACTCAATTGCAGCTGTATAATACCAAACTCCTTTACTATTTTTTATTCTTATAAGAAGATTTGAAGATTCTTCATTTTGTTGTCTATAAGCTTTTCTTAGAGCTTTTATATAAGGTTCTGCTAAGTCTCCAATTTTTATTACTCTTACAGATGAAATTCCACCAGGAATATCGAACTTAGACGAATAAGCAAAAATACTTTTATCATCATAAAATAAATTGTATCCTTTTAACTTTGTACGTTTAGTAGGAAAAGCCCATAGTATTTTTCCTCCTTCATCAAGGATGTGATACTTGTTTTCTCCTTCCTTGCTATCTGCATAAAACAGACCTACTTCGAAGCAAATGTCGGTATACCCACTTTCATATGATATTACCTGGCTTACTTCTGTTTCACTGACATACAGAATACCACATCCCTTAGAGGACAAATATTTAACATATCGTCCTTCAGGATAATTTCTTGAACAATGGTAGGTATCAACAAATTCAGTATCTTCTGGAAGAGTAACACAAGATGATGATGCTAAAGCATAAATCTTATCATTTACTTTCCAAAAGTTTACTTTGCCTAAAGTTATTAGTTCTACAACATCATCTTTTGTAGAATTGATTGTAACTTTACTAGCATTCTCAACAGCAATTTGTCCTTCTTTTAGCCGAAAATATGTTATGTCGTTAATACTTACAAACGACTCCGGAAAAATTTCTTTACTAGTCTGCATAAAAGAGCCTCCTTCACTTTTTTTGATTTTTTTACATTGTGGAATCGGGTATAGTCCTACCTTTTTATTAAACATCCAACTTCTTGCAGGGCAATTTTCACACTCATTTAAGAAAGTACAGTCATGGCACTCTGAGTCTTTCGGAATTGATAACTTTATATCCTTTCCAAAAGCTTCCCAAATTTGGTGAAAACTATAATCTTTTAAGTTCATTGCGGAAAAGCTACAAAACGAGCATAATGTAACATCCCCTTTATAATTAACGCAAAAAAATGATTTACCAGCCCAGCAATTAAATGCTTTTTTATTTGTTCTAGGGCGATTTTTTACAGGTGTATCACTTACAGTAATAGAGCGATTACTTAAAACATCTAAAGAAAAATCATAAGCTGGCATTAAATCATAAGATACTCTTATTAAGTTATTAGTATACTTACTAGCTAGCTTTTTCATTTCCTCTAATCTATGATGATTTTGTTTTAGTACAATTATCTTTATCTGCAAATTAATCATATTTTCTTGCAATAATTTTAAAGCATTTATTACATTTTCATAGTTGCACGATTTAGTCACTTCTTTATATATCGCTTCTGAGTCTCCATAAAGGCTAACTTCAACACTATTTGGCATATACTCTTTAAATAAAGATATAGTAGCTTCTGTAATTAATGAGGCATTGGTAAATATGTCTACTTTTATTCCTTTTTTCCAAATATACGTATATATTTTTTCGAAATCAGGATGTAGTAAACATTCTCCACCTGTTAATGTAATTGTTTCACAACCCATTTCATAAGCTTCATCAATTACAGATTTAATGATGTCAAAGGATAAAAATGTTGGCACTTGATTTTTTGAGTTTATCAAGTAGCAATGTACACATTTGAAATTACATATATTTGTAATTTCAATTTGCCCATTAAGAGGAATTCTGTTCATATCATTAACAACCCTCCCCCTTATGGAACGGGTGACTGTCACAGCTATCACAATAGCAGTTACAATCTCTTAACTCTTCTTTTAACCTTTCAACCTTTTTTTCTTCCTTTTCTGCATCACTTACATACCTTCCTCCTCTTTTTGGAAGAGAAGTTTCATTTTCTTCTTCGATTAAAGACGGAATCAATTTTTCTTTTTTCATAACAAACACTCCTTTTAATTATATTTTTTAATTGCATTTTTTTTCGTCAAATATGTTAAAGTATCATTTGCATATTCAGAAGAAATTTCAAATTCTTTCATTAAATCTTCTTTTGAAAATGTATGATGGCAAACCATAAAAGAATACAGTTGTTGAGTTACGAAAAATACATCTTTTCTTAAACTTACTCCTCTTAAACCAAAATTTTCTTCAAAGAAAAGAAGTCCACTAATTACTTCAAAGGTATCAGTTAAATTATAATCAAAATCTTTTTCAGCTTCAATTTCAAACTTTATTGGAAGATTTGCTTTATCCCTATAACACTTACCAGGAATTTCGTTGCTATTTTCTATTCGACATCCACCTAAACAAGAATATTTAGAATCGCAGTCGTGGCATTCTTGGGGTAATTTTAAGTCATCAATAATTCTCCAGTCATCCATACTTTTCCAACATTCTTGTAAAGATTTTGTGTTTAAATTACCATATGACTTGCTATCTCTTGCACAAGCCTTTACATCTCCATTGTAACCAATTGCTAGACACGTTTTTCCAGCAAAGCATTTCCTTTGCGTAAAATCATTAAAAGTATCAAAACTATCACAAGAACATTCTGGATAAACAGTAAGAGAATCTACTGACATAGAATACTCTTTTTTTATATAAATCAAATTTTCAAGAAGTTCTCTAAACTCTTTAAGAGTTAATGCATAATCGTCAAAATCACTAGAGCCGTTTATTGGCCTAGATGCCTTTGTTACATTGATAGCATTAAGCCCCAACTCGTTACGCAAAAACTTTGCAGTATCTATAACATAGTCTTTATTTAACTTTGAAACTACCATATTTACAGAAAAATTTAATTTATTTTGCTTTGCAATATTTATGCCCATAACCGTTGAATAAAAGGAGCCTTTAACAGTAGTAATTTTGTCATTAATTTCAGGAACACAGCAAGGCAATGAAATCAAAAGACTAATATTATTAGCTTTGAAAAACTTTGCCATTTCATTAGATAGTAAAGACGCATTTGTATTGATAGATATCTTAATACCTGCCTTAACCATTTTTTCAATATATGGCTTTATCTCTGAAAATACTAATAATGGCTCACCACCTGTAAGTGTTACATTGAAAATATGATTTTCAATTAACTGACTGGTAACAATACCATAATCAATATGCCCAGAAACATTTCCCTCTGTTCTCCAGTAATTATAACAATGAAAACATTTATAGTTACAATTTGGAATTAATTCCCACTGCACATTAATAGGATTTTTTAGTAGCCGAAATCTCATAAAGTATAACCTCCTTTTAGAAATTATTTAATTTTCAATGTACTATTGAGAGATTTTATGACACTCTCAATATAAAATAGTAAATATTTTACGGGGACATTATATCACAGATTTATGTAAATGTCAAAAGTTTCTATATTTTATTTTTTCTTATATTTCAAAATTACTCACTCTTTTTATATAAATTATTTATTTAACATTTTTTTATTTTCCTTTTCTAATTGTTTCAAACTCTTTTTAGGTGTAGGTAAATCTTCTGGCATAGTTCCGACCAGCTTCTTTAATTGCGTTTCTAACTATTTTTCCTATTTTTTTATGAGTCTCACAAGCCTTTTTTTCAGTATCTATATTGTCTTTTTTTAATCTTTGTTCAGTCTGAGAAATTCTAAATAAGTTTGCAATAAGCTCATCACTTCCCATATTATCTAAAATATCTTCTCTATACCTTAAGCCTTTTCTTTTAGCAATATCATCAGCAGTTTCTCCATTATATAACCCTTTATACCCATAATTATGAAATTTATCAAAATTTTTAACTCCTGCATTTTTAGCAGCTTGATTAAGTGAATAATT
>CANQLD010000062.1 GCA_947624625.1 uncultured Clostridia bacterium | reverse complement strand
TGTACTTCTATTTTAGTTACATTACTATTTAATACCGCACTTAAAAAACTTTTTAAAAATTTTTCATTAGATTTTCTTGAAAAGAACTCTTTAAACATAGTATCATTTTTTAATGTATATTTTTTAGCTAATTTTGTTATTTTATTCACCTCCTTTATTATACAATTTTCTTTACAAAAAATCAATACTTTCTGTATGCTTTTTAACACTAATTAATTCTTCCTAAAAATAATATAACAAACTAGGCTTTATGAAAAAAAAGATAAAAAAATCATAAAAGAAATCAAATTATCTGAAAAAAACCAATTAGGATAAAAACAAAATTATATATATAATTACTTTGCAATTAAAACTCTTTTTAAAAAGTATTAATATTGTAAAGTAACAAGATTATACAACTATATTTTAAATTTGTAAAGAGTAAATTTCATTTTTCAAGTAGTTTGACAAAACTAGTCAAATTTTGACAAAAAAAATACACAAAAAAGTGAGATGAAATATTATCACCTCACTTTATACAAATTTAATTAATTATTTATTTCTATCTTTGGAACATTATTATCTTCATACAAACCCTTTACCATTTGCAAACCACTCTCAATTGTTGCATTATCATCTTCAGAAACATAATAATTTAAATACAGTACATTATTAGATACTTTAGCATCTTCATATCTATCTTTATCAGTAAAATAATAAAATATAGCTTCAAGTTTATTTGCATAATATCTTGTTTCTGTGTGTTCTACTATAGTTTTAGTAGTAGGAGAATAAAAATATTTATCCTCTGTTCTTAAAGGAAAATTTCTATACAAAATTACTGTCAATTCATTATCTCCTTCAATCACACTATACGCACTTGTTCCACCATCTTTATACTCAACTTCTTTTAGTGGTTTTTCTCTTGGTATAAGCAAATCAAATATTATACCACCTATTAATATTACAATTATTGCAATCACAAGGACTGCTATTTGCCACTTTTTCATATATAACAACCTACCTTTCAGTAATTATTTTAGCATATATATATATATATATAGTCAATACCTTAACTTTACTTTACTTAATTTTACTTTACCATACTATTAAATCTATAATTATGAGTATGACATATAGCAATAGCAAGAGCATCAGTTGTATCATCAAGCTTAGGCATTTTTTCTAAATTTAAAAATTGCTTAACCATATTTTTTACTTGCACTTTTTCAGCTCTTCCATATCCAACAATTGCAAGTTTTGCTTGAAGTGGTGTATATTCATAAATTGGAATATTTAGAGATTCTAAAGTATTAAGAATAACTCCTCTTGCTTCTGCAACTTTTATTGCTGTTTTTGAATTATTATTAAAATATAAATCTTCTATTGAAGCTGCATCTATATTATATCTTGATATAACTTCTCTTAAATCAAGTTCTATTTTTCTTAGTCGTTTTGGGAAATCACTATTTGGCTCAGTTGATATACATCCATACTCTAATGCTTTATATTTATTTTTTACAAAAGATATAACCCCATAGCCAACTCTTCCAAAACCTGGATCAATTCCTAATACTATCAAACTATCCCTGCTTTCTTTTTACTTTAACATATCATAAAGTCTAATTACTTCTGCATTTGTTAATAAATCAAAACCTAATGTGTCAATACTTATTCCTTTTTCGTGGTATATTTTTTTTATTCCACCATTTACATACTTGTTAATATCTTGCAATAACTCTTTTACCATATTATACGCAATTTTTTTGGATGCATTTGTTACTCCATTTTGCATTAAGTTTGCTCTTACAAAATGTGCCATATATTTTGGATAAATCAAACTATTATTATATTTTGAACTTTTTGCATATTCTCTAAGTCCATATGGAGTATATAACTCTTTAAATATTGTATCAAGTATTTTTACTTTATAACTACTTGCAAGTAAAGGATATGAAAGTGAAATTGAATAAATCATATCAATAGTTGCCACTTCTTCTTCCTCATTTATACTTCTTTTTAAAAGTCTTTTACTTTCACACCAATATTTTTCATTAATTAAATTATTTATATAATCAAGTTGTGGCTTTATATTAACATCTTCTATTTCTTTTTTAGCAACCATATCTTCATATATTTTTATTGCATTATATACAAGTGCTACATATTTAATCTCATCAAGTAATTTTTCTTTGTTATTAATCATCTCATAAACTATATCTTTTACAATATCAAAATATAGTAGCAAACTATTTTCTTTTTGAAGCACTTTATTTACTATCTCTACATACCAAAGTTTAAGCAATGCAAACTTTTTAAAAAACTCCTCATTTTCTATTTTAAGAGAATCAATATTTTTTATATACCTTCTTACCATTATTAATATTTTATTTGCTTTATTTACTTTGTTAAATGTCAAATACTGTCCATCAATACTTTGTACTACATCTGTAAAAACTTCAATATCACTAATTATTTCATTAAGATTTTCTGCACTTTTTTCATCTTCTATTATTAGTTTATTATAATTTTTAATATATGGAAGTGAAGATACTAAATTATCTTCTAAAGCAAGATTATTAATTGCAATAGCTAAGTCCCTTAACTCTACATATCTTTCATCAATCTTTGATTTTATAATAGAATTTTGGGCACTAAGTTCATTTTCAATATACTTAGTATTAAGTTTTGCTAAATCTTCTTCTTTCGAAGATATGTATATTCGTATATTTTTTTCTTCTTTTCCATCTAAATTAACAACAAACTTACCTGGCAACATTAAATCTTCTATGAAAATTTCTTTTTCATTTTTCTCATTAACATATTCGTGTTTTACACCATTTAGAAAGTTTTTTTCATAAGTAAACTGCATATCATTTGACTGAAGAACAATATTAGCATCATTTATTATACTTAAATTTACCATTACTCCATTTGATAATTTTCTATCGTTAAAGTTAACAAGATTGCCACTTTTCATTTTAAATAAATTTCTATAAGTTACTAATGGTATAACAGTAAATTTAGCTTTTTCTTCTTGCTTATTTTTTATATTATACTCTATACATTGCAAATTATATTCTTTTGAAAAAATAATTGTTTTGGTGTATTCTAAGTTTCCTACATCATATTTTATTTTATTTTCATTTAAATCAATAGATGTAATAAATTCAAGAGCTGATACATTTTGAGATTTTGTATCAAGCTCAATCATTTTATATACCTTATCTTTTATTTCAATTTTTTCAATAATATTTTCTACAATTACTTTACCATTTTTTATATATAATCCATTATATGGCTTTTTAGTTTCTAAACAAGCAGACATACTAAGGCAAGTATCTACACCATTTGATAATGTATATTCAACTTGTCTTGCAGAATCTATATTATTTATTCCTCTTTTGTATATATACATTTAAGAATCTTATCCTTTCTTTTTTACAGCTTCCTTCATTTTGTTTATAGTTGCAACTGTTTTTGCTTGCACTTTTTCTTGTTTTGCCTTTTCAGCTGAAGATTGTTTCTTTTTCTTTAGTTCAATTGTATCACTCTTTTTATCAGTTTTTCCTTTTTTACTTTTTAAATACTGTTTTATTTTAAGTGTTTTTTCTTTTCTTAAATGTTTTTTCTTTAATTTTACAACATTTAAATTACCTATCTTTTTAGATTTAGCAATAGATACTATAATTTCTGCTATCTTATCACTATTATGGATAAGCTTATTTGGAGCAGTTAAAACAAGGTCAGCTTTAACAACTGAAATAGCTCTATTTTGTATATTTTCCAAATCAATTTTTATTTGAGTTGAATCTTCTTGATTGAAGTCTTTTATCATTTCCTTTGTTATTTCACCATTATTTGCTATTGCATAATCTAAAACATGTTTACCAAGATATCTTTCAATTTCATTAACATATCTTGCAAGTGTATAACCTTCTGTTTGTCCAGGTTGATTCATTATATTTGAAATATATACTTTTTTTGCTCTTGATTTAATGATTGCTTTAGAAATATCTTCGATTAACAAGTTTGAGGCAACAGATGTATATAACGCACCAGGGCCAAGCACAATAACATTTGCACTTCTAATTGCTTCAACAACTTCTGGTAATGCTTTTACAGAGCCTTCCTTCAAGAATATTTGCTTTATTGGACTCTTAGTTTCATTTATTCTTTCTATTATATTATCCTTACCAACAACTACTTCTCCATTTTCAAGACCAGCACATAGCACAATATTGTCAGTTGTTACAGGATAAATACTCCCTTGCATTTTGAATACTTCAGATATTTTCTCTACACCTTTTGCAAAGCTTCCATTTATATTTATAAGGGCTGAAAGAACTGAATTTCCAACAGATAGCTCATCTTCACTTGTTTTGTATGTTAATAACTTTGCAAGTTCAGATTCTGATGTTGAAAGTGCTGCGATACATTTTCTAATATCACCTGTTGTAAGATAGTCCATACCATTATTTGCAACTGATATAGTTGCATCATCTTCTGATACATTTACTACTGCAGTAATATTTGATGTAAATTCTTTAAGTCCTTTTAATATATTAGGTAATCCACTTCCTCCACCAATTACAACAATCTTTGGTCCTTTTTTAAGTCTTGGATCGTGATATAACAGTTTTCTAACTCTTATACTTTTACTCTTTCTTGATATATTTTTAAGTGATACATATAATATATTTTTTTGTGCTAAAACAAAAGAAAATATCATACCAAATATAGAAATGGTAATAAGTGCAATATATGCAATTAACATTTTTCTAGTTAAATCACCAGTTGTACTTAAAGTTACTACGCAAAATATAAGAAGAGCAATAGATAGTAACTGTATAAATATATATCTTTTTACTCTAGCACCTGGTTTTAACCACTCAAGAATTGTCTTCATTTTTTTCTCCTCCAATAAATTCAATTTCAGTTTCTAGTAAAACACCAAATTTTTCATATACCCTCTCTTGTATATCTTTTATAATCTGTTTAACCTCTTTACAAGTTGCATTTCCTTTATTTATTATAAAACCAGTATGTTTTTCAGATACTTGCATATTTCCAACAGTATAACCTCTTAGACCAGCATCCTGTACAAGTTTTCCAACAAAATAACCTGTTGGTCTTTTAAATGTACTACCTGCATTTGGATATTCAATAGGTTGTTTTTTCTTTCTTGCCTCAGTATATTCATTCATTCTAGCTTCAATTTCTGCTATATTTCCCTCTTTTAATACAAATTTCGCACTAAGAACTACATTATCTTTTTGTTCCATAAATATACTATGTCTATATGAAAACTTTGCATCATCTTTTGAAATAGTACATATATTGCAATTTTTATCTAGATAAGTAATTTCTGAAACAATATTACTTATTTCTGAGCCATAGGCACCAGCATTCATCCTAATGCCACCACCAATAGTTCCAGGTATTCCACAAGCAAATTCAAAGCCTTCAAGATTATTTTTCTTGGCAATTTGAGATACTTTTGGCATCATAGCTCCAGCATATGCTTCTATAACGTTACTTTTTACTTCTATTTTATCATAACCATTTGCTATTTTTATAATTATAGCATCAAGGTCCTCATCACAAACTACTAAATCACTACCATTTCCAATAATATAATATTTTATATTATTTTCTTTAGCAAACTTAATGGTATCAATAATATCAGATATCTTTGTAGGTAAAACCATACATTTTACATTTCCACCTATTCTTATTGTTGTATGTTTTTTCATACTTTCATTATATCTAATTTTATTTTTATCAATAATATTTTCTAGATTTTTATATTTATCCATTTTTTTATACCACTCTCCTATAAAAATATATGATTTAATTTGCTATACTATGGCAGATACAAAAGATTTTGCATCAAATTCTTCAATATCATCAATAGTTTCGCCAACTCCAATATATTTTATAGGGATATTTAATTTATCAACTATACTAAATACTACTCCACCTTTTGC
>CANQLD010000061.1 GCA_947624625.1 uncultured Clostridia bacterium | reverse complement strand
AAAAATTAATTATAAAGAATTAAATTTTTAGGGCTTATGTTTAAAAATTTTTGGGACATTTTCAAAAATCATTGACAATTATCTTTTTTTAGAACTTTTTTAAAATTTTTTTATTTAACTTTTTCTAAAAATCTAAAATATATCAAGCAAATATGTTGACAAGAAAGGTAAACTATTATATAATATATAGGTAACAAATTAATGCTTAAGGCTTAAACAAATATTAAATTTGATTTATACCTTATAAGGAGGGAAATAGAAATGGCACAACCAAAAAGAAGATGGTCTAAAGAAAGAACACATTTAAGACGTTCTAATTGGAAATTAGAAACAAAAAATTTGTCTACTTGTCCAAATTGTGGTGAAGTAGTACTTTCACATACAGCTTGTCCTTCATGTGGATATTATAACAAAAAGCAAGTAGTTGAAATTAAAGAGAAAAAAGAAGCAGAAAAGTAATTTAATACTCCACTTTAGTGGAGTTTTTCTTGTATTAGGGGATGATTAATATAAAAAAAGGATATATTGCAGGTGTAAAAAAAGATAGTATTGCAGAAGAAATTGGAATAAAAAAAGGAGATATTCTTTTGTCAATTAATGAAGAGCCTCTTTATGATATATTGGATTATAAATTTAATGAAGCAGACAGTTTGGTAACTCTTGAAATCGAACATAAAGATGGAAGTCGTGAAATAATTGAAATAGAAAAGGATGAAAGTGAAGAATTAGGAATTATTTTTGAAAATGAATTAATAGACAATCCTCGTAATTGCTACAATAAATGTATATTTTGCTTTATGGAACAATTACCTAAAAATGTAAGAGAAACTTTAGTTTTTAAAGATGACGATTACAGACTTTCATTTTTTTCAGGTAATTATATAACATTAACTAATATGAAAGACTTTGATATTGATAGAATAATTAAATATAGAGTTTCTCCAATTAATATTTCTATTCACGCAACTGACGAAAAAATAAGATGTATGATGTTAAATAATAAAAATGCTGGAAAAGTATTAAAATATTTAGATAAGTTGTATAAAGCAAATATAACAATGAATACACAAATAGTTCTTTGCAAAGACATAAATGATAAAGAAATATTAGATAAGACAATAAAAGATTTGGCAAAATATGCACCTGTATTAAAGAGTATTAGTATAGTTCCTGTTGGTCTTACAAACCAAAGAAAAGGACTATATAAACTAAAGTTACTTACTAAACAAGACTGTATAGATGTAATTAATCAAGTTAAACCATATCAAGAAAAGTTTATGGAAAAATATAACACACCACTTGTATTTTTAGCAGATGAATTTTATTTAAAAGCAAATAAAAAATTCCCTTCATACGAAAGTTATGGCGATTTTGCACAGCTTGAAGATGGTATTGGAATTACACCTCTTTTTGAACACGATTTTAATGAAGAATTAAGTAAATATAACTATAATGAAGATATTAAAAAAAGTGTTACAATAATAACTGGAAAAATAGCTAAAAATTATATGATAGAAAAAGCTAAAAAAATAAATGAGTTATTTCCAAACATAACTATTAATGTAGTAGCTCCTGTAAATAACTATTTTGGAAAAAATATAACTGTTACAGGCCTTCTTACTGGAGGAGATATTTTAAATGAAATAACTAACTTAAAAAACAAAAATATTAATCTTGGCGATTATCTTGTTATATCTGATGTAATGCTTAAAGATGATGAAGATATATTTTTAGATGATATGAGTCTTAAATTATTGCAAGAAAAAATTAGTATGCCAATTGTTGTTACAGACGGAAGTGCAAAAATTTTTCTTCATTCCATAATAAATTACAACAAGAATAACAAAATATACAAATATAACAAAGATAGACAAAGAAATAGCTATGAAAATTGTATGAAAAATATATAAAATCTAAGTTTTATTATGTAGTAAAATTATAATTTAATAAATTTATTTTTATTGACTAATTTTGAGTAAATATGTTATCATATATAATATATAAGAAAGAAGGAACTGATATATGGAAAGTAAAAGAAAAAATGTGTATATAGGTATATTTGTTATAACTACAATTATTGCGTCTTGTTTAGCAGTATATTTGTATATTACAGGCAATAGTGAAAATGAGAAATTACAAGCAAAAATTGATGAACTAAATTCAACAATTAGTAAATCTGAGGAAAATTCACAAGTTGATGAACAACAAGAAAATACAAATGTGCAAGAAAAAGTGGTTGAAAAGGCTATAATCCCTAAGTTTGATATTAGTAAAATAAAAAATAAACCAGATAATATTACTTATACTGGTAATATAATGTACTCACGAGTGATTGATAATTTAAGCATTACAATTAATAATAATGGAAATGTGAATCTTACTGTTTTTGAAGATGCAACAAATAGTAGAGAAATAAAGGTAAATGGTTTAAATGGAAAAGTAATTGATGCGTGTCAAGGAACACTTGGAGATGGTGCAAATGATGCAGTTGTTTTTTTAACTGAAAATGGTGATATTTATTTTGCAGATAATGTTAGTAGTGCTACTAATAAATATCAAGGGACTGGAGCTCTAAATGCTAAGAAAGTTTCTAGTGTATCAAATATATGTAGGATATTTTGGACTATGTCTTCAATAACTGATTTAGGAGATAGAGCAAGAGCTACATTCATAGGAATAGATACTAGTGGTAATTGTTATGATTTATGGTATGAATATAGTAAATAAAATATTTTAATATATAAAGGAGAAAAATTCATTTATGGAAAGTAAAAGAAAAAATGTATATATAGTTATATTTGTTATAACTACAATTATTGCCTCTTGTTTAGCAATATATTTGTATATTACAGGTAATAGTGAAAATGAGAAATTACAAGCAAAAATTAATGAATTAAATTCTACTAATATTGAAAATAATGATAATAATGTACAACAAAATTCAAATAATGTTACTGATAGTAAATTTTCCACTATTAATTATGGAAATTTAGGAAATAACTGCTATATTTCAAAAAGTATTCCTATTTTAAATCAAGGAATTAAAGTAAAAGTTGAAAATAAAAAAGCTTTTGTAGCTATATTAGATGATAATATTGGAACAAATGAATATACAAAAGAAAAAGGTAAATATTATGAAATACAAAATGTAAATGGTAATGTAGTTGATATAGCCGTTTTACTTGTTCCAACATCTTCTTACCCTATATTTGTATTGTTAATGGAAGATGGAACAATGCAAAAAACAAAAATTGATAATGGTAGCGATATAATTTGTGAAGGAAAAATAGATGGTTTTGAAAATATAGTAGGCATTGAAAGTTGTGAGACAGTTAGCACTAATGATTTTGGTGGAAATAAAGTTGATTCATACACTATGGGAGTTGCAACTGTTGATGAAAATGGACAGACCAAAGTATTAAATATAAATGAATTAATTAATTAAGAAGGTAGTTAAATACCTTCTATTTTTTGTATATATATACTTGAAATAATATATAAAATATAGTAAAATTAGACTTAAGGAAAGAGGAGTATTAAGTAAATGAAAGTTGCATTTTATACACTAGGATGTAAAGTTAATAAATATGAAACAGATTTAATGATAGAAAAATTTTTAAAAGCTGGTTATGAAATAGTTGATTTTTCAGATAAATCTGATGTTTATGTTATAAACTCTTGTAGTGTAACAAATCTTGCAACAAGAAAAACAAGGCAGGAACTAAGTAAAGCAAAAAGGAAAGGTGGAATAGTTGTTCTTGCAGGTTGTTATTCACAAGAAATAAATGATAGAGAAAAAAAGCTTCTTAATGTAGATATAGTAATTGGAAATGAAGAAAAGAATAATATAGTAGATATAGTAAGTAAATATAAAAGAAAAGAAAGTGGAGTTATATATAAAGTATCAGATATTTCTAAAGTAAAAGATTATACTCCAAAAAATACATTAAATAAAGCAAGAGATATACGAGAAAGTGTAAAAATTGAAGATGGTTGTAATAATTTTTGCTCATATTGTATTATACCTTATGTAAGAGGACGAGTTAGAAGTAGAGATATAAATGAAATAGAACAAGAAGTGAAAAATCTAGTTAAAAGTGGTGTAGGAGAAGTTGTACTTGTTGGTATAGAAATTGCATCATACGGGAAAGATTTAAAAGAGGATATATCGTTAATTGATGTTATTGAAAGAATTAATAATATAGAAGGTTTAAAAAGAATTAGATTAAGTTCTATTGAACCAAGAGTTTTAACTGATGATTTTGTTATTCGACTTAGCAAGCTTGATAAAATTTGTCCACATTTTCATTTATCAGTTCAAAGTATAGATAATGATGTTTTAAAAAGGATGAATAGGAAATATACAAGAGAGTATATTTTTGATAGAGTAGATTTTATACGAAAATATTTTAAAGATGCAGCTTTTACTTGTGATATTATAGTAGGTTTTCCAGGAGAAACAGAAAGTGAATTTAAAAACACAGTTGATGGAGTTAAAAAAATAAAATTCTATGAAATGCATATATTTAAATATTCAAAACGTAAATGGACAAAAGCAGCTAATATGGAAAATCAAGTTGATGGAAATATTGCAATAAAAAGAAGTGAAACTCTGATTAAACTTGCTAATAAATACAAACTAGAATATATGAAAAAATTTTTAAATACAAACCAAGAGGTTTTGTTTGAATTATATAAAGATGGCTATCTATATGGTTATACAAAAAATTATATGAAAGTTAAGGTAAAAGGAGATAAAAAATTATGGGGCTTTCAACAAGAGATAGAATTAGTAGAAATAGAAGGAGATTTAATATTAGGAAGATTTTGTCAATAAAAAATGCAATTATTCTTTCTGTAGTGCTTGTTATCGTTTTTGTTTCAACTTCTTTAATAACTGCTAAGGCTTTAAAAGAAAAAGTAGCAAGCTCAACTGTTGTATATAAAGGAGAAGTAAATAATACTGAAGAAAATCTATATAAAGATATAGAAGAAAGTAATAAAGAAAATGAGCAAACAGAAACAAATAATGAAAGTATTCCGGCAAGTACTAATGTAGAAGAAAAAGTAGAAAATAATGTTCAAAAAGAAAGTGAATTTGAAGAAGATAATATAAATAGCAATATATCTTTAACTTTGCTTGGTGAAATTATGATGGGAGGAACAATATCACAGAGTTTAAACTATAACTACTCAGATATTATAAGAGATATATATAGTACAACAAGAACAAATAATTTTACTTATGCAAATTTTTCAACAAATATAACTAATTTAGATAAAATAGATAATGCAAAAAGTAAATATCTTGTTACAAAAGAGGCAGTTACTGCACTTAAAGCATTAGGTTTGGATGCAGTATCAATTGCATCAGACCACATTATTGATTATGATAATGATATTTTGAAAAATACAATTAGTTTAATTGAAAAAGCAGATATATTCGTTGCTGGAAGAAAAGATACACCAGTTTATTTTGAAAAGGGTAATAAAAAAATTGCTATTGTATCTACAAACTCAGTAATTGTTGGTACTGCAAAAAATTATACTAATAATGATATAAGTGTATATTCAAGAGATAATTTGAAAAAAAATATTAAAGAGGCAAAAGAATCAGCAGACATTGTAATTGCTGATGTGCATTGGGGTAGAGATCATAGTTATGGTGTAACAGAGCAAATGAAACAAATTGCTAGAAATGCTATTGACGATGGTGCCGATATGGTAATTGGCTCTCACGCATTAGGTGTTTATCCTATTGTAACTTACAAAGATAAACCTATAATATATAGCACAGGTTATTTAATGACTGATTTAGATTATAACGTAGCAAAAGAGGGGTATATATTTAATCTTAATATTACACCTGAAGGAAAAATTGATAAACTTGAAATGATACCAACATATATTGAAAATAAAATGAAAGTTAGATTAATGCAAGAATATGATATAGATAAATGTACATCATATTTAGAACAATTTAATAATTGGCATTTACAAAACGGATTAAATAGTAAAATTGAAAACAACAAAATTGTTATATTGTTTTAAAAGTGATGTTGCAAAAAAATAAAATATATTGTAGAATAAAATCAGAGGTTAAGATAAGGTAAAACAATATATGTAAACTAAAGGAGGCGAAAATATGAATACACTATACATACATACATACATACATACATACATACATACATACATACATACATACATACATACA
>CANQLD010000060.1 GCA_947624625.1 uncultured Clostridia bacterium | reverse complement strand
TGTTGTTATATTAAAAAAGGAGAATAGTTAATATGGACGATTTAGTAGGAAAGGTACTTGGCTCAAGATACGAAATATTAGAAAAAATTGGCGAAGGTGGGATGGCAACTGTATATAGAGCTAAATGTAGACTTTTAAATAGATTTGTCGCAATAAAAGTATTAAAAAGTGAATATTCAAAGGATGAAACTTTCGTAAAAAGATTTAGAGCTGAGGCACAATCTGCAGCTGCACTTACTCATCCAAATATAGTATCTGTATTTGATGTTGGAGAAGAAGATGGAATAAACTATATTGTTATGGAGCTTTTAGAAAGTAAAACTCTAAAAGATTATATAGAAGAAAACGGTGCTTTAAGAAATGAGTTAACACTTAAAATTGCTGCACAAATTGCATCTGCACTTGAAACAGCACATAAATCACATATCATTCATAGAGATATAAAGCCACAAAATATAGTTTTAAATAAAAATATGGTAGCTAAAGTTACAGATTTTGGTATAGCTAAAATAACAAATGCACCAAGTGCAACTATAACTAGTTTTGGAAGTACAATGGGATCTGTGCATTATTTTTCACCAGAACATGCAAAAGGTGGATATACTGATGAAAAATCAGATATATATTCACTTGGTGTAGTAATGTATGAAATGGCAACTGGAAAACTTCCTTTTGATGGAGACAGTCCCGTATCTGTTGCACTTAAACATATACAAGAAGAGCCAATTGAACCTAAAGCTATAAATCCTAGAGTAAGCATAGCACTTAATCAGATTATAATGAAAGCAATGTCAAAAAGCACAGTTACAAGATATCAAAATGCAACTGAACTTTTGTCAGATATATCAATTGCTCTTGCAAATCCAAATAGTAATATATCAAAGCCTAGTAGTTCTGTTTCTGCAGGTAGAACTCAGGTTATACCAATTGTAAAAGTAGATGAAACTTTGAACGAAGAAGAAACTAAAGTACCTAATTTAAGAACAAGACAGGCTATAAACTCAAATAAAATGAGTGTTGTACCTCCTTCAAATAATAGAAGAAGAGTAGAAAATGTTGCTGTTCAGCAAGATGATGAAGAAGAGGAAGAAAAACCTCAAACAAGAAAAACAACAAGTGAAGATAATAAACCAAAGAATAACAAAAAGAAAAAACTTACTATTATAATTTGCGTTATTATAGTTGTTTTAATTGGTGGCTCTGTATTTGGCATAAAAATGTATAAAAAGATTAAAGCAGAAAATGAGGCAAATGCACAAATTGAAGTTCCAAATCTTGTAGGGAGAAAATATGAAGAAGTAGTGGAAGAATACAAAAAACAGGGTATAGAAGTAATACAGGAAAAATCAGATTATAGTTCTGAACAGCCTGAAGGATGTATAATTTCACAAACACCAGAAAAAGGGACAAATACTAAAGATAAAAAAATTTATGTAGTAGTAAGTAAAGGAGAAAAACTTGTTGAAGTAACTGATGTAACAGGAAAAGATATTAAAGTTGCAACTTATGAACTTCAAGATACACTTGGCTTTGTAATTGAAACAGAAGAAGTTATTAATGAAAAAGTTACTGCAGGAATAATTATTTCACAAGATCCTAAAGAAGGAGAAAAACCTTATGGAAGTACAATAAAACTAGTAGTAAGTAAGGGAGATGGAAAAGAATCTGTAATTATGCCAAGTGTAGTTGGAAGTACAGAGGCAGATGCTAAAGCTACACTTGAAAAATTAAAGCTTAAAGTAAATGTTAAATACGCAGAAGATAATTCTAAATCTAATGGAGTAGTAATTTCACAAAGTTATCCACAAAATCAAGAATTAAAAGAAGGCGATATGGTAGATATTACTGTAAATAAACTTCTAATTACTAAAAATGTATCAATTGATTTACTAGAGCTTCAAGGTGGCTCTCCTATAAATGCCGATACTATCACAGTAAAAGTAACTGCAAGTATTGATAATGGAGCAACTAATACTATATTTGAAAAAACATTTGCACCTACTGAAAAAAATGCAACATTTACAATAAATGGTTATCAAAAAGCAGTATTAAAAATATATTTAAACGGACAACTTGCAAAAGAACAAACAATTAATTTTTAGATAGAAAAGAGGAATTTTAATTCCTCTTTTTTTGTGTTTAAAGGTATTTTTGAATAAAAATCAGTAATAAATATTTAAATCTGTGAATATATAATAATAGATAAAATGTAAATAAACTTTAGATAAATTTTTTAATTAGAGGTGAGTAGAAAATGGAAGATAAAAAAATATCAAAGATAGTTACAAATCAAAATATTATTATGGAAAACAGAGAAAAAATATCTGTTACAGGAGTAATTGATATTCATAGTTTTGATGATGAACTTGTTCTTGCACAGACAGATCTTGGAATACTTACTATAAAAGGGGATGACTTAAAAATGAATAAGTTAAATCTTGAAAATAATGAACTTATAGTTGAAGGTCAAATAATTGCTGTTGCATATAGTGATACAAACCAAGCTAAGAAGTCAGGATTTATGAATAAATTATTTAAATAAATATAGGAAGTAGTATGTTTTGATTAATCAATTAGTTGATTTTATTGGTTTTGTTATTATTGGTATAGTAATAGCCATAATATTTGATTTTTTTAGAGCACTAAGAAAAGTAAAAAAAATACCACCCTTTATAGTAGTAATACAAGACATTATATATTTTATAATTGCAACATTAGTTATAATGTATGGTATTATATCTATACTAGATACAAATATGCGATTATATATTTTTATAGCTATAATACTTGGATGCCTTATATACTTTAATTTTTTTAGCAAACATGTTATAAATTTATACATTATTTTATTTAAAATGTCTAAAAATATTTTGGAATTTATTATACTTCCATTTTATTTAAGTATATATTTAATTGTTAAAATATGTATAATTATAAAAAAAATAGCAAAAAAATGTTGCAAAAAGTTTTTTTATGTGATAACATTAATTCAGAAATCACTAAAGAAAAAGAAAATTAAAGTAAAAAAACGAAAGAAGAAGGTATTAAAAAATGAGGAAAGCATATAATGCTTCAAATAAGGTAGTAAGAAAAAAAAGAAAGAAAATAAGACTATTTAATGTAGTTGTATTTGCTTTTATTGTGTATTTTGTATATACACTTTGCGAACAACAAATAAAAATAAATAGCTATGATTCAAAAATTGAAGCATATAAGGAAGATATTGATTCAAAAACAAAACTAGTAAGTTATTATGATAGTCAGAAGAACAATATAGAAACTGATGAATACATAGAAGGCGTAGCAAGAGATACTCTTGGGTACGTTAAGCCTTATGAAAAAATATTTATAGATGCAAATAAGTAAATAGAGCTATATTATTTAGCTCTATTTTTGCATAATAGAAAGGAGAAAGATTATATGATAGATTTACATATGCATACAAGTTATTCAGATGGAGAAGATAGTGTAGAAAATTTATTAAAAAAATGTGAAGAAAAGCACCTTGAAGTTATTGCTATAACAGACCACAATACTTGTAAACAGTATGAAGATGAGGTATTTAAAAATGACGAATATAAAAGAATATATAGTGGTAAGATTATAAAAGGGGTTGAATTATCTGCAGCTTTTCAAGATAGAAGGATAGAAGTGCTTGGATATAATATAAAAGATACATCTATAATAGAAAATTGGTCACAAAAATTCTTTTCAGATGATATTTTAAGAAAGCAGCAAGAACTTGCTAAGAAGAAATTATTAGATATTTGTGATAAAAAAGGACTTGTTTATAATCTTGATGCAGTAAATAAAGATATTCCATTAACCGATTTCCCAACAACGTATATATTTTTTGATTTAATAAAACATAAGGAAAATCAAGAAATATTGAGTGAGTTTAATAATTCTTTAAGTTTGTTTATTAGAAAAGGTTTAATGAATCCAAATAGTGAGTATTGTACAATAGATGATAGTTTGCCAAAACCAATGTATAGAGACGTTGTAGATGTAATACATAATGCTGGAGGTCTTGCTTTTCTTGCTCATCCATTTGAATATAGATTTGATAATACTATTTATTATATAGATATCTTAAATAAAGAAAAAAGATTAGATGGTATTGAGTGTTTCCATCCATCAGCTGATAGTGAAAAAATGAATATACTTGTAAAATACGCAAAGGAAAATAATTTATATATTAGTGGTGGAAGTGACTATCACGGAAGTAAAAAGAAAGGTATAGACTTAGGAGTTGGCAAGGGAAATTTAAATATTTCTAAGGAAGTAATAGAGCCTTGGTTTAAAGAGTTGTACAAAGCATAATTATATAACAAAGCTATCTAAGAATATTTCTTAGGTAGCTTTAAAAAATGAATATGAATTGTATAAAAAATTTGTTATTATATAAAGTTTATTAATCCAAGGACTATAAGTAAAAATGCTGCTAAAATATCTGAATATTTTGATATAAAAGAGTTTTTTAGTTTTTTCCCTAATTTGTTACCTATATATAAAAATATAAAGCTAAAAATAAATGTAAAGAAAAATGCAGTAAGCATATGAATACCAGCAATACTTGTTGCAATTCCAACAGATATGTTATTTGCAGAAAGTGTAAAAATAATTAAAAAAAGCTCTTTTGCTTTTAAGTTTTTTTGAGTATTTTTTCGTGTTTCATTCTTTTTATTTTGTCTGTCTTTATTATATAAAAAATTAATTATTTCATATATACCAATTAATATAAGTAAAAAAGCTCCAACAAAGTTTGCAATACTTTCACTAAAAAAGCTAAATATTAATACACTAAGTTTCATAAATGTAATAGATATAATACTTGTACAAAGTGCAATTAAAAAATTACTAAAAAAAGAAATATGTATTTTCTTAATACCATAAGCAATTCCAAGTGCAATATTATCAATATTTGCAGATAAGCTAAATATTAATGCTGAAATAATATTTATCAAGATAATACCCCTTTCTAAAATTTAGTCTTAATATATTAAATGAATTTACTTCTAGAAATGTAACAAAGGTATAAAAATATATTAATTAAATTATGTAAGTTTTGTGAACAAAATAAAATATTAACGTTTTTTCTTTATTTTTGTCTAAAAGTGTAGTAAAATATAATTGTTAATAGTTAAGTGAAAGGAAGAGGAGGAAATGCCTAAAGTTTGGAATGTAAAAAAATATAATGAAGAACAAATAAATAGACTAGCTTGTGAGTATAATATATCAAAGACACTTGCAAAGTTAATAGTATCAAGAGAAATCGAAGATGTAGATATGTATTTAAATGGCAAGATTTCTTCATTTAAATCTCCATATTTAATGAAAGATATGGATAAATTTGTTGAAAGAATAAAAAAAGCAAAGGAAAAAAATGAAAAGATATGTATATATGGAGATTATGATGTAGACGGAATTACTAGTATAACAATAATGTATAAATTTTTGACAAAGCTAGGGTTTAATGTATCATATTATTTGCCAGATAGACTTTTAGAAGGCTATGGTATGAATAAAGAGGCTTTAGATAAAATAAAAGAAATGGGAGCAACTCTAGTTATAACAGTTGACTGTGGTATAACGGCTGTAGAAGAAGTAGAGTATGCAAAAAGTATTAATTTAGATGTATGTATAACTGACCATCACGAGTGTGGTGAGGAAGTTCCAAAAGCAGTATCTGTTGTTAATCCAAAACAAAAAGATGATAATTATCCATTTAAAATGTTTGCAGGTGTAGGTGTGGCATTTAAATGTTTAAGTGCACTTGCAAAAGAATTTAATTTAAGTGATGAAAGCTACTTAAAATACTTAGATGTAGTTGCAATAGGAACAATTTCAGATATAGTACCACTTGTTGATGAAAATAGGGTTATATCTAAATATGGTTTAGAAGCTTTAAAGAAAACGAAAAATGAAGGACTTAAAGCTTTACTTGAAATAGTTAATTTTAAAGATATAGATAGTTCAATGGTATCATTTGGAATTGCACCTAGAATTAATGCCTGTGGTAGAATGGGAAGTGCTAAAATTGCAGTAGAGCTTTTGCTTGAAAAAGACAAAGACAAGGCAAAAGAGCTTGCAAAAAAGTTAAATGATTTAAATATAAAAAGACAGACGGTAGAGCAAGAAATTTTTGATAAAGCAATTAATAATATTGAAAATCAAGGGTATAAAAACAAAAATAGTATAGTGTTATATGATGAAAATTGGCAAGGTGGTGTAATTGGAATAGTTGCATCAAGACTTGTAAACATATATAATAAGCCGGTAATATTATTTACTATGGAAAATGGAATAATAAGAGGGTCTGGTAGATGTCCAATAGGTTTTTCACTTTATGAAACATTAACAAAATGTAGTACTTATTTAGTTCAATTTGGTGGTCACGAACTTGCAGCTGGTATGAGTATAGAAAAAGAAAATATAGATAAATTTAGAGATGAGTTTGAAAAAACAGTTACTAACAGTTTAAAAGCAGAAAATGAACAAATAATTGATGTAGATATGGAAATAACAAAAAATGATTTAAATATAAACTTACTAAAAGATATAGTAAAAATTAGACCTTATGGTCAAGCAAATCCTGTACCACTTTTTGTGTATAAGGGACTTAAAGTACACTCAATAAGAACTCTAAAAGATGAGAAACATTTAAAGTTTACATTAAAGGATGAAAAAATATTAATTGAAGCTTTAGCTTTTTCTCAAGGAAATAGAAGGGACGAGTTTAGAATTGGAGATAAAATTGATGTAC
>CANQLD010000059.1 GCA_947624625.1 uncultured Clostridia bacterium | reverse complement strand
CCAAATATAACAGATAGATTCCAACTTATTGTAAATGGACAAGAAATAATAAATGGTTATTCTGAGCTTGTTGATTCAGTTGAACAACAAAAAAGATTTATTGAACAAAGCAAACTAAAAGAAAATGGAGATAAAGAAGCAATGAGCTATGACTTTGAATATATAAAAGCTATGGAATATGGTATGCCTCCAATATCAGGTTGGGGACTTGGAATAGATAGATTTTTGCAATTTTTAACTAATAGCTATAACATACGTGATGTTGTACTTTATCCATTACTAAAACCAAGAGAAAATGTTGAAATAGATGATGATATCGAAGAATAATAATTATATAAATTAATGGACTCTTAATTTTTCTTGTAGTATTTAAAATATGAGGTAAGTAAAATGAATAGAGAAGAAATAATGCAACTAATAGAAAAGTACAGTAATGGAATTCAATTTATTACACCAGAAATAAAAGAACAAGTAGTAGATTTATGTTTTAAGCAAAATATGACTAAAGAAGAATTAGAAAAAAATTTAATTCGTATGAGAAGTACAGTAGAAAAATGCAAAGAATTAATAAACAAAGATATTCCTAAAACAGTTACAGATAAATCAGTAATTTTTATTGGTCCAATGTGTGCAGGAAAATCTACTATAAGTAAATTAATGTCAAAAAAAACTAATATGCCTTTAATATCTTTGGACAGTAAAGAGCAATTAGCAAAATATTATGATAGAATAAGTGCTATTGAAGGGACTAAATTACAAGAACTAGCACTTGTAGGATATGTGCTTTCTGAGTTAAAAGAACCTTCAGTAATAAATTTTGGTGCTGGTCATTCAATACAAGAAAATTTAATTTATAGAGTGCAATTACAGAAAATGATGTCAAAGTTTAAAAATGTAATTTTAGTAGAACCAAGTAAAAATCCAGAAATAAGTGAAAAAGTATTAGCAGAAAGAATAAGTAAAAGAGAACATAATAATACTTCAAAAAAGATAGAACATAATAAAAAAATGATAGATTGTGGATACAATGAGCAGTTAGCAAGTTATATATGTGAAACAGAAGGAAAAACTGTTCAAGAATGTACAGATGAAATTATGCATATAGTAAGTAAAGATAGTATTGAAAATGATATAGAATTATAATGGATTTAAAAATGAAATGGGGAGTTGCATACTTCTCATTTTTTTTGTTTTTAAGAATGAATTACTAAAGTTAAAATTAGATTATTAAGAATTTACAAGAATTAAATAATGAAATATAAAATGTTACAAGAATATTGCATTTTACTTAGAAATCAAGTAAGTTCAAGATATTTTGGTTATTGATTTTGTATATTTATCACTTCTTTTGTTATATAAATCATATAATAATAGTATTATATAACAAGAAGGTGGTAATTATGTTGAGAAGAAAAAGAAATATGAGATTAAGTATGAAACCATTAATGAACAGAAATAATAGTGAGAATTTAAATTTAAATGATACTAGACTAAAAAAAGGAGATGAGGGAGAAGAAGTTGAAAATCTGCAAAAAAAGCTTACATATTTAACATATTTCTATCCATCAATACCTAGTGTAAAAATAGATGGTTTTTATGGAGATAATACACAAAAAGCAGTAAAAAGATTTCAAGAATTAATGGGAATTTATGATACAGGTAATTTAGATAAAATAACATTAAATAAATTAGAATTAACATATAACAAAATGAGTAAAGTAAGAGAAAATTTAAAAGTAAAAGATAAAAAATATGATACAGAATTTAGTGAAATTTTAAAACAAGGAAGTAGAGGAAAAAAAGTTATAGAGTTGCAAGAGTATTTAAATAAAGTATCAAATGTTTACCAAAGCATACCTAAATTAGATATTGATGGCTTGTTTGGAGCAAAAACTAAAGAGGCAGTTTTAACTTTTCAAAGAGTATTTAAATTAAAAACAGATGGTATTGTTGGAAAAATAACTTGGGATGCGTTATATAATGTTTCACTTGGAAAAGGTGTATAAAAAATTAATAGTAAAAAAGAGAAATGTTGTAGTTTATATATTGATATTTCTCTTTTTTCATTTCTTGACAATTGTATTAATAAAATATATAATTATCATAAAAATAGGAGATGATAAAAAATGGAAAGAAGAGATAAGATTAATTATTATTTAGATATGGCAGATACAGTTTTAAAAAGAGGAACTTGCCTTAGAAGAAACTATGGTGCAGTAATAGTAAAAAATGACGAAATTATTTCAACAGGTTATACTGGAGCTCCAAGAGGGCGAATTAATTGTAGCGATTTTGGTTCTTGTGCAAGACAAACACTTGGTATAAAAAGTGGAGAAAAGTATGAGTTATGTCGTTCAGTACATGCAGAACAAAATGCAATAATTAGTGCAGCAAGAAAAGATACTATTGGAGCAACACTTTATCTTGTTGGTAGAGATGCAAATACTGGCGAATATGTTAATAATACAGATAGTTGTAGTATGTGTAAACGTGTTATTATAAACGCAGGTATAGATAAAGTAATAGCAAGAATAGATGATACAAATTACAATGTAATAGATGTAAATAAATGGGTTGATTATGACGAAGTATTAGAAGAAAAAGTTAAACCAGTTATAACTAAAGAAGGAGTAGAAAATGTCGATTAATATAGTGCTAGTAGAACCTGAAATACCACAAAATACAGGAAATATTGCAAGAACTTGTGCTGCAATTGGGGCAACACTTCATTTAGTTCATCCACTTGGGTTTGATATATCAGAAAAAGCAGTAAAAAGAGCAGGTCTTGATTACTGGGACAAGCTTAATATAATAGAATACAAAAATTTGGAAGATTTTAAAAGTAAAATAAAATCTGAGAATATATTTTTGCTTTCAACGAAGTCAAAAAAAGTATATACTGAAGTTAAATATGAAGACGATTGTTATCTTGTATTTGGCCCTGAAACTAGAGGACTTCCTGAAGATTATATTTTAGAAAATTTTGAAAATGCAGTAAGAATACCTATGAGAGATAATATTCGCTCACTTAATTTGTCAAATGCAGTAGCTATTGTAGCATATGAGGCTGAAAGACAACTAAATTATAACGGTTTAAAAGAAGTAAGTGATTATTTTAATAAATAAAGGTATAAAAAAATTGATTTATTTCTAAATCAATTAAATAAATTGGTAGCGGCAGTAAGAATCGAACTTACGACACTACGGGTATGAACCGTATGCTCTAGCCAACTGAGCTATGCCGCCATCAATTAACAAGTAAAATTATACACTATTTATATTACATTGTCAATAAAAAATACAAATATTCCCTAATATTTATATAAAAGACAATATATTACAAGAAGGTAATAATTTCTCGTAAAATTATGTAAAATTGTTGCAACGTATTTACTATAATATTAAATATATTTTGTTTAAAATTTATGTAGAAAAATGTTGACAAAAATAGAAATTTAATATATACTAATAATAGTTATAACATATTAACATAAAATTAGATTAATATACATTTTATTTTATTCTCATAATAAAAAATTATACAATATATTTGTAATAGAAATTATTGTATGAAAAATGTGTATGGTATATATGTAAAAGTGTTTAAACTTATGAAAGGGGAATATATATGGAAAAATTACGTTCTGGTGAAAGTGTTGAAAATAACAAAAATAATAAAAAACGCATTATAATTGTACTGGCAATTTTGTTGCTTGTATTTCTAATTATAATGCTTTTTTGCTTGTTTTCAAGCAAAACATACGAAATTACTTTTGATAGTGATGGTGGAACAGAAATTGAGCCAATTAAAGTAAAAGAAAATGAAAAAGTAAATAAACCTATTAATCCACTTAAGGAAGGGTATTCATTTGATGGATGGTATTATTTAAATGAGTTATATGATTTTAATACTCCTGTAAAAGAAGATATGACATTAAAAGCTAAATGGGAAGAATTAACAAAATTAGATGAATTATCTTTTAGTACTACAGAAGTAACACTTTCGCCTGATGGAACTGCCCTTTTAACTCCAATTATTCAACCTGAGGATGTAACCGATATAAAACTAATATGGTCATCTAGTGATGAAAGTATAGTAACAGTTGATGAAAATGGTAATATTAAGGCTATAAAAGAAGGAACTGCGATTATAACTGTAATGACATCAGATGGAATTCATACAGCAAGTTGTAAAGTAATAGTTTCAAAAGAGGTAATTAAAGCTGAGAGCATAAAAATTAGTGGATTAAATGTAGTAACTGTTGGTGGAACAATTAACTTAACTGCTAAAGTATCTCCTGATAATGCAACAAATAAAAGTGTAAATTGGACTAGTAGTAATAATAGAGTTGCAACTGTAGATAGTTCAGGCTATGTAAGAGGAATAAGTGCAGGAAAAGTTACAATAACTGCAACAACAATTGATGGAGGTCATAAGGCAACATATGAAATAACTGTAAATGCAGAAACTACTAAAACAAATACTTCTGCAAGTAATAATTCTGCAAATAATTCAAGCAGTTCGAAATCTCAAAAACCAGCAACAGTACATGTAACAAGTGTAAATATAAGTGGAACGAACCGAGTATTAGTTGGGCAAAGTATAAATTTATCTGCAAATGTATCACCAGGTAATGCAACAAATAAAGGTATAAGTTGGAGCAGCAATAATCCATCTGTTGCAAGAGTTGAGCAAAATGGTAGAGTTACAGGTGTAAATGATGGAACGGCAACAATAACAGTAACAACTTCAGATGGTAATCATCAAGCATCAATAACAGTAACGGTAAGTTCGACATATTCTATTACATTTACTGCGGACAGAACTTCAGCTGATGGAGAAATAACTGGGTATTATGCACATGTATATAAAAATGGTTCACTTTTTACAGGTTATGATTATTTATTATATAACGGAATGGAGAAGCCGTTTAAACAAAGAATATTAAAATCTGAAGTAAATACAGGTGTGCGTAGTGCGAAGGTAAATGTTAATGGTACATATTATGATGCTACGGTTAGTTACAATTAAAGAAATGGAAGTGAAAATAAATGAAGAAAAAAATTAGTAAGATTTTTATATCAACGTTTATAATATTATCTATTTCAATCATAGTTAAATCTATGTACGCAAGAGAAATTTTAGATTTACAAGAATTAGGTAAGCAAATAGAAAATATAAATAGTGAAGCAGAAAATGCATATATAGTAGGAGAATATGTATTTACATCTGGAATCGAATTTAAAATGCAAGATATAATGCTAGGTGGAAGTAGTATAAAAGTCTCAGATGAAAATAAAACAAATCGTGATAGTATGAATATTTTTGCTGTATCAAAAAATTTTAAGAATAATACTTGGGAAATAGCAGCAAATCTTGTAGGAAATGGGAAGTTAGAGTTTAATAGTCCAGATAATCCAGTTATAATAAAATATATTGATTATGAAGAATTAAAAGAAGCATATACAGTAACATTAGATTTAAATGCAGGAGACGATAGTACAGGAGATTATCCGGAAAAAATTAGAATAGATGAAGGGTTAATTGATGCAAGTTTAATTACAGGAGATAAAGCACCAACAAGAGAGGGATATGTATTCAAAGAGTGGACAAAAAATGATGGCTCAAAATGGAATTTTGAAGAAGATACAATTAGTAGTGATATAACTTTAAAGGCAACTTGGTATAAGGAAGTTGATACAAATGAGTTGTTAACCTTTGCAGCTAAAGCAATAAATGAAAAAACAAAAATTAATGGTTACTTCTATGATATAGATTTTAAAGATAAAGTAATAACATTTAATGTATTTGATTTAAATAAGAAAAGCAGTGAGGTATTAAATACAGGATTAATTTCAAGTATAGTTGAAATAGTAAACAATGAAAATGTTGTATCAATGACAATATCTAATGGAAAAGAAGAAGGTAAGATTACTTTTGAAAAGAATGATGTAAATAACGGAAGTGATGAAAATTCAAATGCATGGAAACGATTTGCATATATGCTATGTAAATTAACAGGAAAAGAGTGCAGTGATGTAAATGAAGCTCTAGTTGCTTTTAAAGATATTACATTAGGAGATTTGGTTAAAATAGAAGATGATTTAAAATTAACAATAACATTAGATAATACTAAGGCACGTTCACAAGATAATAATGAAAAAGAAGAATATACTATTAAACTTTCATACAATGCAAAAGTTACTATTACAAAGCCTGATGAAACAGAAGACTTTAGTGGCTTTAATTATACATTACAAGATTCATATGATATAAATGGAGAAAACGGATTATATAAAGTAACAAAATATATAACAGAGCAAGATGGTGTTACAGGTTTTGGAACTAATCCTTCAAAATTCTATTTTGCATATACAATTGAATTAGATAATGATATAGATATTAGTGAAGCTAAAGTAAAAATACCTGTAAAAGAGAATCCAGGAGAAAAAGATTATAATGAATCAAAGTTTGATGATGATCGAAAAGTAACCGTTTTAATGGAAGTAACAGAAGAAGATTTAGAAATTGAAAATGGCAAATATCGTGACATTATCATAGAAATTGATGGAGTGCCAACAAGAGTACGAATTGATTTTAGCGATTTAGAATTAAGAAGGAATTCAAAGTTTACAGTAGAAGCTCTACCTGCTATTGACAAGAGCGAATTTCCAGATGATGGATGGTATGACACAGATAATGGATATTCAGTGAATGTTAAACAGGATGAAAATGACGAAAAAAGGTATATAGTAACAGGTGTTCTTCCAATATTTGATGATGAGAGTGATGAGTCTTATGATATAACTTTTGATACAGATAAAAGTCTATATTATTTAGGATTACTTTTAAAGGCAAATAATAAGGTAAATAATGAAAATACAGGCAAAATTAATGTTAAATTCTTCCATGGAAATGAAGAAGATAATCAATTTATAGAAATACCTGATAGTGAATTTAGTTCAACAGGAGAATTATATATATTAAAGGCTCTTTGTGAAACATTTGAAGATGGTGGAGCAAATGAAGATAGAGTGTT
>CANQLD010000058.1 GCA_947624625.1 uncultured Clostridia bacterium | reverse complement strand
TGCAGATTACAAAACAAATTTTAAATCTTGTATTAAAAAGTGGTGCAACACTTGCAGAGCCTGGTGAATTTTCTAAAAGAGCTTTTTTAAATGGAAAAATGGATTTGACTCAAGCAGAAGCAGTGATTAATTTAATTAATTCAAAAACAAATACATCTGCAAAGGTAGCTATGAACCAACTTGACGGAAATTTATCTAAGAAGATAAGAGAGGTAAGAGAGGAGTTAATTGAACTTTTAGCTCATATAGAAGTTTCCATTGATTATCCAGAATATGACTATGAAGAAGTAGAAAATGAGTCTGTAATTAATCTTATAGATAAAAAATTAAATGAGGTTAATCAAATTTTAGATACATACAATCAAGGAAGATATATAAAAAATGGAATAAATGTAGCTATTTTAGGCAGACCAAATGTTGGCAAATCATCACTTTTAAATACTTTAGCTAAATATGAAAAAGCTATAGTTACTGATATTCCTGGAACAACTAGAGATATTGTAGAAGAAACAATAAATATAGGAAATATTGTTTTAAATATTTTTGATACTGCAGGAATTAGAGATACAGAAGATGTAGTAGAAAAAATTGGTGTAGAAAAAAGTATAAAAATTTTAGATGAAGTTGATTTGGTAATATATATTTTAAATGTTGAAAATAAAATAAATGAATCAGATATTCAAATGTTTTCTAAAATCCAAAATAAAGGTATTAAATTGATTGCAGTGATAAATAAGATAGATAAAGTTGAAAAATCGATTTTTGACACCTTTATGGACGAATTAAAAAAATATATTACTGATAATATAATTCCTATGTCTGTTATAAATAAAAAAGGAATAGAAGAATTAAAAAATAAAATAGAAGAGATTTTTGAAACTAATGATTTAGACTATAATACTGAGCTTATAATAACAGATGAAAGACATAGAGATTTACTAAATAAATGTGTTGAACATTTAAATATTGCTAAAAATGAAGTTATAAAAAACGAACCAATTGACATAATATCAATACATATAAAAAAAGCAACTTCATTGCTTGGACAGATAATAGGCGAAGACATTAATGAAAATATTGCAAATAAGATATTTGAAAAATTTTGTCTTGGAAAATAGGTGAAAATATGGAAAATAAAGAGTATGTTTTAGATAGTTATGATGTAATAGTTATAGGGGCAGGACACGCAGGTTGTGAAGCTGCTCTTGCTTCTGCACGCCTTGGTAAAAAAACAGCTGCTTTTGTTATTAATCTTGACACACTTGCAAATATGCCTTGTAATCCAAGTATTGGAGGTACATCTAAAGGACATCTTGTAAGAGAAATTGATGCACTAGGTGGTGAAATGGCCAAAAATGCAGATAAAACTTTTATACAATCTAAAATGTTAAATAAGTCAAAAGGGCCTGCCGTTCATTCACTTAGAGTACAGTCAGATAGAAGAATGTATCATATTGAAATGAAAAAGACAATGGAGGAGCAAGAAAATTTAGATATTTACCAAGCCGAAGTTGTAAAAATTTTAACAGAAAATAATAAAGTTATTGGTGTAAAAACAAAAATTGGTGCAACATTTTATGCTAAAGCAGTAATTGTTGCTACTGGTACATATTTAAAAGGAAAAGTTATCATTGGAGAGATTTCATATGAATCAGGACCTGATGGTGTTTTTCCTGCTAATGATTTATCTCAAAGTTTACTTGATATTGGAGTAGAACTTAGAAGATTTAAAACAGGTACTCCAGCAAGAATTAATGTTAAAAATATGGATTTAGAGAAAATGGAAGTGCAATATGGTGATGAAAAAATAGTTCCATTTTCTTTTGAAAATGAAGGTAACAAAGAAATTACTAGTAAAAAACAAGTTAATTGTTATTTAACATATACTAATAAAGATACTCATAAAATTATTATGGATAATCTTGATAGATCTCCTATATATAGCGGTAAAATTCACGGAATAGGACCAAGATATTGTCCGTCAATAGAAGATAAAGTAGTTAGATTTAGTGATAAAGAAAGGCATCAATTATTTATTGAGCCATTAGGAGAAAAAACTTCTGAAATGTATATACAAGGAATGTCATCTTCACTTCCAGAAGAAGTTCAAGTAAAAATGTATAGAAGTATAAAAGGGTTAGAAAATGCTAAAATGATGAGACCTGCATATGCTATTGAATATGATTGCATTGATTCTACAAACCTTAAATTAAGTCTTGAATACAAAGGAATAGATGGATTATTTTTTGCTGGGCAAGTAAATGGAAGTTCTGGTTATGAAGAAGCTGCAGCTCAAGGAATAATAGCTGGTATTAACGCAAGTAGAAAGATAGATAATTTAGAACCATTATTTCTTAGTAGATCTGAAGCATATATTGGAGTATTAATTGATGATTTAGTTACAAAAGGTACAAATGAGCCATATAGAATGATGACATCAAGAGCAGAGTATAGATTAATGCTTAGACAAGACAATGCAGACCTTAGATTAACTGAGATTGGACACAAAATTCGGTCTAATTTCACGTGAAAAATTCGACAAATTTCTACAAAAGAAGGAAAAAATTGAAAATGAAATTGAAAGGTTAAGAAATACTAGAATTAAGCCAACTGAAGAAGTAAATAAATTACTTAAGTCACTAGATAGTTCTGAATTAGAGACAGGAGTAAAATTATCTGATTTGTTAAAAAGAAGTGAACTTACATATGAAAATTTAAAAGATATTGATGTAGATAGAAAAGAATTACCAGATTCAGTAATTGAAGAAGCTGAAATTGCAATTAAATATGAAGGATATATTAAATTACAAATAGAACAAATAGAAGAATTTAAAAAACTAGAAAACAAAAAATTACCTACTGAAATAGACTATGAAACCATAAAAGGCTTAAGCTTAGAAGCAAGACAAAAACTTAATAAGCAAAAGCCTACATCAGTTGGACAAGCATCAAGAATATCAGGAGTTTCTCCAGCAGATATATCTGTTTTACTTATATATCTTAGTCAAAATAATATAAAATAAGAGGTATAATAATGGAAGTAGATTTTAAAAAAAGTTTATATAATGAAGCATTAAAAATTGGAATAAAACTAAGTGATGATAAGTTAGTTAGTTTTGAAAAGTATAAAGAAATATTAATTGAGTGGAATAAAGTAATAAACCTAACAACAATTACAGAAGATTATGCTATTATAATGAAGCATTTTATTGATTGCTTGGAAGTTATAAAATACATTGAAGAAGGAAAAAAAGTAATTGATGTGGGAACAGGAGCAGGTTTCCCTGGAATTGTTATTGCAATATATTTTGGTGATAAAATAAATATTACATTATTAGATTCTCTTAATAAACGAATAGAATTTCTTAAAAAAGTAGTAGAAACACTTAAACTTAAAAATGTGGAATTAATTCATACAAGAGCTGAGGAAAATGCTCATAATGAAGATTACAGAGAAAAATTTGATATAGTTGTATCAAGAGCTGTAGCACCACTTAATGTACTTTTAGAATATGATATGCCGTACATAAAAAAAGAAGGAAAAGCACTACTTTTAAAAGGAAGTAATGTTGAAAAAGAAATTGAAGAAGCAAAAAATACATTTGGTATTTTAAACTGTAAATTAGAAGAAAAAATAAAATATGAATATGTGTATAATGAAGAAAAATACGATAGAAATATTTTGATTATAAAGAAATATGCTAATTGTCCTTTAAAGTATCCAAGAAGTTATGGCAAGATAAAGAAAAGTCCTCTAAAATAATGTTATATTGACATATATGTTATAATATTTTTAAAAATAAAAATATTATCATATATGTCTTTTTTAATAAAAAGGAGAAATAAAAAATGAATGGAACAAAAATGTTAAAAAATAAGTTGAAGGATAAGGCCAAAGATTTATTAAATGTAATAAACGAGTATCGGGAAAAATATTATAATATGATGACACCTAGTCAAATAGTGGATATGTATAATACTATTATGTATTTAGAACAATTTGCAGCAGAATATAGGAGAATATGTAGGTTATATGCTTATACGAAATGTGGTTATGAAATTTGTGATTTTGAAAATTTAGATCAAATATCTAAAAGAATGCTTGATAAGTACAAAAGTATAATTAGTCATATTAAAATACAATATTTTAAATATCTCGCAGATGATATGATAAATATTCAAAGAAAGTATTTTAATTCTAGTTGCTTTGAAAATTATAGTACTGAATATATAAAAGAAATTTTGAATATTGATATTTCTGCTGAATTAGATATTCAAAACTTTATAACAAATCATACTGGTTATGGTACAGTAGAGAAGTTATATAGTGCAATTAACTGTATTTTATCACTTGATTGTTCTGATGATTATGGAGCTTTTTATGATGTACAAAATGAAAAAGAATATAATCATAGAATTAGTCTTCTTAATAATTTGGAAGTAAATTTAAAAGATATTAAAATAAGTGATATGGGACTTAGAAATGCTATAATGGATTATTTATATGGTCTATTTGAAAAATCTGGAAAACTTTATTTAAATGAATTTTGGTTATCAGAAAATAAATAACTAAAAAATAAAAGGGTAAAAAACAATTAATTTTGTTATTTACTCTTTTATTTTATAAAAAAATGTAATATAATGTATCTACGAGGTGAATATAATGGCGAAAATTATATCAATAGCTAATCAAAAAGGTGGAGTAGGTAAAACAACTACGGCAGTTAATTTAAGTGCTTGTATTGCTCAAAAAGGAAAGAAAGTATTATTAATTGATATTGACCCTCAAGGAAATGCAACAAGTGGACTAGGGGTAAAAGCTGAAGAAGGAAAGTCAATATATAATGTCTTAGTTGAAGACTTAGATATTAATGAAACAATAAAACAAACAATGATAAAAAAATTATTTGTGTGTCCTGCAAATATAAATTTGGCAGGGGCTGAAATTGAGCTTGTTTCACTTGTATCTAGAGAAAATAGGTTAAAAGATGCGTTAGAAGAAATAAAAAAAGATTATGATTATATTTTCATTGATTGCCCTCCATCACTTGGACTAATCACTTTAAATTCATTTACAGCTTCAGATAGTGTTCTAGTACCTATTCAATGCGAATATTATGCATTAGAAGGACTTGGACAGTTAATTAATACTATCAAACTAGTACAAAAACATTTAAATAAAGAATTAGAAATTGAAGGAGTTGTACTTACTATGTATGACTCAAGAACTAATTTGTCATCTGAGGTAGCGAGTGAAGTAGAAAAATATTTTGGAAACAAAGTATTTCAAACAGTTATACCAAGAAACATACGATTAAGTGAAGCACCAAGTCACGGTGAACCAATTAGCATATATGATCCAGACTCAAAGGGATCATTAAAGTATAAAAAACTTGCAAATGAATTAATTAAAATAAATGAGAAAGGAGAGTAAAAATGACTAAAACAAAAGGTTTAGGGAGAGGTTTAGATGCTTTTTTTGGAGATGATGTTGAAGAAGTTGAAAGTGTAGTAAAACCAAAAAAAGAAAAGAAACTAAATGAAATTGAAAAAGTAGTTAATTTAAATATAACTGAAATAGAGCCAATGTTAAATCAGCCAAGAAAAGTATTTGATAAAGAAAAATTAGACGAACTTACTGCATCAATAAAAGAAAATGGTGTAATACAACCAATTCTTGTTGTAAAAGATGAAAATGGATATACAATTGTTGCTGGTGAAAGAAGGTGGAGAGCCGCTAAAAATGCAGGTTTAAAGGAAATACCAGCAATTATAAAAGACTATACAGATACTAAGAAAAAACAAGTTGCTTTAATAGAAAATATCCAAAGAGAAGATTTAAATATTGTTGAAGTTGCAAAAGCAATAAAAGAATTAATGGATATAGACGGTTATTCACAATCTGATGTAGCAAAAATTACTGGTAAAAGTTTATCGTCTATTTCTAATATAACTCGTTTGCTTAAACTTCAAGAGCCAATACTTAATTATTTACTTGAAGGAAAGTTAGTTGAAGGACAAGCAAGAGCATTACTTGCTGTAAATAATAAAGAAAAACAACTTGAAATAGCAGATAAAATAATTGAAAAGAAACTTACTGTAAGACAAGTAGAAAAATTAATTTATGGTGCTGACGAATATGATAGAAAGCCTACAAAAAAGAAACCAAAAACAGTTTATTACCAAAAAATAGAAGATAAGCTAAAAGATTATTTTGGATATAAAGTAAAATTAGATACAAGCAAGAAAAGTCAAAAACTTGTAATTGAGTACAATGATGAAGAGGGCTTAGAAAGTTTGTTAAATAAATTAGATATTAAATTATAGGTGATAATAAATATGAACAAAACTGGTAGAGCTATCATAATAGAAAATAATTCAATAGTTTCTATAAAAAGAACAAAATATAATGAAGACGGAACAGTTAAAAGAATATATTATACATTTCCTGGAGGACATTTAGAAGGAGAAGAAACTTTTGAGCAAGCTACAATAAGGGAAGTATATGAAGAATTAAGTGTAGATGTAGAAATAGAAAGCGAATTTATGAGTTTATTTAATAAAGAATTAGATAGAGATGAGAAATTCTTTCTAGTGAAAATAAAATCTGGTAATATACAAAAAGGAAATGGTCCTGAATTTGCAAATACTGACTATCAGAAGTATGGTAAATACGAAATAGTAAACATAAAAATAGAAGAAATTGAAAAATATAATTTATTACCAATAGAAGTAAAAAATAAAATCATTGAGAATTTCAAAAAATAGTTTAAATCTCTTGACAAAGTAAAAAAAACTGGTATAATAATAAATATACTAGTTTTTTTGGAAGCGTGTCCGAGTGGTTTAAGGAGTCAGTCTTGAAAACTGATGATGTCGCAAGGCACCGTGGGTTCGAATCCTACCGCTTCCGCCATATAAAAATTGTTCGAAAAGAAATGTTGATTTTTCAGCATTTCTTTTAATTTATATAGTTGTCAAAATTTTGTTTGACAAGTATATTTGACAAGTATTGAAAAGGTATCTAATATTTTAATGAATTAATATTAATAATAAATAGAATATTAAGTGATAATTTTTAATAGAAGATAAAATTATTATAAATGGTAAAATTAAATTACCGTTTTTGAAAAAATAAAATGACACATAATTAAAACTTATGATACAATGTTGG
>CANQLD010000057.1 GCA_947624625.1 uncultured Clostridia bacterium | reverse complement strand
ATAGTTTCGCCAACTCCAATATATTTTATAGGGATATTTAATTTATCAACTATACTAAATACTACTCCACCTTTTGCTGTAGAATCAAGTTTTGTAAGTATAATTCCATTTACATCTGTTCTTTCAAAAAAGCTCTCTACTTGGACTACTGCATTTTGTCCAGTTGTGCTATCAAGTACCATTAATACTTCAAGGTTAATATCAGGCAGGTTTTTATCAATTATTCTCCTTATTTTTTGAAGTTCATCCATTAAATTCTTTTTGTTATGAAGTCTACCAGCAGTATCACAAATTAAAATATCAAAGTCTGAGTCTTTAAATTTTCGTGTTGCTTCATATACAACTGAAGCTGGATCTTCATTTTCTTTTCCAATACAAATTGGACTTGATGTCCTCTGAGCCCAAATACTAAGTTGTTCTACTGCACCTGCTCTAAAAGTATCTGCTGCGACAAGTAACACTTTTTTTCCTTGTTTTTTATACAAGTTTGTTATTTTTCCAATAGATGTAGTTTTTCCTACCCCGTTTACACCAACAACTAGTATTACTTTTTTACCATTTTCTTTCACATCTACATTTTCATTTTTTTCAAGTATTGCTATCATTTCTTCTTTTAATAGTTCTTTAATTGCTGTTTCTGATTTATCAACTTGTTTTTTTAATTTATCTCTTAAATTATCACAAATTTTTGTGCTTGTTTCCATACCTATGTCAGATAGTATTAAAGTTTCTTCAATTTCATCTATAATCTTATCTATATCTTTATTATTTGCAAATACATTGCTTAGTTTTATATCTAAAGACTCTTTTGTCTTTTTTAAATTCTCTTTTATTTTTGAAAAAATCATAAAATTCCTCCATTTTTTCATTATATTAATTATACCATATTTTTTATTTTTTTCAAGAAAAACGTTTAAGAAGGAAAAATCAATTCAAGAATTTCAATTTATTGACAAATATATTATAACGTGATATAATATTTATGTAAATTTAAGTTTTCATTTTATTTAAAATTATTAAATAAGGAGGATTTGACAAATGTTAGAAAACTTTATGGGATTATTGGAAAGGACTTATGAACTCGACGGGGGCGGTAATAACAATCAAGACTACGCAAACTCTTTTGAAGCCTTTTTTGAACACTTTAAAGAAGGTCAAAAAGAAATGAAATCGGTCGTTGAAAATGCAGAAGATAACAATAACTACATTGTACGGATAGCCACAGAAAAGGCATTGCCTGGTGACTTCTTAAGAGCAGCATTAAAACAAGATAATGAAATAGTTTATCAATTTGATTACAGAAATCCTTGTGACTACCTTGTAATTTACCGTGCAAACGGTTGCAAATTATTATTTTGCGTAGGAGTAGTTGCTGATAACTTTGGTGGAAGAAAAATGAACGTCCTTCAAAGAAAATTGCAATTTTCGGATAACTCTTCAGATTTATCGATTTGCCAAGAAGGACAAAGCAATATTTCGATTCGTTATTCCGAAAAAATTGACGACGAAACAAGTGTTGAATATTTTTACGGAACAGATAAAACAGACGACAAGTTTAACAACTTTTTAAACATCAACTTTAAAAATGGCAAAAGCTACCACGTAAAATTGGCCGTTGATTTCCTGATTGAAAATGATGTGTTTGTCACATCTATCTTTAGGAAAGAAAACGAAAAAATTTACAGGGTAAGAAATCTTGATGAAACGGAACTTGTTTCGGAAGTCTTGGATTCTTTGCAAGATGTCACACATCTTCCTTTATCAGTTGACTACTTGCTTGACCAGGTAGATGAAAAGCTCGCAAATCCAGAGTCTTTCCCCTTTATTGTTTATAATATGAAATAACAATAAAAGGTAATAAAATTAGGTTTGTATCAATAATATGGTACAAACCTGATTTTTTTATATATTATATATTTATTTATAAAATTAAAATAATACTTTTAACTACTTTTAGTTACTTACTAATTCTCCTTTTTTTACATTTGAATTTTCTGATTTCGTATTTATTATTTTATCTACTAAATCATTTGTTTCAGATGTATAATTTACTATTATTTCCGCTCCATTTGCTGTTGCTGCGTTATTAAATGTACCACTATATGAATATGTATTAGGATTTTTTATTGTTATACTAGTTTTTATTTTTTGACAGTTATAAAACATAATATGCATATCTCTTATATTAGACGTATTTAAAGTACTTACATCTACGTTTACAAGATTTGGGCAACCTTCAAACAAACCGTGCGTAATTGCTACTTTATTTGCACTACTAAAATCTATTTTTATACTTTCTAATTTGGTACAATAATAAAATGTCATTTGTAAATTTGTAACATTTTTTAAATTAAAGTTACTTAAATCTAGATTTATTAAATTACTACAATCTGAGAACATACGAAACATATTTTTTACTTTACTTGTATCTAATGCTTTTATATCTACTTCCCTTAATGCTTTGAAATTATAAAGCATAGCTTGTGAATTACTATTTGCTATTACTTTACCATTTCCTCCTATTGTTAATTCATACCCTTCGTTTCCATCACCTACTACCCACGCCATTACTGAACCATTATTTTTTGCAGATACATCCCACGATTCTACTACTCCTTTTGGTACTTTATTGTTGGTTATAAACTTTATCTTCGTTATTTTCGCTCTATATTCTTTATTATGAAAATCATCTTGTGAACCTTCTGTCCAATATCTTAATACAGAATCATTTGGATTTCCTATTATATAGTCCATACTTTCTGCTATCTCTTGTTTCTTTTTATCTTTTCCTAAATATGCAAGTCCTCCTTCAAATGCTAGTATTTCGCCTTCATAATTTCTATGTACTACACCTTCATAATCTGCTTCTGTTATTTTATATTTATCTCCTTTATATTTTGCCATTAATTCACCCTGTCTTATTCCATATGCATATTTCATTTCTTGCAAATCGCTTCTAAATGCCGCCTCTTTAGCATTATCCATTGGACTGTTATATATTACTGTGTTTATTATTGAAGCTGCAAGTATTATTATTACTACTATTGTAATTAACATCACTATTAAACTAATTCCTTTTTTCATATACCCTTCCTCCTTACTTAATTTTAAGCACATAAAGCCAGTGCTAGAATATTTTACCCATATTCTAACACTGGCTTTTTTAACCTATTTATTTTTTTTAGATTACTTAGTATGTGTATGTATGTATGTATGTATGTATGTATGTATGTATGTATGTATGTATGTATGTATGTATGTATGTATGTATAGTGTATTCATATTTTTAACTCCTTTAGTTTACATATTTTATTTTGCCTTATCTTAACCTCTAAATTTATTCTACTATATTTTTTTCTTTTTTACAATAATTTATATCTTTTTTTACTCGTTTTTGTTCAAAATTTTAACTCCTTAAATTTAACAATTAAAAAAATATTTCATAGTATATTATATAAGGCGGTGAATAAATATGAAAATTATTGTACAAAAGTATGGGGGTACTTCTGTTGCAAATAAAGAAAAAATACAAAATATCTGTAAAAATATAATATCTTATGCAAATAAGGGTTTCAAACTTGTTATTGTTGTATCCGCCCAAGGAAATACAACGGATGAACTTACAAAAAAAGCAATGGAATACTCTAGATATCCTGTAAAAAGAGAATTAGATTTACTCCTTACAACTGGTGAAATTCAAACTGTAGCTTTGCTTTCACTTATGCTAAATGATTTAGGTTACAAAGCAATTGGATTAACTGGTTGGCAAGCCGGTATTTTGTCAGATTCAACTTATGGAAATGCAACAATAAAAAATATATATAAAGAAAATATCATAACTAAATTAAATGAAGGAAATATTGTAGTAGTAGCTGGATTTCAAGCAGTTGATAAATTAGGTAATATTACATCTCTTGGTAGAGGTGGTAGCGATTTAACTGCCGTAGCTATTGCCTCTTCTTTAAAAGCAAATAAATGTGAAATATATAGTGATATAGACGGAATATTTTCAGCAGATCCACAAGTTATACCTAAGGCTAAATTACTAAAAAAAATATCATATAATGAAATGCTAGAAGCAGCATCAGCTGGTGCTAAAGTACTTCATAATCGTTCAGTTAATTTAGGAAAAAGGCATAATGTTCCAATATATGTAAAAAATTCTAAATTAAATTCTCCAAACGGTAGTGTTGTTGAAAAAATAACAGAAGAAACCGTTCCTTACCAAAATATAGATAAAGAATTTGAGGATTATGAAATAAAGTTTATAACCAAAAAAGATGATGTTTCAAAAATTACTATTATTGGTGATATGGTAATGTCAAATAAAGAAGCAATTATACAAATATTTAATATTGCATATAACGAAAATATAACTATTTATATGATTTCATTTAGTGAACTTGCCATTTCAATAATAATTGATAAAGATAAATCTAAACTTTTTATGGAAAAGATACATAGTGCTTTAATAGAAGAAAAAAACAAAGAGTAAGGCCTATCCCCTACTCTTTGTTTCTTTTTTTGTTTCAAGTTTATTTTCTTTATTAGTAGCTTCATCAACTTCTTCAAAATTAAAGCTAAATTTATATTTTAATATTATCTTAATTACTGCTAAAACAGGAACTGCTATTATCATACCAACTATTCCAAAGAATAAATCAAATACAATAAGTCCTGAAAGTACTACAACAGGATGTAAATTAACTGATTTTGCTACAATATTTGGTTGCAGTATATTTGCATCAATAATTTGTACACCAATTAAACATATTAAAGTTATAATTGCAAGAAATGGTCCACCAACAGTTAATGCATAAAGTGTTGCAATTGAATATGAAAGGATTGCTCCAATATATGGAATTAAGTTAAGTAACATTATTAAAATACCAAATACTATTGCATAATCAAGTCCTAGTATCATACATACAATTGTTGTAATAACACCAACAATAAAACTATCAATAGCAATACCTTTTATATACGACATAAGTGTTTCGTCAATTTCTTGTATCATTTTATATCTATTGTTATTTTTAGCATTTTTGGAAAAGAATGATATTATATTCGCTTTTATTTTATCTACATCTTTAACCATAAAAAATGATACAACAATTGTAGTTCCTATTGTTACTAATACCCCAAAAACACTCTGCAAAGTATTAATAGAATAGTCCACTATATTTCCAAGATTATTTTGAATTCTTTCTACAAGTTCTAAATCCTCAAAATTAGAAGAAATATTTAATCCACTTTCTAAATGTACCTTTTCAGTTAAAAACCAATTTACCTTATCAACTACTACACTATAAATATGTGGCAAATCTTTTATTAATGTAGTAAGCTGCGATACAAACATAGGTATTATAAATGAAAATAATAAAATTAAAACACCAAATATAATTATAAGAGAAGCAAAAGATGAAAGTGTCTTGTTAAGTCCCAATTTTCTTAACTTATGTGCAAGTGGTGTAGATATCCAACATATTATAAAACCAATATATACTGGTATAAGTGCAAAAAATGCTTGCACTATTTTGTCCATTATTCCTATATTTTTTAGCACATAATATATTCCAATAATTGCACCTATGTACATTATAGTATTTAAAAATTTAAAATCAAATTTTTCTACTTTTTCCTGTTTCATAATATCTCCTTTATAATATTATATCCAATATATTAATATTATAATATCGTTTCGTTTTTTTGTCAATATTATACAAATCACTTTACAAATTTTACATAATATGATATAATTAACTATATAGTTATTTCAATACTCTAAATTAACTAAAGGAGAGAAATTATGAAAAAATTTTTTGCAGTTCTGGTAGTACTTCTTGTTTGTGTTATGAGTGTTTGTACGGCATTTGCATCTGGCTTGTGCAAAACTTATGATGCTCCGTTTTGGGAGACATTGTTTTTATTCAATATAGAAACAAATGATACTGTTTATGCCAATGTTCCAAATGGTGTAAAAGTATACGTTTCTTCAAGCGACTCTTCTGAGGTAATTGGCACTATTCCCTACCTCAGTGAAATAAATCGGCTTTCTAAAGTCGGTAGAAAATGGTCAAAAATTAATTATGAAGAAAAAGTTGGTTTCGTAAAAACAAAGGATATATCCACTGAACGTCTATATGAAATAAAAAGAGTGACAAATGACGTAGTTTCCCCAGCTCCAAATGATACTACAGTTTATTCTTTACCTGATGAAAACAGTGATATCGTTGGTATTATTCCTGCAGATTGGGGAATTGATAGGTTTATGGATTTAACAAATGGTTGGAGTATGATATCTTTTGAGTGCAACAACTATTTTGCTAAAACCGACAGTTTGTATACCAAAGAATACATAGGCGATTATTTAATTACTTATTATTGTCCGTGTTCAATATGTAATGGCCCATATGGTCCATATGATAGCTTTGGTAACAGACTTGTTGACGGTACCGCAGCAGTTGACCCTAGTGTTATTCCAATGAACTCCACATTTTACGTAGAAGAATCTGATGGGCTTCGCTCTTGTGTTGCCCGTGATGTTGGAGGAGCAATTAACGGTAAGCACATTGATGTTTTTGTCGATGTTCCACATCATATTTGTGAGAATATGGGCAATACCAGAAAACCCGTTTACGTATATAACGTATGTACGTGAGCATCATAAAAGTGTCCTAAAATTTTTTAGGGCACTTTTTTTATATATAGTTAAAATAAATTTATGCTATCTCTTCATTAAACTGACTATTATATAATTTTGCATACTCTCCACCTTTTTGTAAAAGTTCATTATGTGTCCCACGTTCAACTATCTTACCGTGTTCCATTACAAGAATAATGTCTGCATTTTTTATAGTTGAAAGTCTATGTGCAATTACAAAGCTTGTTCTTCCTTCTTTTAATTTATTCATAGCTTTTTGAATTTTCTCTTCAGTTCTTGTATCTACATTACTTGTTGCTTCATCAAGAATAAGAATTGGAGAATCTGCAAGTATAGCTCTTGCAATAGTCAAAAGTTGTTTTTCTCCTGCTGAAACATTTGAAGCTTCTTCATTTAATACAAAATCATATCCACCTGGAAGTGCACGAATGAAGTGGTCTGCATATGCTAAATCAGCGGCTTTTATTATTTCTTCATCTGTTGCATCTTGTTTAGAGTATCTAATATTTTCTTTTATTGTTCCATTAAATAACCAAGTATCTTGCAATACCATAGAAAACATTCTTCTTACCTCTTCCCTTGTCATATCCTTTGTAGATACTCCATCTACTTTTATATTTCCACTATTTGCCTCATAAAATCTCATAAGTAAATTAACAATTGTAGTTTTTCCAGCACCAGTTGGGCCAACAATTGCAAC
>CANQLD010000056.1 GCA_947624625.1 uncultured Clostridia bacterium | reverse complement strand
ACTACATTTACAACAGTTATTGTTGTTATAGTACTATATATATTTGCAATTGTTAAAAATCAACAAGTATTACAACAATTTTCTTTACCTTTAATAATAGGTGTTCTTGTAGGAACATATTCATCACTATTTATTGCCGCACCTCTTTGGTATATATTTGATAACATTGTTTCAAAGTTAAAAAAAGACAATAAAAAAGGCAAAAAAAATAAGAAAAAATAGTATAAAAAAGTGCCATACCGTATTAATAGGTATGACACTTTTTACATATATAATGAATAGGAAGAAAAGGTTTTATTTAGTTATTCATCTTTTGGACACCAAGGAGGAATCCGAATATTTCCTACTTCATATGGCCTTAAACAACAGTCAATTACTCGTCCTCCCATTATTCTACAGACTACTTTTTGGTCATCATCATAAGCATTATTTGGTGAATCTGGCAGAATCAAAAGGTACTTGCAACTGTCACATACGTTAGTTTTTTGTAGAGTTTCATTAAGAATCATTTCTACATCCTCCTTAAAATAATTTTTTGAGAATTTATGACTTACGATAAGCATATTATAACATAAAAAAGTGCATAAATCAATGATAAATTAAAAATTAATTGTGATGCGGTTTTAAAAAATAAATATAAAAAAGTATGATTTTAGTGTCAAGTTTTATCGAAACTTGTAAGAAAATTAAAAATCGATTGACTTTAGGTAAAAATTTCTTTAAAATGAATTTAGGTGGTAAAATTAATGTTTTTATTCTTTGATTTAAGTTTTAATCTGATTTATTTTATTCTTAGGCTATATTATCTAGTGGATAAGTATTATATTTTTTCAATTAATGGAGGAAAGTTAAAAAAATATATTTTAAAAGATAATCTGCAAAATATAGCTAGCAACTTAGATAAATCACAAAATAATAATTTAATTCATAATCTTTTTTATAAACTGAAACCACCAAATTTAGTAATTACAAAAGATTTTTTAGTAATATTGTGTATTTGTATTTCTTTTATAATATTTAAAACTTGTATTTCATTTAAATTTTTTATTTCTAATTTTATATATATAAATATTTTAGGCAAAAATATTGATTTGATTTCAATTTTTAGAGAATATTTTGTATATGTAAGAATTATATATTTTATTGCGTATTCATTTGTAATTATTGATATTTCATTATTAATTTATTCAAAATTTTTTAAATCAAAACTTTTAAAAAATGACTTTCTAAAAGCTAAAGAATTTCCATTTATAAATCTATATAGTAGAGATGATAGCATAGTAACAATTGAAAAGAAAGGCTTAATGCAAAATATACTTATAACAGGCGGTATAGGAAGTGGAAAAACTAGCTGTGCTATATCAAGTATTTTAAGAGAACTAATATCTTGTTATGTTTTTGGACTTGTAATAGATATAAAAGGCAACTATATAGATACAGTAAGAAAAATTGCAAAAGTTTTTAATTTATCAGATAAAGTAGTTGAAATATCCCTAGAAAGCAAATATAAATATAATCCACTAGCTAGTGATATTTCTAACTTTGAGCTTGCAAGTAGACTAAAAGAAGTTCTTACTATTCTATCAAATAAAAATGTAAGTGACTCGTATTGGTTAGATAAAGCAGAGGGTTATATTAGAGATTTTATAACTATAATGAGAGGATATACAGATAATATAAACTTCCACGAACTTCATATGTTAGTTGTAAATAAAGAATATCTTTATGAAAAATTAGACGTTTTAAAGACTAAAATTCTAAATAACAATTTTAATGATAAAGAGTTATTTGATATAAATTCTGCAATTTTAAACATCAAGAATGAATATCTAAAGTTAGATGAAAGAACAATAGGAATTATAAAATCTGAAATAACTAGAATAACAAATATCTTTGTATCAAATTCAAATATATATAACCAGTTTTGTTTATCAAATAAAAAAATAGATTTTGAACAAGATAAAATTTACGTGCTATCATTAGATATTGGAAAAAACAAGCAACTTGCAAAGATTATTTCTACATATTTAAAATTAGAGTTTCAAAGCCAGATTTTAAGTAGAAAAAATATAAAAAAACCAATATTTTTTATTTGTGATGAATACCAAGAAATTGCGAATGAACAAGATGCTAACTTTTTTGCATTGTCAAGAGAATATGAGTGTATTAATGTGGTTAGTATGCAAAGTTTTACTTCTCTTTTAAATGCAACAAATAGTGAAAGTGCAACTAAAGTTATAATACAAAACTTAGTAAATAAAATATGCTTTAGAAATGATGATATTTATACAGTTTCAGAAATTATAAAATATATTGGAAAAGAAATAAAAAAATATGAAACAGTTAATTATTCAGAAAGTTCTCAAAATTCAAAATTTAGTATAGTTTCAAATAATTTTAGAAACTATAAATCAGGACTTTCTAAAAGTTTGTCTTATTCTGATAAAATTGATTATACATTAAATGAAGAATACTTTACTAATGTTTTAAAAACTTTTGAAGCTTTAATGCTTTATTCAGATGGTAATAAGATGAACATAGTGAAAAAAATTGATTTAAGAAGGTGGGATGAAAATAGAAACTAAAAAAATTATGTTGAAAAAATTTGTTATTTTATCTATAGTATTTTTAATTATAATTCTTAATTTTGGTATGGTTTATGGAGCTACTGATCCTACTTTAGTAACTAAGGTTAATTCTGCTTTTAAAAAGATTAAAGGATATTTGGTAAAAATATCACTTCCAGCTGCTGGAGTAGCTATTGCAAGTGGGGTACTCATACGAAAATTTAGTTTTGGAAATGAAGAAAAAATGGTTATGGGTAAAAAAATAATTGTTAATGCAATACTTGGATATGCTATTATTATTTCAATAGATATTATACTAAAATTTGTAGACTCTGTAATTTAATATGAATATTAATAATATAGCTGAATCATTAAATATATTAATTGAAAAGTTCTTAAGTTCTATTGAAGGACAAGTATTTGATATTTTAGATAAGATTACTTTAATTGGACCAGAAATACTAAAAACAGAACCACTTAAAAATATTTTCTTTGAAAGCAAAATTAATGGTATGATAATAATCGCTAATGCTTTAATTTTGTTTTATGCGTGTTATTATATGTTTACAAGGATAATTAGTATGTATAACGGTTCAGAAGTGGAAAGTGTGAATAATTTTGTTTTTAAAATTATTTTAGTTGTACTTTTAGTTAATAATAGTTATTTTATTTGTAATGAAATACTTACTGTTAATAGCAATTTTTGTGAAAGCATAGATGAATTTTCAAAAGATATAGTTAAACGCGAAGTAAATTTTACTGAATTTAAAAATGAAATAGTATCACTTAAAGAAGTAATAGAAAAAGATAATTTAACTATAGAGGGGATTATAAAAAGTATGCTTGCATTTGGTAGTATGTCAGTACTTGTTACATTTGCTATAAGGTATGTAACTATTATTTTACTTGTTATTATATCTCCAATTGCTTTAGTTTGTCTTGTAAGTAATACGACAAGGGGAATATCTAAAATGTGGGGGAAATTGCTATTTGTTAATCTTATAATACAAATATTTGTTAAGATTATATTAATTATACCGCTTGCTTATAAAGATAAAAATTCAGAATTATATAAAGTTATATTACTTGGTACTATGTATATTTTGTATAAGTCTAATTCTTTTATAAGGGAACTTACTAGTCAAATTTCGCTTCCAAAATTTAATAAAGGGTAAAAGTATGAAAAAAATAAATGAACAAAGAGTTTATTCAAATTATAAAAGAAATTTGAAATTTTTAGGTATAATTGATTATCAATCCTTAGTAGTAATAGTGGTATATGTAATAATAGTAATATCACTACTTAAAATATTGCCATTAACTTTAGAAGTTACAATATATATATTTATGTTTATGGTAATTCCAGTAATTGCGGTATTTTGTATTAATATTAATAATGAAAGTACTATAGATGTATTATTAATAATAATAAAATTTATTTTAAACAAAAAATATTTTGTTAAATTAGAACAAATAAAGGACCATAAACCATATAAATATAAATTATTTAAAGAAACAAAAACGAGTGAATTTTAATTCACTCGTTTTTTATATTTATTTTAGAAGGGGGTTTGGTAAAATTTTAATAAAAAATAAATAAATAAGTAAATAAGTAATTAGTTATGCTAGGTAAATCCTGACTTTGCCGGCTTGTACACTTTGCATATCTCCTCTCTTTTTTTATAATAGTGGTACTTATTTCTAAGTACTCCTATTTTTTAAATAACTAAAACAAACTTGTTATACTTTCAACAAACTAAACTATCATCTATAAATTACATTTATATTATAACACTTTTAAAATAAAATGTCAATAGTAGTACTAAAAATTATGTAAAATTTAACAAAGAAAAATGCAAAAATACTTGAATTAATTTAAAAATTGTTGTAAAATATAGATAAATGTAATTGTATATCAAATTTAATTTATGTAAAGAGGAGGAATTGTAATGAAATATTTTAAAAAATTAATTGGTGATAGAATTTATTTATCTCCAAAAAATGTGTCAGATGAAACTATAGAAAAATATACTGAGTGGTTAAATGATTTTCAAGTAACTGACTATATTGGACAAACTACTAATATGATTACTTTACAAAGTGAAAAGGAATGGATGGAAAATGCCGTTAAAAATGATAAAGTAAGAACATTTGATATTGTATGTTTAGAAAATAATAAATTAATTGGTACCATTGGTTTAAATGGCTTTAATTGGATTGCAAGAAGAGCTTCTCTTGGCATTTTTATTGGTGATAGAGAGTATAGAAATAATGGATATGGCCCAGAAGCAATTAATTTATTACTTGAGTATGGTTTTAAGTATCTTAATTTACACAGTATAGGTTTAAGTTTAGTTGCAATTAATGAAAGAGCTCATAAATGTTATTTAAAATGTGGGTTTAAGGATACTGGAAGAAGTAGAGATAAATTATTTATAAATGGTAACTATTATGATATGTTAGATATGGATATATTGGAAAATGAATTTAAGGGTGATTATATTAAAAACAAGAATGTATAAGAAAAAAAGATAGGCTTTTTTGTAGGCCTATCTTTTAACATTTTAAATTGTTGGTTCACCTTTTTCATTAGTAGTTTTTGACTTGGTTTTATTTAGTTCTTCTTGTTGTTCTATATCATGTGGTGTTACACTTGGGTTTACTAAATCAGCAAGTCCCATTATATCACTTCTTTTGCTTTTTTCTTCTAATTTTTTCATTGTATCAAGACTAATTTTTTTCTTTTTAAATAAATCTTTTAGATACTTTTCTTGCTCTTCTTTACTCATCAAAGAAAAATGCTTGGGATTTGCTTCAAATTCATATTTACTATCTTTTTTTCTAGTATATCCATATATAAATTCTGCTGGAATATCGCTTTCTGAAAGCCAAGTATCTTCAATTGATGGCTCTTTTCTTGCTTTTTCGTCTTCTGCATATTCAAGATAGCCCAAGCCGATATTTTTCTCCTTCTATTTCAGCAGTTGAAGGTATTGCTATTATTACATCATATAACTCTTTACTTTTATCTATATCTTGCCCAAATTCTATTGTATAGTCATAATTTAGAAATGCTTCTTTTCTAAGGTCTTTGTTATCTGCAATTTCTTTTGCAGAGCCAAATGACATTACAGTGTAACGTAAACGTTTCCACCTGTTTTTGAGACCTGAGTTCATTATACTTTTGCAGAAATCTTTTGGCCTAATTGGAAGTATATGCTTTAAAAAATTATTTTTTTTAACTTCTTTTCTACTTTCATCTGTACCAAATACTCCAATTTGGTGTAATGCTATCTGGTAATTATCTTCTAAACTATTTTCTAGTTTTTGTATCCATTCTTCTTCACTATATTTTACTTTTTTTTGCATAATATCACCTCAAACTTTATTATAATTTTACCATATAACCTATTAATGTCAATAAATAAAGAATTAGTAATAAAAACAATTTTATTAAATGATTTTTTTCTTTTATTTTTTTCATTTTTATATGGTTATTTGTTGTCAAAATTTGCAACAAATGATATAATAGCAATAGTTGTATTGAGGAGAAATATTATGAAGTTTGTGCAGAAAAATAAAATGGAACTTGGAGACACTTTACTTCCCGATTTATTTATTTTAAATAATATGCCTACACTAAATGAAATAGACTTAAAGTTATACATTTATATGTTATTTTTATCTAAGATTTCTAAAGAGGTAGAAAAAGCTGACCTTGCAAAACAGTTAAATGTTACAGAGCAAGATATAACTTTTGCTATAGAAAGATTGCAAGGTGAAGACTTAATTGTTAAAACTTCAACAGGTTATAATATAGTAGATTTAAAGGATGTTGAAATAAATAAATCATATATACCTAAGGTTGAATCAAAAAGAAGTAAGTCACAAACAGAAAAAGAAAGAAAAAGAATAGCAGCAGCTTCTGCTATAAATGAAAGTTATTTCCAAGGAGTAATGTCACTTAGTTGGTACACAGATATAGGCTCAATGTTTGAAAATTATGGATTTGATGAGGAAGTAATGATAGCACTTTTTCATCATTGTCAAGAGCAAAAATCTTTAAATAAAAATTACGTTCATGCAGTAGCTGAAAACTGGTATAAAGGTGGAGTAAAAACTTTTGAAGATTTAGAAGAGTACATGGAAAATTATACTGTTATACAAAAAATAAAGCAAAAAATAAAAAAAAGTTTAAGATTAAATAGAAACTTTACCAAGTATGAAGAACAGTATATTGATACTTGGATAAAAGATTATAAATATGACTTTAGTGTTATAGAAGAAGCTTTGAAATTAACGGTTTCAAAACCAAATCCTACATTAAACTATGTTAATGGAATACTTAATAATTGGTATAAGAAGGGCTTTAAAACAGTAAAAGACATAGAAGAAGGAGAAAGAAATAAAAAAAATACAAATGAAGGAAAATATGAAAGTAAAGCTCAACAAAATAAAACAAAATATCAAAATTATGAACAAAGAGATTATTCTGATTTAGAATCTTTTTATGATAATATGTAAAATGTTAAATATTCCTAAAAGTAGGAGATGATGCAAAATTGGATAATGATGTATATACAAAGATAAAAAGAGAGTATGATTTAAAAAGACAAGCAAAAATTGATATAGCGAATAAAAAAGTTGAAGAGGTTTATACTAAATATCCTCATCTTAAAGAAATAGAGGATGAGATAAATAGCCTTGCATTAAGTATTACAAGAAATATAATAAACTCAGATGAAATTACTCGTCAAGTAGAAGAAGAAAATATGAAAGCAAAGCTTGATAAGTTAAGAAAGAAATATGATAATGAATTGCAAAAGTTAGGCATAGATAAATCTGAATTATTACCTAAGTTTGATTGCAAAATTTGTAATGATACAGGAATTGTACAAAAAGATGGTATAATAGATACTTGTAAATGCTTTAAACAGGCATTGATAAATGAAAGCTATAAACAGTCAAATATAAATAAACTTGAAGAAGAAAATTTTGAAACTTTTGATATTGGTTTTTATTCAAATAAAAGAGATAAAGAAAAGTATGGTATTGAAAAATCGCCTCTTGAGAATATAGAGCATATAAGAAATATAGCATATATATTTGCAGAAAATATTGACGATAAAAATCAAAAAAATTTATTATTTGTAGGAAATACTGGACTTGGAAAAACATTTCTTGCAAATGCAATTGCTAAAAAAGTTCTTGAAAAAGGAAAAACAGTCGTGTATCAAACTGCTCCAGTTCTAATGGATAAAGTTATTGAATATAAGTTTTCTTATGATAAGACAGGAAAGCAAAAAGAACAATATAATAAAATATTTGATGTAGATTTATTAGTAATTGACGATTTAGGTACAGAAACAATGAGTAATAATAAATTTACTGAACTATTTAATATAATAAATACAAGATTATTAAATAATAAAAAGATTGTTATATCAACAAATCTTACTTTAAATGAGTTATATAAACAATATGACGAAAGAGTAATGTCAAGACTTATAGGAAATTTCACTATTTGCAAGTTTGCTGGTGA
>CANQLD010000055.1 GCA_947624625.1 uncultured Clostridia bacterium | reverse complement strand
AAAATCTTAATAAATAGGAGGATTTGATAATGAAAAAGGTGCGGAAAAATGATTTAATAAATTTGATTGCTCAATTCTATTGCGATTTTATTAGGACTATGCCTATATCTGAAATTGTAAGTGGCCAAGGGGGTGTAAAGATTAATATAGATTCTATTTACATCTCTGTCATTGATTATAATCAATTTTGTTCTGAGAGTGAGCAAGAAATACTTATGCAACGTTTTGCTGAACAAATTGAAGCGATAACCTTTGGTAATCTTAAAGTAACCTACAAAGGTTGCAGTAATGAAAATGGAAATGCTTTTTCACTTATGTATATTGCAAATGCATATGATGTTATAGAATAAACAAAAAAGTATGGGTAATTGGTCTACCCATACTTTTTTAATATTGGAATATATAAAAAATTTACTAATAATAAAGTAATAAAAATATTGAAATTTACATAAAAATATGATATAATCTCAATATGAGTAAATTGGGCTAGCAATTTAACTTAATTGTCTTAATATTGGGAGGTATAATTATGCTTACAGAAAAGTCAAGAGATGGTGTATATATTATATCTGCACCAGATAATGCAAAAACTGGCCGTCAACCACATATAAATGAAAGGGTAGAGCAAGACCAAATTCAAGATGTATTTTTTGAAGTTGTTGAAGGACGTGAAAGTAATTTGCTAAACTTAGCACGAGCAATTACTTTAGACTGCTTTTCTTATGATGGTAAAGGGTTAAATTTGCTAGCATATCAACTGAGGTGTAATATTAAAGTTGGAGAAAACGAGTATCAATTTGTAGTGCCATGGCATAACAATGTCGAGGATATTTTACTATCTATCGCTTCTCAAGTAAAATTATAAAATAAAAACTGGTCTAGCCACCAGTTTTTTTATATTTTATCAAACTAAAAATTTATTAGAGTATACAAATCGATTTCTTGAAATTTAGACGTAAATATGATATAATGTATACATAATTGTTAAAATTTGAAGGGAGATTAATCTAATGGATAGTCAGGTATTGCGGAAAATACAAATGGATATTCGTAACAATTTTGGTAAATATGTAGATTGGAGTTCAGTACCCAAAGAAACTTTTAATTGCTATATGTTTGCATTATCAAATACTATAGCAACAGAAGTATTTTCACATTGTGAAGATGGAGAAATTCATTTACAAAGTGTTATAGATGAAAATGTTGTATATTTTGGAGATATTGGACAAATATCAGGCAAGTCTAATTATTCAAATAAATCAGAGCTTATTGATGCTTTAAAAAGTGACTTGGAAATTTTAGGAATTATAGCAACGGAGAGCTTAGATAACGATATTTTAACAGATAAATATGTAAAGATAGCTTTTTATTATGACACAGACACTTTACTTAAAGGTAAACATTCTAATTTTCATTTTATAAGACAAGATGGAAATAAATGTGTACATAAAATGGGATGGATTGGAGATGTAGAAGAGTTAAAATGTTCTATTGAAGAAATTTCTGTAGAAGGATTAGAATTAATTGGAATTTTTAAGTTAAGACTAAAAGAATCTATTAGTTAATATGCAAGTATATAAAAAATAAGTGTATTATTATTAAAAATATTAGTACACTTATTTTTAATTGCTAAATAGGCAAAGCTTGTACTATAAAACAGATTTATTAGGTAACTTTGCTTTATTTGTTATTATTTATGCAATATTCCAACATACTAACTACAACATTGTTAAAAGAAGAGTTATTGTCTTTAGCAATTTTATCAATTTTTTCTACTAACTCATCTTTTAAATAAAGTGATTTATAGCTTGCTTTAACTCTATTCTTCTTGTAATCTAGATTTATAGGCATAAAATCCCCCCTTCACCATTTTACAATATGCAAAATAGAATTAGTATATGAGAATTATCTAATGTATTGAAATACACACTGTCATGTTGTATGAAAAAGTTGTGAAGGTAGTGAAATTTTAGTGAAATTAAGTAGTAAATATTCAAAATATAGGTTATTTGTGCTATAATATACTTGGTGATAAAAATGGAAGAGATTGCTAATTTATTTGACTTATCAAGTAAAGTAGTAGAAACGTCAAAAAAAGCTGAAGAAGAAATTAGTAATATTTTTGAAAATATAAATAATATTGCGCTATACAATCAAGCTAAAGTATTAAATGCATTTAAAGAAGAGAAAGTATCACGGAATGCATTTTGGTAAAACTACAGGTTATGGATATGATGATCCAGGACGTGAAGTAATTGAAAAAATATATGCAAGAATATTTAATGCTGAAGATAGTTTGGTAAGAGTTCAATTTGTTAATGGAACTCACGCACTTTCAACTGTACTTAAGGCTTTACTTATGCCAGGAGACGAATTACTTGCAATATCAGGTAAACCTTATGATACGCTATGTGAGGTTATTGGTTTAACTGAAAATAAATTATCTTTAAAAAATTATGGGGTAAAGTATAGTCAAATAGATTTAACTTTAGATGGTAATTTTGATATACCAAAGATTGAGGAATATATTAAAAAAAATAAAGTAAAACTAATTCATATACAACGTTCTAAAGGGTACGCTTTAAGAAAATCTTTGTATATTGATGATATTAAAGAAGTAATAGAATCTATACGAAGAATTGATAAAAAAGTATATATAATGGTAGATAACTGCTATGGAGAGTTTGTAGAAAAACTTGAGCCAACTGATGTAGGTGCAGATATTGCTTGCGGTAGCTTGATAAAAAATATTGGTGGAGGCTTATGTGAAACTGGTGCATATATTGTTGGAAAAAAAGAACTAATAGATTTGTGTGCTCAGACTTTAACTTGCCCTGGAATTGGTAAAGAGTGTGGTGCAACACTTGACCAAAACAGAAATATTTTGCAAGGTCTATTTATGGCTCCAGTTATAACAAAAAATGCATTAATGTCTGCAGTGTTTGCATCAAGTTTACTTGAAAAGCTTGGCTTTGAAGTTTATCCAAAATATAATGAAAAAAGAAGTGATATAATACAAGCAATAAAATTAAATAAAGAAGAACTTCTTGTAAAGTTTATACAAGGTATACAGTCGGCAAGTCCCGTTGATAGTAATGTTACTCCATATCCGTGGGATATGCCAGGATATAGTGATAAAGTAATAATGGCGGCAGGAACATTTATTGATGGAGCTTCAATTGAACTTTCAGCAGATAGTCCAATAAGAGAGCCATATGTTGCATATATGCAAGGTGGACTTACATATGAATCAGCAAAAATAGCTATTTGTGTAGCAGTAGATAAAATGTTAGGAGAAATGCACAAATGAAAGTTATTGTAATTGGCGGTCGGTGCAGCAGGTATAATGTCTGCTATTATCTCTGCAAGAAATAAAAATGATGTTATTTTAATAGAAAAAACAAATAGTCTTGCAAATAAATTAAAGATTACTGGAAAAGGAAGATGTAATTTAACCTTTTCAGGAGATATAGAAGATTTCAAAAAAAATGTAGTAAAAAACTATAAATTTATGTATAGCTCTTTTTCTAAGTTTGATAATAATGATGTGATAAATTTTTTTAGTAAATTAGGAGTTAAAACTAAAGTAGAAAGAGGAGCAAGAGTATTTCCTGTAACAGATAATGCAGAAGATGTGGTTAATGCATTAAAAAAAGAATTAACTAGACTTAATGTAAATATAATATATAACTCAAAGGTTAAAGAAATAGTTTGTATGAAAAATAGCTTTAAAGGAGTTAAACTTGAAAATGGTGAAGTTATAACAGCAGATAAATGTATTTTGGCTACTGGTGGAAAGAGCTACTCTAAAACTGGAAGTACGGGAGATGGATATAAATTAGCTGAAAAATTAGGACATAATATATCAAAGATAATTCCTGGACTTGTTCCTTTAAAATCAGAAGATATGGTATGCAAAGAGTTGCAAGGTTTATCTTTAAAAAATGTATCATATAAGCTTGTAGACGAAGAGAGTAATACTTTGTTATATGATGATTTTGGAGAGTTAATGTTTGCACATTTTGGACTAACGGGACCTATAGTATTAAGCTCTAGTAGTGTACTTAACCGAGTAGATAATATAGAAGATAAGATAAAAAATCATAAAATATATGCGGTAATTGATTTAAAACCTGCACTTGATGTTCAAACACTTGATAAAAGAATATGTAGAGATTTTGAAAAATATAATAACAAAGAATTTAAAAATAGTTTAAATGATTTATTGCCGCAGAAATTAATACCAGTAATAATAGCTAGTTCTGGTATAGAAGAAACAAAAAAAGTTAATCAAATCACTAAAGAAGAAAGGAAAAAATTATTAAAATGTATTAAAGAACTAAAGATAAATATTTCTGGTACTATGCCACTTGAAACTGCAATTATAACTTGTGGTGGTGTAGATACTAAAGAAATTGATCCTAAGACAATGCAATCTAAAATTATACAAGGGTTATATTTTGCAGGTGAAATAATAGATGTAGATGCATTTACTGGTGGATATAATTTACAAATTGCGTTTTCTACAGCATTTGCTGCTGGAAATAATTAAAAAATGGAGGTATAAATGTAAAATGGAAGAAAAAATAATGTTTAGAGAAAAAAGATCATCTTCAAAAGTATTTATGATTATTGTTGTTGCTTTAATAGGAGGATTAATAGGTGGACTATTTACATATGTAGCCTTAGACCATAAGATAGAAAGTTTAACAGGAAACTCTGCAAGCAAATCAGGTACTACAAAATCTTATGAGTTTAGTAGTGTAGAAAATCCAGTAGTTGCTATTGCAGAAAATGTTGGTCCATCTATTATAGGGGTAAAAGTTAATTATGTTTCACAAGATTTATTTGGTTCTTTATCAGAGGCGGACGAGGAAGGCTCAGGAATAATATATAAAGAGGATGGATATATCATAACAAACTACCATGTTATAGAATCAGCTATAGGAAATTCTACCGCAAAAGTTGTAGTAACTTTCCCAAACTCTGATGAAGAAATTGAAGCAAAAATCATAGGTGGAGATAAAACTACTGATCTTGCAGTAATAAAAATCGAAAAAAGTGGACTTACTGCTGCAAAAATTGGTAAATCTTCTGATTTAAAAGTAGGAGAACTTGCAGTTGCTATTGGTAATCCTTTAGGACAAGAATTTGCAGGTAGTGTTACTGTTGGGTATATCTCTGCTTTAAATAGAAAAATAACAACTGATGGAAGAACATATAAACTAATCCAAACAGATGCAGCTATTAATCCTGGAAATAGTGGTGGTGCACTTGTTAATTCAGCAGGAGAAGTAATTGGAATAAATACTGTTAAAATTGGAGCAACTGAAGTTGAAGGCTTAGGATTTGCTATTCCAACAGATGATGCTATAACTATAATTGACGAATTAATTTCAAAAGGAAAAATTGAAAGACCATATATTGGAATAGGTGGTATAGATATTGACGAAGCTACTGCAAGAAGAAATAATCTAACAACTGGAATATATGTAGCTCAAGTATATGCAAATTCACCAGCATCACAAGCAGGACTTCAAAAAGGAGATATAATTATAGCAGTTGACGGTCAAGAAACAAAAGATATGGAAAGTTTAAATTCTTACAAAAACACTAAAAAAATAGGTGATAAGATAAAGGTTAAAGTTATTCGTTCTTCAAAAGAACAAGAATTTGAGATAACTCTTGCAAGTGATTCAACAAGTAGTGAAAATACTACTCAAAATTCAATATTTGATAATGATAGATAATATAGATTAATATAGAAAACCAGAGCATTATTTATGCTCTGGTTAAATATTATACTTTGTAAATTCCTTCCTTTTTTAGTCTGTCTACTAAACGGTTTAATTGAAAACGGTACTCTTTTTCTGTCAATAAAGTTTCTTTTATATCATCATTTCCAATGCTATGAATTAAATAGCAACCAGAAAAATGACTTAATACTCTTCTAAAAACTATATTTTGTTCGAATAGTGCGTCGTAGGCTCTAGTTATTAAAATAGTGTATCCATCACTTTCTCTTTTAATTTTTGTTCCTTGCCAGAAAATATAGCCTTCTTTACGCCAGTCATTTAGACAAGTGCGTAATTTGTAGGCATGCAAACCTGCATAATCTGAGCAAATTCTTTCTTGTACATCTGGATTTTCTTCTCTTAACGATTGCAAAAAGCTCTCCATTGAAGCACATCTTATATTGTCAATTACAAATTTATGTGGAAATAAATTTGAAAGAGCACCAGTTTTGCTATCCTTATACGAGATGTCAATAGTAAGAGAATTGTTGCTATCCCATTTACAATTGCTACAATGATAACATTCTTTTTCGCTATCATAAATAGCTAAGTTTTGACAGTTTGGACAAATAAGTTCAGTTTTCATCTTTGTTCTCTCCTTTAATTAAAATTAAGTAATATGTTATTTTACAGTTGGTATTATATATTACTTTTATATAAAAGTCAACATTTTAATATAAATTAATTTTATGTAATTTGACATAATGTTGAGAATATGGTATAATTTATATGTAAAAATATTATTAATCTGTTACAGTAATATGTGACAAAACAAGGAGGAAATTATTATGACTTTGAATGATGTATGTAAAGAAGCTACGAAATGGGTGACCGATTTTATGCGGCAAGCAGGTAAGAAGGTTATAAACAAGAAAAAGCTTAGCAAATTTGAAGAAGAACTTGCCAAAAATATTGAGAAAAAAATTGAGAAAGATGGCAGCTTTGAAATTAATTTTGATTGTGCCTTTCCATATGATAATTTAGTACAAAAAATTGCCAAAGATTGCGGAGTGGAAAATGGTCTTAGCTATATTCCACCTGATGCAAGCATAAAAGTAGTATACGATTCGAGGGAGAAAACTGTAATAATAAAAAAAGAAAGATATGATAGTTTCATGGATAAACGATACACTACAGATAACAGTTTTGCTATTGTCTAAATCATAATTTTTATCAAAAATTTAGTACAATATATATACTCAAAAAAAATATCATACTAATATGTAAAAAATTAAGGAGGAGTATGAAATGACAATAAGAAAGATAAGCAATGAAACTGCGAAATGGTGGACCGACTTTATACGTAAAGAGGCAGAAGAGGAAAAGGCTGATGAGTTTGAAGTAAAGCTTTCGAATTACATCGAAGATACACTTAAAAAAGATGGCAATGTATTAATTGAATGTACTTTTTTCCCTTGTGATGAATTAATTGAACTTGCAAAGAAATGTGAAGTTGAAAATGGGCTTATTAATATTCCGCCTAACTCATTTTGGAAGATTAGTATAATTGGTGATACTATAACCGTAACTACAAAAGTAAGCTATGATTGTAATCCTTTTACTACTTATGATAAATTAACTTAAATTTTAAGGAGGAATATTATAATGCTTGATGTTATTTTCGCTATTGTGTTTGTTGTAAGTGCTGGAATTTCTTGGGGTTTTGCTTGTTTTATGGTAAAACATCAATGCTTGCTTGCTAAAGGTGTTAATATAGAGCATGAATCTCAAGAAAAAATTGAAGAGTTAAAAGAAATGGCAAAAGAAGTGTTAGAAAGTGCTTCATTAAACGTAGATGTACCGTATATAAATGTAAAGAAGGAAAATGGGAATATTGAGTGTGTAGAAGTTGCAAACGAAAAGGTTAGAGTAAGTTATAATAATAAAGCTGAGTATTGTGTAGAACATCTTGTTGAATCTAAAAAACTTGAAATATTTAGAGAAACAGTTCTATGTATGTGTGTTATTTTGTTTGTTTTGCTTGTAATTTACACTATACTTGGAATGAAAAGTTTGATTTAAAACAATATGAAAAACTTACATGTTACTATTGTAATGTGTAAGTTTTTTCTTATCTAAAATTGAAATAATACAAAAAATAGTATATAATATTGCATATAAAAAATAGGAGTTAAAATGGGAAAAAAGGTAATAATAGCAGAAAAACCAAGTGTAGCAAGAGAATTTGCAAAGGTACTAAAAATTAATGGTAAAAATAATGATGGTTATATTGAATCTGATGAATATATAGTAACTTGGTGTGTAGGACATCTTATTACAATGAGTTATCCTGAAAAATATAACGAAAATATGAGAGTGTGGAGTTTAAAAACACTTCCATTTATACCAAAAGATTTTAAGTATGAAGTTATTGATGCAGTAAAAAAACAATTTGATATTGTAAAAAATATATTAACAAGAGAAGATGTTGAATGCATATATGTGTGTACTGACTCAGGAAGAGAAGGAGAATATATATATAGACTTGTAGATAATATGGCAGGGTGCCCTAATAAAGAAAAAAGACGAGTATGGATAGATTCACAGACTGAAGAAGAAATACTTAATGGAATAAAAAAAGCAAAGTTACTTGAAGAATATAATTCACTAGCAGATGCAGCATATTTAAGAGCTAAGGAAGATTATTTAATAGGAATAAATTTTTCAAGAATTTTGTCCCTTGTTTATGGTAGAGATTTAGCAAAAAAATTAAATGAAGAGAAGGCCGTTATTTCAATTGGTAGAGTTATGACCTGTGTACTTGGTATGATTGTAAAAAGAGAAAGAGAAATTAGGAACTTTAAAAAAGTAAGTTATTACAAAGTACAAGGAAAATTTGCAGTAAATGATAATGAATTAGATTTTGATTTTAAAGCAGTAGAAGGCTCAAGTGTATATAATTCAAG
>CANQLD010000054.1 GCA_947624625.1 uncultured Clostridia bacterium | reverse complement strand
AGATTTAGATATAAATGGAATATCTACTCATTCTTTAAGATACACATTTGCTACTAGATGTGCAGAAAGTGGAATAACAGATATTGTTTTAAAAGATATAATGGGACATTATGATATAGAGATAACAAAAAATATTTATATTGATATTCAAGAAAACTATGAACGAGAAGAAGTTAAGAAAGTTGAAAAATATTTAAAAAAGGTTGGAATTATGGGAAAATAATTTGTTTAGTAATTTAACTAAACAAATTAAAAAACAAAAAAAAATGTTTAGTAAATAAAAACTAAGCAAAATAAAAAAAACTATATATAAGGCTTTTACAAATCAAATAATAAATTAATTACTAAACAAATTTAAAATTTGTAAAACTTAGTAATGTGTTAAAATTAACGGAGTTATGCTTAAAACATAACTCCTTTTGAACACTGGTCGGAGTGACACGGCTTGAACGTGCGACCTCATGGTCCCAAACCACGCGCTCTCCCAACTGAGCTACACCCCGATTTATTAATCTGTGTATTATTATAGCATTTATTTTTTTAAAAATCAAGCTTTTTTTGTAATTTTAGTAAAATAGAAAAAATTAGTAAATTATATAATTATTATAACTATATATGTATTTATAATTGATTTTATACTCAATTTATGATATATAAACTATAAATGAGGTGATTTATTTGTCAACTAAGTTATATGTAGATACTTCTTGTATAAAAAACAATGTAGAGTATATTAGAAGTATATTATCAAAAAATACAAATATAATAGCAATGGTTAAAGCAAATGCTTACGGTTGCTCTGCTACTAAGATGTGTCCATTACTTGAAAGTTTAGGAATAAAAGATTTTGGAGTTGCACTTGTAAAGGAAGGTGTAGAACTTAGAAAATCTGGTATTAATTCAAACATCTTAGTTACATCACAATTTTTAAAATCAGATATTGAAGATATTATTAGTAATAATTTAACTGTTTCTGTATCAGATATAGATATGGTTAAACAGCTTAATGACTATGCAAGTACAAAAAACAAAAAAGTTAATATACATATAAAAGTAGATAGCGGTATGGGAAGATTAGGTTTTACAGAAGAAAATATCTACGATTCTGTTAATTTTATATCAAATAACTGTAAAAACATAGTAATGCAAGGTATTTACACTCATTTATCTTGTGCTGATACAGATGAAATTTATAGCATAACTCAATTAGAACTATTTAACAAGATAGTAACTAAACTTAAGAAACTTGGATATAGTTTTAAATATATACACGCATTAAATAGTGCTGGAATACTAAAATACTCTAATTTCCAATATACACACGTAAGAGTTGGTATTTTACTATATGGCTACTTTCCTGATGTATCTCTTTTAAATGATAAAATAAAACCTGCTTTATGTTTAAAAAGTCCTATTATACGAATAAACAATATTAAGAAAGATACAAAAATAAGTTATGGTGGAACATATATTGCTAAAGCGGGAAAAATAATTGCTACTATTCAAATAGGTTATGCTGATGGACTACCTAGAACTTGTTCTAATAAATACTATGTATATATAAATGGCATTAAATGTAAGATAGTTGGAAATATATGTATGGATATGTGTATGGTAGATGTATCAAAAATAAAAAATAAATTAAATATAGGTGATGAGGTTACAATATTTAAGGACGGACAAGATATACAAAAAATTGCAACTATTAATCATACTATAAATTATGAAATTATCTCTAGATTAAGTGGAAGAATAGAAAGAATTTTTATATAAATTTCAAGTCGTTAAGTATGTATTTTAACTTAACGACTTATTATATATAATCTATATATTTCCTTCTTTTAATCTTTCTGCTCTATCTGCTGTAATTAAAGCATCAATCATTTCATCCATATTACCATTTAAAAAGCTTTCAAGTTGGTATATAGTAAAATTAATTCTGTGGTCTGTAACCCTGCTTTGTGGATAGTTATATGTTCTTATCTTTTCACTTCTATCTCCACTTCCAACTTGCAATTTTCTAGTATTTGCAAGTTCAGAGTCTTGTTTTTCTTGTTCAATTTCATAAAGTTTTGACCTTAACATTTTCATTGCAGTTTCTTTATTTTGAAGTTGTGAACGTTCATTTTGACAAGATACAACTATTCCTGTTGGAATATGTGTTATTCTTATAGCTGATGATGTCTTGTTTACATGTTGTCCTCCTGCTCCACTTGCTCTATATGTATCAATTCTTAAATCATTTTGATTTATTTCAACTTCTACATCTTCTACTTCTGGAAGCACCGCTACAGTAACTGTTGAAGTATGTATTCTTCCACTTGCCTCAGTTTCAGGAACACGCTGAACTCTATGAACACCACTTTCAAATTTAAGCCTACTATATGCTCCTTTACCTTTAATCATAAATGATACTTCTTTAATTCCACCTATTTCAGTTTCATTTATATCTATTATCTCAATTTGCCATTTTTTTAACTCTGCATACATTGTGTACATCCTATATAAATTATATGCAAAAAGTGCAGCCTCTTCACCACCTGCTCCACCACGTATTTCTATAATTACATTATTATCATCATTTACATCTTTAGGAAGTAACAATATTTTTAATTCTTCTTCAAGAGCTGGCAATTTTTCTTTATTGGAATAATATTCTTCTTCAGCAATTTCCTTCATATCTGGATCTTCCATTAACTCTTTTGCTTCATCCATATCTTGTTTTATTTTTTTATATTCTAAATATTTATCAACAACGTCTTTTATAGCTGACTGTTCTTTCATAAATTTGCACCAAGTATTTTGATCTGCAATAATATCAGGATCAGCTATTTTTTTTGTCAATTCATTATATTTTTGTAATAATTCTTCTAATTTTTCAAACATATTTTTTTTCTCCTTGTTATTTTTATACACAGTTAATATAGATTTTAACATATTTTTTCCACACTTTCAATACATTTGTTATTTTTCTGATACTAAAAAAAGAAATGTGAATAAATCACACTTCTTTTTTAGCAATTATTTCAAAGAAATTATTATAACAATTCTAGGTTCAGCTGTTACCGACTCATGCCAACCCAAAGAATCTTCATTTTCTGAATTATAGTCCACGCAATAAATCACACCAGCTTCGATAATACTGTCTAATTCATTATCTTGCAATATATTATTTAATTTTTCTCTTATCATTTTTACAAGTATATCTGATGCATCATTACTTAAAAGTTCTTTTAAGAAATATGTTACTTCCCAATTACTTTCACATAAGTTAGTTCCTATATCATTTGCTTTTTGAACTTCATTAGTTATGTTTTGTAATGCCTCTAGAAAGTAACTGTACAGTTCCCTCATAATTTCATTATATACTCTTGTTGCAACATTTTCAGGTAAATTAGCCATATGCTTCCGTTCAATTTCTTCTGAATTTTCTTTTTCCTTTCTTTCGCTAATTTCTTTTCTTACTTTAACTACCTCTTTCAAATTTGAAAAAACTTCCTTTTCTGTCATATAAATTTCCTCCTTAGATAATTACTTTTAGATTATTTAATATTATTTTGCATAATTATATCATACGTTTATTATTATGTCAAGTGAGCTTATATACAAAAAAGCAGTATATATAACATATACTACTTTTAATTTCTAAACATCTCTATCATCATTTATAATATTAAGTTGTGCTTGAAGCATTGAGCTAACTCTAATTTTATATATTTGCATTTGTTTTCTTTTATCTTCAAGTTCTGATTCTGCTTTAGTAATTTCTTGCTTTAAATTTTCAAGTGCATTTTTAGAATCTGCTTCTGCCTCTTTTCTAATTGACTCTGCCTCTCTCATTGCAACTTCCTTTATATTATCTGCTTGTGATTGTGCATTTTCAATTGTCTTGTTTATTCCTTCTTCAATTGATTTATAATACTTAACAGATTCTTGCATATTATTAACTTTATCTTTAAGTTCTGCATTTTCTTTAAATAATGATTCATAATCATCCATTACTTTTACTAAAAAATCTTCTACATCATTAATATCATATCCATTACCTATTTTTGTCTTCTTAAATGTTTTATTATCAATATCTAGTGGTGTTAACATATATTTCCCCCCTTATTTTATCAAAGCTAAACTAATCTACTCTTTCGCTTAATACCTTGTAATAAAAAATGCAGACAATAAAGCCTGCATTTATTCTTTACTTAAGCCATGAAAAAGATGCTTTTTGCTTATTATACTGGCTTTTATCTATATCATTTTGAATTTCAACACTTCTTGGAGCCATTAAATATATTAAATTAGAAACTCTTTGTATTGTTCCTTCTATCATAAATGCTGCACCACTTAAAAAGTCAAGCACACGTCTTGCATCTTCTTTTCCAACATTTTCAAGATTAATAATTACTGATTTTTTATTCTTTAAGTATGCACCTATTTCCTCAACATCTTCGTAACAAGTTGGTTGAGTTATAACCATTTTTGAAGAAGATACAGATGTATTCATAGGAATAACCTTTGTGTCAATACTTCTTGCTCCATAAGGATTTTCCTTCTCTATTTCACTAAATGATCTTCTGCTTCTTGATTTAGGCCTTTGATAATATTCCTCTTCTTCTACATCTTCTGACTCATCAACGTAATCAGTATCTGTTTCGTATTCCTCTTCTTCTTCGGTATTATCTCTGCCACCTATACCAATCATATCCATAAACTTATTTATAATTGCAGCCATATAATTCCCTCCTATGTCATTTCATATCTTAATTATCTAATAAAATTTCAAATATGTCAAGTCTTTTTTTAATAAAGTTAGTATTTTTTTCAAAAATATTAAACATATGTAAATTTAATAGCTGGATAAAACTTCAATGGGTCAGTAATTTTTCCATTTATACGTATCTCTAAATGTAAGTGTGGACCTGTTGAGTTTCCTGTACTTCCAACATATCCAATAACTTGTCCTTTAGTTACAATTTGACCTTGTGATACAGCAAGCGAACTGCAGTGTCCGTATAATGAAACATACACTTTATTCCCATCTGCAGCATTTTTTCCGTGATCTATCATTATATAGTTACCATATCCATATTGTCCATATTTTGCAACAGAAACTTTTCCTGTTTCAATAGCTCTTATTGGCTTACCATTTATTCCAGCACCTGCAATATCTGCACCTGTATGTGCACTTCCATTTGGATCAACTAAATCATATATTTCTCCAAATCTTGTAGTAATAATTGTATATCCATCAACTGGCCAAGCATAATTACCACCTGTAAAAGTAGTAGAACCTGATTCTGCAAGTACCCTTGCCCACTCTTCCTCAACTTTTCTCATTGCTTCTTTTCTTTGAGCAATAAGTTGCTCATTATTTTTATTTAAAGCACTCTTAGTATTTTCAAGTTCTTTTGTCTTGTTTTGTTTTGCAAGTAAAGTTGCATCAAGAGCATCTTTAGATTTTTGAGTATCATATTTTAATTGATCTAATTGTAATTTTTGTACTTCTATATCTTTTGTAATATAATCTATATACTCTTTCTGACTTTTCATATTTCCAACTAATGTTTTATCATATTCAAGAATACTTGTATAAACATTAAGTCTTGAAAAGAAATCTGCTATACCTTTAGAGGCAAAAAGTACATCCCAAAAAGTTGGTATTCCATTTTCATATATTGCTCTAAGTCTTACTGCATATGTATCTTCAGCTGCATTATAACTTTGAGCTGAATTTTGCAAAGCTGCTTCATTTTCTTCAAGTTTTTTATTAACTTCATCTTGTTTTTCTTGTAAAGAAGCTAACTGTCTTGAATACTTATCTTGCTCTTGGTCTAATTCAACTATTTCAAGATTGTATTCTTCTAACTCTTTTTCAACACCTGAAAGTTTATTTATATTTTCTTGTAATTCTTTTTTTACTTTTTCGAGTTCTGATTGATATTCTTGTAGTTTATCTGCAGCAAATATATTATTACTGCAAAGCAACATAGTAGTAGCAGATAATATAGCAAAGCTTTTTAAAACAACTTTTTTGTTAAACCTTAGCATATCACCCCTCCTATGCTTTTAAATATTTCTTAATTGAAATCGCACTACCAAATATTCCTATAAACAAACCTAATACCACATATACTATAAGTATTTGATACCACAAAGTTGTATATGGTAAAAAGCCGAATACTCCAAGTGAAGATCCAACTTGTGGAACTCTAGCATATATTAAAACATATGCAATTGATATAAGAATAAATGATATTATTGCTGATACAAGTCCCATTATAGTTCCTTCTACTATAAATGGTGTTCTTATAAACTTGTTTGTTGCACCAATATATCTCATTATAAATATCTCACGTTTATTTGAATATACTGCTAATTTTATTGTGTTAGATATAATAAATATACTAACAATTAATAAAACTGCACCTATACCAAGCAAGAAAATATTAGCTATTTTAGATATAGATACTACTGCTTGTATCCTATCTTCATTATAATTTACTTTATATATACCATCAATTTTTTCAACGGCAGTTTTTACTGTTTGGCTTTGATTAATATCAGTAAACTTTACTACAAAAGAAGCTGGGAAAATATTAACTTTGTCAAGTCCTTCTAAAAAATATTCTTGATCCTTAAATGCTTGTTTTGCATCTTCAAATGCCATATCTTTATCTATATATTTTACTTCTTTAACTCCTTCTATTTGTTTTATTTCGTCTTGCATATAATCTATTTCATCTTCTGTTGCTGTATCTTCTATAAATGCTTGAAGTCCTTGCTCAACTCTTACAGTTTCAACATTTTCATTTACATTTTGGAATAATACTAAAAATATTCCAAGCACGAGTAGTGTTGCACATATTATAAGCATTGTTGAAAATGTTTTAGAGCCGTGTTTTCTTAAATTATCATAGCCTTCTTTAAATAAATACATTTTTGTTGTCAAATTTAGGACCTCCTTTTTGCTCATCTTTTACTACCTGTCCGTGATCTAAATATATAACTCTCTTATTTAAATCATTTACAATATCCATTGCGTGTGTAACCACAAGAACAGTTGTACCTCTTGAATTAATTTCAAGTAGTGCATTAAATATTTCTTTAGCAGTAGTTGGGTCTAAATTTCCAGTAGGCTCATCTGCAATTATTATTGGTGGTTTTGTGGCAAGTGCTCTTGCTAAGGCAACTCTTTGTTGCTCTCCACCTGAAAGTTGATTTGGATAGTACTTCTCTTTTCCAGTTAGTCCTACTATTTGAAGCACATTTTTTACTTGAGCTTGTATTTCTCTTTCTGAACATTCTATTACTCTAAGAGCAAATGAAATATTCTCAAATACATCTCTATCATATAACAATCTAAAATCTTGGAATACAAAACCAATTTTTCTTCTTAAGAAAGGAATATCTTTATTTTTAAATTTTCCAATATCTTTTCCATCTATTAGTATTTTTCCAGAAGTTGGTTCTTCTTCTTTAATCATTAATTTTAGAAAAGTTGATTTACCTGAACCTGAAGGTCCAACTAAAAAAGTAAAATCGCCTTTTTCTATTTTTAGATTGATATTATTTAATGCTAAAACATCGTGATTGTACTCTTTTTTTACATTAATAAACTCTATCATTTGTTTAAATCCTTTCATATTTTTACTAATAATTACATAAAAATCATATCACAAAACAAAACTTTTGTCTACACATTTTCTATATATTTTGCATTTCTTTAAGTACTTTTCTTATAATATTTTCAACACTATCTGCACTTATATCCATTTTTTCCATTACTTGTTTAATAACCTTTTCAGAATATCCTAATACCTGCAATGCAGTAGTTGCTTCTGCTATATTTGGATTTTCTTTGTTTACCTTCTTTTGTTTTGTACTAATTTTATCTACTTCTTCTTTTAGTACTGTATCCTTAAGTTCAAATATTATCTTTTGTGCCATCTTTGGCCCAATTCCTGGAACTGCCTTAAGTGTTGCAATATCGTCTGTTGCAATAGCTACACACATTTCTTCCTTATCTATATTAGAGATTATACCAAGAGCTACTTTTGGACCAACACCACTTACTGTAATTAACTTTTTAAAAAAGCTTAATGTTTCACTTGATAAAAAGCCAAATAATTTCATATCATCTTCTCTTACTTGTAAATATGTATACACCTTAACATCTTCATTATAATCTTCAAGGCTATTAAGTTCATTTTCTGGCATATATATTTCATATCCCACATTATTTACATCTATTATTATTCTATCACTTAAAATAGTATCTACTTTTCCTTTAAAAAAAGCATACATTAATCTCACCTCTTAAGGTATTTTACTATAAAAGTATGATTAATGTCAAATTATATTTCTATTTATTATATTGATTTTCAACTCTTACGCAATCTACGACATCCTTTAAATTTGTATATTCACCATTAAGTAAAGTATCAATAACCTCATCCTCTTCTTCCTGATTCATATTTTCTATATTTATTACTATTTCCACTCTTTTTTTATTCATACTCTTTTTTTCATATATTTTATAACTAGAATAGTTTCTTAAATTAAATACTTCAAAGAAGGATACTGATGTTAATATTATTCCCATAATTGCTAAAAGATATATCAAAGTTTCTATTATATTTGCCATATTTATCACCTACTTTTAGTATATTAAACTATAACTTGTCTTGTTATTTATTTACAAAAAAGCTGAACTAAGATTTT
>CANQLD010000053.1 GCA_947624625.1 uncultured Clostridia bacterium | reverse complement strand
ATTAAAGAGAACAATTATTTTTTAGTTGGGACATTTTCTCATTTCTTTACTTAAGACATTATCACATTTCTTTCATAAGTTTTCAGCCGCCTTGCTAATTAAACTTTACTTTTTGGTTTAGGTATGCTATAATTCTAAAAAAATAAATAACTTGATTTTGACTAGAAAAGAGGTATAGTATGATTTACACAGGTAATTACAAAAACTGTAAAGGAGACAAATGTGTATCTATTTCTGGTGATAAAGGAAAGGGTGCAAATTTTACTGGACAGTCATATGCTAAACTTGCACCGAAATACAATTTTTGGAAAATATGGCATAATAATATTGGAATTATTTCTGAAGAAGAGAACACACGGTATTATATTCACGAATATTATAACAATGTTTTAAAAAAATTATCTCCTAAAGAAGTATATGAAAAACTAGATGGTTGTATTTTGCTTTGTTATGAAGAAGAAAATATATTTTGTCATAGATATATTGTAGCATACTGGCTTGAAATAACATTAGGAATAAAAGTAGATGAGGTAAGGATGCTAGATAATGGTACATTAATAAAGTTAGCAAAACCTGAATATTTAAGAAAAATGTTGCTTGAAGAAATGAACAAATAAAAGACTTGGATTAATTTCCAAGTCTTTTATCAAGTAAAGCTTCTAAAATTTCAACTGCATTAGTAGCAGCTCCTTTTCTTATATTATCTGCTACAACAAATAAATTTACACCACTTTTTACACTAAAGTCACGTCTTATTCTTCCAACAAATACTTCATCTTTACCATCTACAAATGTAGGCAAAGGATATATATTTTTTGTTATATCGTCAAGTACCACAACACCTTCAGTATTATTAAGTTTTTGCTTTAAATCATCTATTTTAAAATCTTCTTCAAATTCAACATTTATACTTTCACAGTGGCAATTTCTAACGGGAACTCTTACTGTAGTTGCAGTTATGTTTAGAGTATAATCATCAAGTATTTTTTTAGTTTCTTCAATCATTTTCATTTCTTCTTTTGTATAACCATTTTCTAGAAATACATCAATATGTGGAAGACAGTTATTATGTATTGGGTAAGGGAACTTTTTTGGATGTATATAATTTGCTTCCTTTTCTAGGTCTTCTATACCTTTAATTCCAGCACCGGAAACAGCTTGATAAGTTGAATATACTATTCTTTTTATTTTGTAACTATCATTTAATGTTTTTAAAGGTATTACTGCTTGAATAGTTGAGCAATTTGGATTAGCTATAATTCCATTGTTTTCAAACATTTTTTCTTTATTTACTTGTGGAACAACCAGGGGAATATCTTTTACCATTCTAAATGTCGAACTATTATCAATAACAATAGTTCCATTTTTTGCAGCAATAGGAGCGAACTCTTTGCTAACACTACCACCAGCTGAAAATAGTGCATAATCAAATTTGTTTTTTTCAAATGTTTCTTTAGTTAATTCCCTAACTTCATATTCTTTTTGCATAAAAGTAAGCTTTTTACCACTTGACTTGCTTGATGCATATAACTTATACTCGTCAATTTGAAGATTTTTTTCTTCTAAAACTTTTAAAAAAGTAGTGCCAACAAGACCAGTAGCACCAACTATTGCAACTTTTATCATAAAAAACACCTCGCTAAATTATATTAGCAAGGTATTTATTTTATGCTTGTTATATACTAGGGTCTACCATTTTTTGAAGTAACTCAGGGTTTCCGTATAAATGGAATACTGAGAAACTAAAGTCTATAAGTAAATAACAAACAATGATTATTGCAAGTCTTTTTTGTATTCCTTGAGGAACAAATGAAATGATTTTGCTAAGTAATGGCTGAATAAAGAAAACATATAATGTTCCAAGTATTCCCCAACCAATCATTATAGGGACAGTAGTATAGTTTAGTATTTCTAAAAAGAAACCATCATAGTTCCACATTTCTATGTTAAGTATATATTTAAATCCTAGACCACAAAGAAGTTCAAAAGCACCAAGTAGTAAAGAGGCAGTTATAAATATATAGGGAATATTTATTTTTGTTGGCTTTATATTATAGAAAAGTAAGTAAAGAATTATTGCTCCAAAACCATATATTGAGCACATTGGTGCAAATAATACACCTCTATTTACAATTTTTCCAACTGCTATAAAAACATAAACTTCCTCAACTAGCCAACCTAAAATAGAGCATATTGTAAAAATATATACCATTTCTACAAGTGATTTCTTCTTGTCATCATAAATATCAGGCATATACTTGATATTTTTAATTTTCTCCACTTTTATCACTTCCTAATTTATTATTATAATATTTTTCGTTTAAATGTATATTCTTGTCATTTAAATAATATAAATAAGAATTAGTATTAAAGCTAAATGAATAATCTACTGCAAAAAGTAGCTGTTTATATATTCGAAATTTTTTATTAATTTCATTTATACCATATTTAGAATCTCCAATTATTGGATGATTAATTGCTTTTAATTGTGCTCTAATTTGATGTGTTTTGCCAGTATGAATTACTATTTTAAGTATTGAGAAATCAAGTTTTTTATTTGTAAATATAACCTCATATTCAGTAATTATTTTTTGACTTCCTTTTATATTTTTATCATATATTTTGGAATAACCTTCTTTTTCATCTTTTAAAATATATTTTTCCAAAATATCGTGCTTTTTAGCAAAGTTACTACCACATACATAAGCAATGTATTCTTTTTTTATACAATTTTCTTTAAAACCTTTTAGTAGTTCATTATAGCTTTTTTCATTTTTAGCAAAAATTACAAGTCCAGCAGTATTTCTATCAAGTCTATGGCATATTTTAGTATCTTTATATTGCTTTTTTACTAAATCTTCAAGTGTTGGTTCATTATTCTTGTTATCAGTATTATTTGAAAGTATTCCTTGTATTTTGTAAACAACTAAAATATTATCATCTTCATATACTACTTCTATTTTTTTTGGTAGATTATATAGCACTTCATCAGTTATATAAATATCTAGTTTATCTCCTTCTTTAAGAAGTACATCTTTATTTGTTTTAACATCATTAATTCGTATATCTTTATTTCTAAGTGATTTATATATACTTCCCTTTGTTAAAGCAGGGTATAAAGATTGTAAATAATTTATTAATTGCATTTTTTGTGTTTTTTTTACAATAATTGACTTCATATTCTAATTATACCTTTATTTTTCATAAAAAGCAAGATTTGTAGTTGATTTTTGCTACTCTTTGTTATATAATTATTTAAGCTTGTCAATAGCTTTGGCAACGTTTTTTTAAGGAAGTGTTTTATTTATGCAAGAAGTTTTAAATACATTAAGTAATAATGCAATTAATTTATTAGAAAATGTAAAAAATAGTGAAGAACTAGAAGAAGTTAGAGTAAAGTATCTAGGAAAAAAAGGTGAGCTTACTTTAGTTTTGAAATCTCTTGGTAGTGTAGCACCAGAAGAGAGAAAACAGATAGGTATGCTTGCAAATGATATACGAAAAAAACTAGAAAATATAATAGAAAGTAAAAAAGAAGAACTTAAAATAAAAGAAGTAGAAGAGAAAATGAAAAGCGAAAAAATAGATATATCTATGAGTAAGCAAAATCTTAATGCTTTTGGACACAAACATCCACTTTCTATTGTAATAGATGATATAAAAGAGATATTTATTGGTATGGGGTATAGTATTGCAGAAGGACCAGAAATTGAAACTACTTTCTTTAATTTTGATGCTTTAAATGCACCACTTGACCATCCTTCTCGTGACTTGCAAGATACAATGTATATTACAGAAGATATTATACTTAGAACACAAACTTCTCCAGTACAGGTTAGAACTATGCTTGAAAATAAACCTCCAATTAAGATAATTTGCCCTGGACGTGTGTATAGGTCAGATAGTGTTGATGCAACACACTCACCAATGTTCCATCAAATTGAAGGATTAGTTGTAGATAAAAACATATCTATGGCAGACTTAAAAGGAACATTAAATATGTTTGCTAAAAAATATTTTGGAGATAAAACAGAAATAAGATTTAGACCACATCATTTCCCATTTACAGAGCCAAGTTGTGAAGTTGATGTATCTTGTTTTGTATGCGGTGGAAAAGGTTGCAAAACTTGCAAAAATGAAGGCTGGATAGAAATACTTGGAGCAGGACAGGTACATCCAAATGTACTTATTGCTGGTAATATTGATCCAAAAGAGTATCAAGGATTTGCATTTGGTTTTGGAGTAGAAAGAATTGCAATGACAAAATTTGGTGTAAGTGATTTGAGATATTTATATGAAAATGATGTAAGATTTTTAAGTCAATTTTAAGTGAGGTAGGAAAATGGACGTATCATTAAATTGGTTAAAAGAGTATGTTGATTTAGATGAAAATGTATCTATTAAAGATGTTGTTGATAGATTAACAATGACTGGAACTAAAGTAGAAAAATATACAAAATTTGGTGAGCCTTGTGAAAATGTTTTTACTGCTAGAGTAGATAATGTTAAACCTTATGAAGATGGTCTTTCAATTATTACTTTGGATATGGAAGATAAAAAGCTTAAAGCAGTAGCTAAAATTCCAGATATTGAAGTAGGAGATATTGTTCCTGTGGCTTTACCTGGAGCAAAGGTAATAGGAAAAGATATTAAAGTTTCAGAAGTAAAAGGTATAAAATCAGAATGTATGATTTGTCATATATTTGATTTAGGACTTGATATGAATTTTCCTTGGGTAAAAACATCTGGACTTCTATGCTTTCCAAATGATGTAAAAATAAATGAAGATGTAAGTAAAGTGCTAGGACTTGGAGATTATATTATAGAATTTGAAATAACTCCAAATAGACCAGACTGCTTATCTGTTGAAGGAATTGCAAAGGAACTAGCAATAACTTTTAATAAACCTTGTAAGGAAATTTGGCAATACAAACCATATAACTTTAATGTGGTAGATAATGTAGATGGTGTAAGAGTAAGAGTTGAAACCGAAAATTGCAAAAGATACACTATGAATATTGCAGAGGATGTTGTTATAAAACCATCACCTTATGATATGCAGCTTAAACTTGTAAAATGTGGTATTAGACCAATTAATAATATGGTTGATATAACAAACTATGTAATGGTAGAAGTAGGAGAACCACTTCACGCATTTGATTATAACAAATTAAATTCAAATGAAATAGTTGTAAGGCAAGCAAGAAGTGGTGAAACACTAAAAACTTTAGATGATATTACAAGAAATTTAGATGAAACTAATATGGTTATAACTAATGGAAAAGAGCCTATTGCCGTTGCAGGTGTAATGGGAGGAGAGGCTTCAGGAATAAACTCTAATACAAATAAAGTATTACTTGAATCTGCTAATTTTGTTAGAGCAAGTATTAGAAATACATCTAAAAAGTTAGTGTTAAGAACTGATGCATCAACTAGATATGAAAAAGGACTTGCAAGAGATTTAACTATTCATGCAATGAATAGGTTATGTGATTTAATAAATAGTACAGGAACTGGTAAAGTTTCAAATAATATAGTAGATTTTTATGAAGAAAAGCAGACAAAAACAAAAATTGAAATAGACTATGATAAAATAAATAGTGTTATTGGTACAAATATTCCAAACGAAGAAATAGATAAAATACTTGAAGATATAGGAATAGTAATAGAAGATGGGATTGCATTAATTCCATATAATAGAACAGATTTAGAAATAATAGAAGATTTAAGTGAGGAAGTAGCTAGATTTTATGGATATGATAAACTACCTATGACTTTACCTAGTACAGAACTTACTTTTGGTAAAAAAACACATACTCAAAGATTACAAGATGAAATAAAAGATTTGTGTATTGCAAATGGTTTTAATGAAATATATACTTATACTTTCTTCAGTAAAGATTTGCTTGATAGGATTAATATAGACAAAAATTCAAGTATATATAACTGTGTTAAAATTTCTAATCCATTATCTCAAGAATTCGAGTATATGAGAACTACTGCTATTCCATCAATGCTTGAAGCTTTAGAAAGAAATTATACTAAGAAAAATGAACAAGCAAAACTTTTTGAGTTTGCTAAAATATTCTTAGATGCAGATAATATTTTAAAAGGTGAGCTTGTTACAGAAGAAAATGTAGTAACTTTTGGAATATATGATAAAACTACAGATTATTATGACTTTAAAAAGCAAATAGAAAATATATTAAATAAATTTAAAGTTTTAGATAATGATTATGAAATAAAAAGAATAGAAGATAAAAATGTATATCATCCTGGTATTAGTGCAAGTATTGTTATAAATGGAGATGTTATCGCTGAGTTTGGTAAGCTTTCTCCAAAAGTAGCACTAAATTATATATTACCAGAAAATGTGTATATTGGTACAATATATTTTAAAAATATTGTAAAATATGAAAATAGTGATATAAAATTCAAAGAATTACCAAAGTTCCCAGCAGTTGAAAGAGATATCGCAATAGTAATTGATGATGATGTTTTAACTTTTGATATAGAAAAAAGATTAAAAACTGTTGATTATGTTGAAAGAGTTAGCTTATTTGATGTGTATAAAGGGGAACAAATAGAACAAGGCAAAAAGAGTATGGCATATAGAATTTACTTAAGATCTAATATGAAAACACTAGAAGAACAAGAAATAGCAGAGGCTATGAATAATATAACAGATATATTATCTAGTGAGTTTAATGCAAATATTAGAAGTTAATTATAAAAGAAGCTTATAAGTAATTAAAATACTTTTAAGTTTCTTTTTTAGTTTTAAATAAAAAATGTTAAAAGTTGTATAATAAATTTATTTATGGTATAATTATTTAGTAAACTTAGTAAGTAATATTAAGGATGTGATAAAAATTGGCAATTAAAAAACAATCATTTATGAATGGTGTTTTAGTTATAATGGTTTCTCAAATACTTATTAAAGTATTTGGTTTTATTTATAGAGTAGTATTAACTAATTTTCCACAGTTTGCAGATGAAGGAAATAGTTATTATGGCTCAGGTTATCAAGTATATACTTTGATACTTGCTATTGCGACAATGGGAATACCAAATACTATATCTAAACTTGTTTCTGAAAAGATGGCAATAGGAGATAAAAGAGGTGCACATAGAATATTTAGAACTGCTATGTCGTTATTTACATTAATAGCAATAGGTTTTTCTTTGATGTTATTCTTTGGCTCAGGATTTATAGCAAATAATATTCTTTCAAATCCAGGAGTAAAATATACACTTATGGCACTTGCCCCTGCGATTATATTTGTGGCAATGTCAGCCGTACTTAGAGGTTATTTTGTTGGTATGCAAAATATGATGGAATATAGCAAAGCTCAAGTAATAGAACAAATTGTAAATAGTATTTTTTCAATTATATTTGTTGTAATGTTACTTGGAAGTACACCTGAAATTATGGCAGCAGGCTCAACTCTTGCAACTACTGTAGCTACTTCAACTGCATTTTTGTATTTACTTATGTATTATAACAAAAACAAAAAGGATATATGGGCAGATATAAAAAAATCTGAGAAGTTTGCAATTACTCCGAAAAAACAAATAATAAAGAAATTAATATCATATGTAATACCTATTTCATTTGGAAGTGTAGTTGTTGCTCTTTCTGGTGTAATAGATGTTGTAACTGCTATGGATGGTTTGCAAAAATTTGGTTATACTATTCAACAAGCAAATGAAAAATTTGGTATATTACTTGGAAAGGTTGATATTTTAAATGCAGTACCACTTTCAATAAATGTAGCTTTTTCTGTTGCATTAGTTCCATTTATTTCTGCAGCTATGGCAAAGGGAAAAAAGAAAGAGGCAGTTGAAAAAGTGGATACTTCTCTTAAAATATCTTCTGTAATTGCATTTCCTTGTGCTATGGGATTATTTATGCTTGCAGAGCCAATATTTTTACTACTATTTCCAAATGCATCAGCTGGAGCACCACTTCTTCAAGTACAATGTTGGACAATAGTATTTGCCGTTCTTGCTCAAACTCTATATGGCTCATTACAAGGAATAGGAAAATTATATGTTCCGGGAATTTGCTTGGTAATAGGAGCAGTAATTAAGTATATATTAAATGTAACTCTAATACCAATTTATGGTGAGGTAATACCAGCACTTACAACAGTAATATATAACGCAATAGCTTGCATACTTTCATTTATACTATTGTTTTACTTCCTTAAAGAAAGACCAAGTATATACAAATTGTTTATTAAACCAGCATTTTGTACTGCTATAATGGCAATTTCGATATTTTTAATGGGTAAATTAAATACTATATTAGGACTTTCAAATACAATATATACAATTATGGCTATTTTAGTTGCAGTTATAGTATATTTCTTTGCTACAATTTTATTTGGAGTTTTATCTGAAAATGAGTTAAAACAGCTTCCTTTTGGTCAAAAAATAGCTAGTTTTGCTAAAAAACTCAAAAAAAATTAAGAAAAATGCAAAAAAAAGAAAAAAAGTGTTGACAAGCCCCAATATTTGTAGTATATTCTTAGTGTAATCAGTTGAAACGGTTACATTAGGAGGGATTTATAATGAATAAAGCTGAGTTAATAGCTAAAATTGCTGAAGAAAGCAAATTAACAAAAAAAGCTGCTGAAACAGCATTAAGCGCTTTCATTACTAGCGTTGAAGGTGCATTGAAAAAAGGAGAAAAAGTTCAACTTGTTGGATTTGGTACTTTCGAAGTAAGACAAAGAGCTGCTAGAAAAGGAAGAAATCCACAAACTAAAGCTGAAATTAAAATACCAG
>CANQLD010000052.1 GCA_947624625.1 uncultured Clostridia bacterium | reverse complement strand
AACCTCCTTAATTTATATAAAATATGTATAAAATATATTATTTAGTAAATAATAAAAATGTAAACGTTAAATAAATGTTTACCCCCCTTCTTTTTTATAATATATAATTAAGTAGTCTAAGAAAAAATAGGCTACTTTTTATTTTGCAAAAAAAAGTAAATTTTTTCTTTATTTAATAATATGTACGTGATATAATTAATATAACTAAAACATATAATTATTTTTGTATAATATGGTTAAAAAACATTGCAAATTTATGTAAAATATAGTATAATTAAAATAGAGTAATTAATCGGAAAATGGTCTATATATGGGAGATAGAAAATGAGAAGAACAAGAGCAAAGAAAAATGAAAATCTTCCTACTAAATATAAAAAAAGAAAAAAGGTATTTAGAATATTATTAGGAATATTCTTGATACTCTTCTTAATTGTGTTTATAGGAGTTTTAATAATTGGATTAAAAGTATCAGATATAGTTGCAAATGAAATAGATAAATGTTCTGATTTTGTTGATTTTATAGCTAATGATAATTTTGATAAATTAGAGCTTACTACATTTGTATATGATAAAGATGGAAAACAAATTGAAGTACTTCATGGAAATGAAGATAGAATATATCTAAAATATGACGAAATACCAAAAGTTGTAATAGATGCAGTGGTATCAATTGAAGATGAAAGGTTTTACGAACATGAAGGTATTGATTTAAAAAGAACACTTGGAGCAGCATATACATATTTAACAAACAATGGAGATTCAGATTTTGGAGGAAGTACAATAACACAACAGTTAATTAAAAATATAACAGACGATAAAGAAACAAATATAAATAGAAAAATAAGAGAGTGGTATAGAGCATATGTACTTGAAAGTAAATTTACAAAAGAAGAAATAATGGAGCATTATTTAAATACAATATATATGGGAGAAGGAGCTTATGGATTTGAAGTTGCTTCAAAAAGATATTTTGGCAAAGATTTAAAGGATGTAAATTTAGCAGAGGCTGCAGTTCTTGCTGCGGCAATTCAGTCACCTGAAACAACAAATCCATACAAAGATGAAGAGTCAAAGGCAAAATTACTTGAAAGAAAAAATGTTGTATTGAAAAAAATGCAACTACTTGGAAAAATATCAACAATAGAATATAATGACGCACTAGTTGTACCAGTAGAATTTAAAAAATCATCAGATGGAAATGATGTTCAGTCATATTTTGTTGACGCAGTGATAGAGCAAGTAATTGCTGATTTACAAAAAAATGAAGATATATCCTATGAAGAAGCAAAGAAAAAAGTATATACTAGTGGATACAAAATATATACAACTATGGACCAAAAGGTTCAAAAAGCAATAGATAAAGCATATAACAACAAAACTTTATTTTATAAAGAAAAAAATGGAGATTTTATGCAATCAGCAATGGTTGTAATGGATCATACAAATGGAAATGTACTTGGCTTAATAGGTGGGGCAAACAAAAAGGAAGAAAATCTTGGCTTAAATAGAGCAACACAAAGTTATAGGCAACCAGGTTCTTGTATGAAACCAATTGGAGCTTATGGACCAGCTTTTGAACAAGGAAAACTTAATCCAGATTCATATATTGAAGATTTGCCAATTACAGTAAATGGTTGGACACCAAAAAACTACTATCTTTCTTATTATGGCATAGTACCTGTAAGAAGAGCGATAGCAATTTCAATGAATTTACCAGCTGTAAGAGCTAATATGACAGTAAGTACAAGTTATGCATTTGAATTTGCAAAAAAATGTGGTTTAACAAGTTTAGTTGAAGATGATAAAGCAGTAGCTCCTTTAGCACTTGGTGGACTTACAATGGGTGTTACACCACTTCAAATGGCAAATGCATATTCAACTATCGCAAATAAAGGAATATATAACACACCAAAATTATATACAAAAGTTTTAGATAAGGATGGAAAGGAAGTACTATTTAAAACTTATGATCAAAAAAGAGTTATGAAGGAACAAACTGCTAAAGATTTAACTACTTGCCTTATGGATGTAAATATTTATGGAACAGGTGCAGGATATGTAAAAATTGGTGATATACCTGTAGCTGGAAAAACTGGTAATAGTAATGACGATAAGGATCAGTGGTATTGTGGCTTTACAGCATATTATACAATTGTTTGCTGGAACGGCTATGATACACCAAGACCTATTGGAGCTAGGTCTTATGGAGATTATCCTTATACTGCAGTATTAATGTTTAATACTGTAATGAATGATATATGTAAAAATAAATCTCCAAAACCATTAATTTAAAGAAGGAATTTTGTATGAAAAATGTAGTAAAAAATGAAGTAAATGTACAAAATAAAAAGAAAAGAAAACATTTAAAAACAATACTAATATCTATTATGTTATTCGTTATGTTAGTATTTACTGCAAGTGGAATTTTAGTTGTATTTTCTGCTTCAGAGGATATAGAAAACATTTTAGATGGTAAAAGTTTAGATAGTAGATCTTTAACAACATTTATATATGATAAAGATGGAAAACAAATTGATGAAATATATGGCCTAGAAAATAGAACAGATGTAAAATATAAAGATTTACCTGAAAATTTAGTAAATGCAATTGTTGCAATAGAAGATGAGAGATATTTTGAACATAGTGGAATAGACTTAAAAAGAACATTTGGTGCAATATTTGAGTATTTAACCAACTCTGGAAACTCTAGTTATGGAGGAAGTACAATAACTCAACAATTAGTAAAAAACATAACAAATGATAATGAAACAAATATTGGAAGAAAAATAAGAGAATGGTATAGAGCTTGCGTTTTAGAAGCAAGATTTAGTAAAGAATATATATTTGAAACATATGTAAATACAATTTATTTTGGAGAAGGAGCTTATGGAGTAGATGTTGCATCTAAAATTTATTTTGATAAAGATTTAAAAGATCTTTCACTTGCAGAATGTGCAGTAATTGCTGCAAGCATACAATCTCCTGAAGTAACAAATCCATATTTATCTGAAGAGTCAAAGGCGAAATTACTAGAAAGAAAAAATCTTGTTTTAGACAAAATGCTAGAACTTAATATGATTACTGAAGCTCAGTATAGCCTTTCAAAAGAAGAAGTTATAAACTTTAAAAAAGGAGATACTGGGAATAAAATAAAATCATATTTTGTTGAGTCAGCTATAGAGCAAGTAATTCAAGATTTACAAAAACAAGAAAATATAACTTATGAAGAAGCAAAGAAAAAAGTATATACAGGTGGATATAAAATATATACAACAATGGATCCTAAAGTTCAAAATGCAATAGATAAAGCATATAATAACAAAGCTCTATTTTATAAAGATAGAAATGGGGACTTTATGCAATCAGCAATGGTTGTAATTGAGCATTCTTCTGGTAATGTTGTAGGTTTAATTGGTGGAGCAAGTAAGAAAAATGCAAATTATATATTAAATAGAGCAACACAAAGTTATAGACAACCGGGTTCTTGTATGAAACCATTTGGAGCTTATGGACCTGCATTTGAAAAACAAAAGTTAACACCTGACTCTCGTATTGATGATTTACCTATAACAGTTGGCTCTTGGAGTCCTAATAATTTCTATAAATCTTACTATGGAAATGTTAGTGTAAGGCAAGCTATAGCTATGTCAATGAATTTACCAGCTGTAAGAGCAAATATGAAAGTAGATAAATCTTTTGCTTATGACTTTGCAAAAGGATGTGGCTTAACAGGTTTAGTTGAAGATGATAAAGCAATTGCACCTTTAGCACTTGGAGGACTTACAAATGGTGTTACACCACTTCAAATGGCTAGTGCATATGCAACAATTGCAAATGGTGGTGATTATAATGCACCAAAATTTTATACAAAGGTATTAGATAAAGACGGTAAACAGATCTTATTTAAAAATTATTCTCCAAAAAGAGCAATGCAAAAAAGCACAGCTGCAATGCTTACAACTTGCCTTATGGATGTAACTAAATATGGAACTGCAGCAGGATATGTTAGTGCAGGAAATATGCCTGTAGCTGGAAAAACAGGTAACACAAATGAAGATAAGGACCAATGGTTCTGTGGCTTTACTCCATATTATGCTATTGCTTGTTGGAACGGCTATGACACACCTAAAACTATTGGATATAGATCATATGGAAGTTATCCATATACATCTGTAAAATTATTTAATACAGTTATAAACGAAATAAGTAAAGGACAAGAAATAAAGCAATTTGACACATCTTCAGCATTTGAAGAAGTTGATATTTGTAGTGTATCAGGAAATTTAGCAAATTATGGTTGTTATACTAAAGGATTTGTAACTAAAAAGATTGTTTCAGCATCTGAAAAACCAAAGTCATATTGTACTATCCATAATGTAGTAGATTACAAAGAAACAAGTGATGATACAGATGATGAAAATATTGATGAAACTATAGATGAAGATATAGACACAGATAATGATTTAAATACAGAAACAACTATTACTGATGAAGATTAACTTTATATAAGCAAGTTATACTAATTTATTTTGTTAAATATAACTTGCTTATATTATTTTAAAAAATAAAAGAGGCATTAAAAGAAAAACCAAATATTGATATAATTAAATAAGTAATAATAAATGAAATTATACCTTGCAAAAGTTTAGCAAGAATTAGTTTAAAAAAGGAAAATTTGTAGCTATTAATAACAGAATATATTTGACAAATTATACAAAGCCCACTAAAACCAAGCATAAATGATGTAATAGCAATTTTAGTTATAATTGTAATATTTTGACAAGATATTACACTAATTCCTTTTGTTATTTCAAGAAGACTACAAATATTACAAATAACAAGATTATTTACATTAAAGTATAATAATATAGTTTGTAATATATTTGAGATTAGGTTAAATAAAATAATAAACCCAAAAATATTTGAAAGAGTTAAAAATGTTCTTTTAATACTTTCTTTTATAATATCAAAGAAATTTGTTGCTATTTTTTTAGAATTATTATTTAAAATAATTTCATTTTTATATATAATATTACTAGATTTTAAATGCGTTATAACAAATGCAATAATAAAAGCACTTAGATAGTGAGATATAAGTAAAATTATACCAATTTTTACATTATTAAATATGCTTATGCCAACAGTTGATAAAATAAATATGGAGTTGCAGTTATTTACAAAGAAAAGCAATTTTTCTGCTTCAGCTCTTGTTATTTTTCCTTGCTTAAAAAGCAACATAACTGTTTTTGCTCCCATTGGATAACCACATAAAAACCCTATTATAATTGCTGATGTTGAAGAAGTATTTAATTTAAATAATTTTTTAGTTATTTTTCCAAATAATTTAGAAATAAGCTCTATTATACCAGTATTTAATATAACTTCAGTAAAAAAAATAAAAGGAAAAAGAGAAGGTATAATATTTAAAGTAAATATAGAAATACTTGATTTTACAGACTCAAAGTTTTGTTTTGAAAAACAAAGAAGTAAAAAAAGTGTAAATGCAAATACACTAAGTTTTATAATATTTTTTATTCTATGAGATAGATAGATTTTCATATTAACACCTAATATTATTTATGAACAAGGGGGATAGAATATGCGATATACAACTAAAATGAAAGACTATGAGCTTCTTGATATGGCAAATGGCGAAAAACTTGAAAAATGGGGAAATTATATATTAATAAGACCAGATCCACAGATAATTTGGGATAAAAAAACAAATCCTAAATTATGGCAAGAAGCAGATGCAAGGTATATTAGAAGTAATACTGGTGGTGGCCACTGGCAAATGTATAAAAAAATACCTGAAAGTTGGAAAATAAAATACAAAGATTTGAGCTTCAATATAAAACCTATGGGATTTAAGCACACAGGACTATTTCCAGAACAAGCTACAAATTGGGATTATATAATAGAAAAAATTAAAGAAAGAACAACTTGTGGAAAAACAGTTAATGTTTTAAACTTATTTGCATACACTGGTGGTGCAACTATAGCTTCAGCTTATGCAGGTGCAAATGTATGCCACGTTGATTCGTCTAATGGAATGACTTCGTGGGCAAAAGAAAATTTAATGTCAAGTGGTTTAGCTGATAAAAAAGTTAGGTTTATAGTTGATGATGTAATAAAGTTTGTAAAAAGAGAAATTAGACGTGGAAATAAATATGACGCAATAATTATGGATCCACCATCATATGGTAGAGGAAAAAATAAAGAGGTATGGAGTATAGAAAAAGATTTAAGTAATTTACTTTCACTATGTTCGTCAATTTTAAGTGATAATCCACTTTTTGTTTTAATTAATACATATACAGGAGGACTTTCAGGAACAGTTATAAAAAATGTTGCAAATATTTCATTTGAAAGTAATAATATTAAGAATATCACAACTGATGAAATCGGTATAAAGCAAAAAGATAAAAATATATTTTTGCCTTGTGGAATAACAACAATTGTGGAATTTTAAGTTAAATTAAAAACTAATATTGTAAATTTTTAGATATTATGGTAAAATATATATTAAGTTTTGAAGGGGGAAATTAAATGTTATCAAATCCAAATGTTAAACAAATAATGCCAAAAGTAGGAAATAGATATGAAACAGCACTTGCTATTGCAAAAAGAGCAAGAAACATAGAAAAAAGGAGAGTACTTGAAGGAAGTACAGATATAAGAGATGCAGTAGATATTGCTGCAGAAGAAATTGCAAATGAGAAAGCATATGTAAGAAAAAATGGGCAATTTGTTGTTGAGCCAAATTTAGAAGAAGATATAGTAGATATTGAAAATATAAAAAAAGATATAATTAAGGAGTAATTATATGAAAAAGCATATTATAACTATTGCTGGAGATCACGCAAGTGGACAGGGAACACTATCTAATTTGCTAAAAGAACGCCTTGGCTATGAAATATATAGAAATGGTCAGTATGTAAGAAAATTAGCAAATGAAATGAATATGACTATAGTCGAATTTCAAGAATATTTAAATAATCACGAAGAGTTAGATAGAGAAATCGAAAATAGTGCAAAAAACTATGCTGAAACTCACGATAATTTAATAATTGATGCAAAACTTGGTTGGTATGCTGTTAAAGAGTCTTTTAAAATATATTTAAAAGTAGACCTTGATGTTGCATCAAAAAGAGTATTTAATGATGCAAATAGGAAAGATAGTGAAAAATTTGAAACTATAGAGGAAGTAAAAAAACAAATAATGTACAGACATAGTGAAGAGAATGCACGTTGGTTTAAAACTTATGGTGTTCATAGGGATGATATGTCTAATTATGATTTAGTAATTGATACAACTAATATGAAACCAGAAGAAGTTTGTTCATTAGTAATTGAAAAGTACAATAAATGGTTAAAAGATTAAGAAAGGTGGTGTAGGAGATAATGAAATGCAACTAGTTGTAGTTTGTTATCTCTTTAATATATGGAAATTACAAGAAATATAAATCCTCATATTTTTAGAGGATATGATATAAGAGGAATATATAACGAAGATTTATTTGAAAGTACTGCATATACAATTGGTAAGGCTTATGGAACATATTTAAAACAAAAATTTAATGGAGAAAAAGTAATCGTAGGAGAAGATAATAGATTTTCTTCTCCTGTACTTACAAATGCTTTGATTGAAGGAGTGCTTGCAACAGGTGTAGATGTAATATATTTAGGAGTTGTAACAAGTCCAATGCTTTACTTTGCAAATGAGATTTATGATATTCGTGCTGGTATAATGGTTACTGCAAGTCATAATCCAAAAGAGTATAATGGATTTAAAATCGCATTTGATGAGAAAGGCGAAATATGTGGAGATGAAATTAAAGACTTTAGAGATTTTGTATATAAAGCAGAATTTATAGAGGGTAATGGAAGATTTGAAAAAATTGATATTAAGAAAAAATATGTAGATATGCTTGTTTCAAAGTTTAAATTTAAGAAAAAATTAAAAGTTGTAGTTGATGCAGGAAACGGTACATCTTCAATTATAGTAAAAGATATATTTGATAAGTTAAATCTTGATGTAACATATATATATTGCGATAGTGATCCAAATTTTCCAAATCATCATCCAGATCCTGCTGAAGCAGAAAATATGGTAGAACTTCAAAATAAAGTTAAAGAAATTGGAGCAGATATTGGAGTAGCCTTTGACGGTGATGCAGATAGAGTAGGATGCGTAGATAATAAAGGAAATGTTATTTCAAGTGACTATTATATGGCAATAATGAGTAAATATATACTTCCTACTGTTGAGAATAAAGGAATAATGTTTGATGTAAGTTGTTCAAAAACTTTATCTGATGAAATAAGAAAAAACGGTGGAGAACCAAAAGTATATAAAACAGGCAATTCTTTTATAAAAAGAGAAATGTTAAAAGAAGGTTTGCTATTTGGTGGAGAAATTTCAGGGCATACATTCTTTAAAGATAAATTTTATGGCTTTGATGATGGTATTTACGCAGGACTTAGAATGATAGAAGTTGTAGATAACGAAACAAAAACTCTTTCAGAAATAGAAGCTACATTAAAGAAATATTATTCTACACCAGTTTTGAAAATAACAGTCTCTGAAGAAAGTAAAGCAGAAATAGTAGAAAAAGTAAAAAAATATTGTATAAACAAAGGATATAATACATCAACAATTGATGGGGCAAGAGTTGAGTTTGATGATGGCTTTGCAATTATTAGAATGTCTAATACTAGTCCAAAGCTTACAATTAGATTTGAAGCAGATACAAAAGAAAGATTAGAAAGTCTAAAAAATGAATTTTTAGATGTAGTAAATAAATTTATTGAAGAATGTAA
>CANQLD010000051.1 GCA_947624625.1 uncultured Clostridia bacterium | reverse complement strand
TCCCCTGTTCAATACAGAGAACATTCCAACCTAGTTGCCTAATTTATACTGTCCAACTTTTTGGGTTCAGTACATTTTAGGTTGGTACATTTTTTTATGAAAATAATCATATTTTGTTATAAGCATAACATTTAATATTATGTATACTTATTAAGTTAATTTTAGATATTTTTACAATTTTTTCTGTTTATTAATTGCTTTTTAAAAATTAGTAATGTATAATAGGCTTATAGAGTTAAATAATTTTTGGTTATCATATTATAATTTATGGTAAGTTAAAATCTATCGTTGTAGATTAATACTAAAAAATGGAGGTTTTATAATGCAAACAAAATACCAAAAACTAGCAACTTACTGTAACATTATAGGTATCGCTTCACTTCTAATATATCTTATACTTTGTCTTTCTTTAAATTCATATAACGTACTGTACCTTTTTAGAATTATTTCAGCTCTTATTGCTACAGTTTGTTATGCTATTTTATTTGGAGCTGGAAAAATGGTAGAAGCAAATTATGATAATATGTTCCATACCATTGTTTGCTTAATTATTGGTATAATAGGAATAATTTCAACTACAATCTCTATGATTAAATAAACATAGTTTGAAATAAAAAAGCAATCTACTATTTTAACTTAGTAGATTACTTTTTTATTATCCGAAAAATCCTTTTTTCTTCCAACCACATCTTGTTAAATAATCACGTATAGGTTGTTTTATTCTTCCTGTACTAAAACTAGTTGTTACCATTCCAAAGCCATTATTATTATTTCCTGTTCTGTCTATTCCAAAGCCACCAAATGAATGTGAAGTACTAGACATACTTCCTGACCCAAAAGATGTACCAAATTTCATACCATTTTTACCAAAGCCTGAACTTTTTTCAGTACTATAGCAATTTTCCTTCCATCTATAATCATCTAATAAAGTTACAATAAACTTAAACTCCTTAAATTCATTACTAACACCACTAAGTGAAAAGAAAGTTGCATCCATCCATTTCCATGTAGCAATAATCTGGTCTCCTTCAACAACAATTTGCCAAGGATTATCTGGACTATTTAAATCATTTGCTATATTTTGTAATATTACTTGTTTTTCTACCATTTTCAAATTCCCCCTCATATATTCATAATTTTATTCTATCACATTAATATATAAAATGAAAGAAAAACTTTTTAAAACTATAAATTTTTCATTAAAAAACAAAAAAGGTACTATGCATATTAAACATAGTACCTCTTATTTTTAAGACATTAAGAACTCATAAACACTAGCTATATCATATGGTTTAGTGGTGTCTATCGTTAACCCCTTGATATCATTTAGTGTAAACACTTCTACTATTTCGTTTCTTGTCTTCATATAATCCCTATCTCTAGCGATTACATTTTCCTCTTTATCGTCTTGCCGCATAATCAATTTTCCACCGCACTTATCACAAATTCCTTTTTGCTTGGGCGGTTTAAAATCATCTTCAGTGTACGTTTCTCCACACTTTTCACATACTCGCCTGTTTGCAGCTCTCTTTATCCTTTCCTCTAGGCTAGTATACGTTTCAATGAACTTTAAAATTGGAAAGTGTTTCTCAAACAGATAATTTGCTTGTGCCACTGTCCTTGGAAAGCCATCAAGTAATATCTTATAGCCTTCATTTATCAGCCTATCGGTTTCATTTTTCATTAGAGGAATTACAACTTCATCCTTAACCAAACCATTTTCTGGAATTGGAACATTATACTTTCTTAAAATATCGCTTATTCCAAGTCTTTTAAAGTCATATCCATCACATAACCGCTTGCACAAAGTTCCTTTACCCGAGTTTGCCGCACCAATTAAAACTACAATGTCGTTTTTCATTTTTATCCTCCTAAATTAAGTTAGTAATTATTAATTATTTTCGAAGTAATTATAACATAAAATATGATAAAAAGCAAGTTTTTGCTAGTACTACAATTATTTACTTTACTTATTTACCTTCAATAAAGAAACCACAAATCCTATTACAATAAAAATAAAATAATATATTTCCTTTGTAATTTGAATATGAAATAATGCCGTTATTCCTTTTATTATCACTGTATCAAGACCAATTAATGAAAGTATAAATGCTACGACTGCTCCACTTAAAATTCCTAATAACACTTTTAACATTTTTACTACCTCCAATTAAAAATTATTTTTTTTGCAGATATTTTTTTCTTTCATAGTCTACCATACCAAATAACACTTGTCAACTTTAAGCATAAAAACAGAATAAACAAAATACAATTAAATAGGTGATGTTTAATTGAATAAAATATACTTAAACGAATATATACTTTCGTATAACAAAGTACAAAATTTAATTTGCTATTTAGAAAATAATTTTAGAGATAAGTTTAAATTTGATGATGTGGTATGCAAAACCTCTTTTGACTACCAAATTAATTCTTACAAAATTGGAACTGGTAGAAAACATATAATTATATTTGGTGGTACTCACGGGTGCGAAATTATAACTGTATATTTTGTTTTAGAATTTATATTGACTTTATTATTAAATGATAAACTATATAACGAATATGCAAATAAATATACTTTCCATTTTATACCAATATTAAATCCAGAAGGTTATACTATATCAACAAGTAATTTGCTTGCTAATACTTCCAAATTGTCAATTGAAGAATTAGAAAAATTTGCTACTAATTATTTGCAATGTTATGAACAAGATGATTACTTAGCATTGCAAGGAAAAAAGCTTGATAAAAGGTATAAAAAGGCTATACAAGCATCAATTGAAAATATACCAGATATAGATATTCAAAGAAGTGTAAAAAAAATTCTTAAATCTTGCAAACTTGATGAAAGTGTTCTTCCAATATGGTCTGCAAATGGACTTGGAATAGATTTAAATTCTAACTCTATACATAAATTTAAAGAAATTAAAAAATTAAGAAAATTACAAAAGGTTGGAAAATTAAGATACAATGATATTCCAGTAACAAAGCCAAGTCCTCTTTCCTACCCTGGAAGTTGTACATTTGATAAAAGAGTTCCTGAAAATGTAGGGCTATACAAATATATAAAAAAAATATATTCTCTAAAGGATACATCAGAGGATGAAAAACTAACATCTATTTTCTCCTATCACTCAACTGGAGGCGAAATATATGGGTTTTGTGACTTAGCTTATGCAAATAAAAAACAAATAGAAATTCAATCTGCTGGTATGCTTGAATATGAAAAATATACAGGTTACTCAAAAATTAACGAAAAACTAAAATATGGAGTCATGGATTTTTATAGGGTAGCACTTGATAATGTTTGCTCACTTACCATAGAATTATCGAAAGTAAATGCAAATCCAATAGGATTTTTATCAAATATAGATAATTTTAAAGAAGAAATACTTAATAACAAAAAAGCATTATTAAAAACTATAGATAAAGTATCAAATATATTATAACTAATTAATATACCTAATGTACAAAAAATATTAACCTTTTTACTTAACTTTTGTATAATCAAATTGACAAACATAAGTTTGTTTGATATAATACTACATATTAAGAAAAGAGGTTTTTTTAATGGATTTTACAACAATATTATTATTAATAGTTATTGCTTTATTAATCATTGCTATAATAGCAATTTTTGCTAATAGAAAAAAAAGTGATGATTCAAAGGAATTTTTACGTGAGTTTAATGCTATAAGGCAAGAACTTTCTTCTAATTTTAAAGATACTCGTGAAGAATTATCTAATACACTAGGTGCAAAAATTACAGACAGTTCTAATATTCAACAACTTCAACTTACAAATCTAACAACAATAAATGAAACTAAGCTTGAAAATAACAGAAAAAGTATGGAAGAAAAACTAGAAAATATTCGTAAAACTGTTGAAGATAGATTACTTGTTTTGCAAAAAGATAATAATGATAAGTTAGAAAAAATGCGTATTACTGTTGATGAGAAGTTACAAGGTACACTTGAAAAAAGACTTGGTGAATCTTTTAAAATAGTAAATGATAGATTAGAATCTGTATATAAAGGGCTTGGAGAAATGCAAACTCTTGCTCAAGGTGTTGGTGATTTGAAGAAAGTATTTACTAATGTTAAATCAAGAGGTTATTGGGGCGAAATACAACTTGGAAATATACTTGAACAATTCTTAACTAAAGAACAGTATGAGTGCAATGTAAAAACTAAGCCAAAGTCAAATGACTTAGTAGAATTTGCAATAAAACTTCCAGGTAGAAATGATAATGAATTTGTATGGCTTCCTGTAGATTCAAAATTTCCTATTGAAGACTACTCTCGCCTAGTCGAAGCTGAAGAATTAGGAGATGTAGATTTAGTAAATGAATCAAAGAAAAAATTAGAAAATTCAATAAAATCATTTGCAAAAGATATATCTGATAAATATATTGAATCTCCATATACAACTGATTTTGGAATAATGTTCTTACCTACCGAAAGTTTATATTGCGAAGTATTAAAAAATACAGCTCTTTGCGAAACTGTTTCACAAAAATATAGAATTGTTATATCAGGACCAACAACATTTGTCGCTTTGCTTAACAGTTTGCAAATGGGATTTAGAACTTTAGCAATAGAAAAAAGAACTAGCGAAGTATGGCAATTACTTGGTGCAGTAAAAACAGAATTTACAAAATTTGGAGATATACTAGATAAAACAACGAAAAAATTAAATGAAATATCTTCTACAATGGAACTTGCTTCAAAGAAAACAAGAACTATCGAAAGAAAACTTAAAAAAGTTGAAGCTTTACCTATGCCTGATGAGGATGATTTCTATTTAGACGATACATCCGATATACCTAATACTATAATGCAAGATGATGAGCTTGAATAATATATAATAAAGTTACCTAAAGAAAAATACAAATAATTAAAATTGTATTTTTCTTTTTTTATTATAAAATATTTACTTATTTTGAAAATTATGTTAAAATAACCGTAAAGCCCAAATTAAAGTTTATTTTTTAGGAGATGATAAAATGTCAAAAATAAAAGCTATTATTCTTGCTGGTGGAAAAGGAACAAGAATGAAATCAGAACTTCCAAAAGTTTTGCATAAAATATATGATAAATGTATTATAGATTATGTTTGTGATGCTTGTGAAGACGCAAAAATAAAAGATATTTACGTTATTGTTGGTCATAAACACGAAATGGTTGAGGAGCATTTAGCATCAAGAAAAAATATTAAATGTGTACTTCAAGAATATCAATTAGGTACAGGACATGCTACAATGCAAGCTCAAGACTATATAAATGATGACGATTATGTTTTTGTTATAAATGGTGACCAACCACTTATATCTTCACAAACAATTAGCTCATTAATATCTTTTTGCAAACAAGGTAATTATGGTGGTGCAGTACTTTCTGCAATAATTGATAATCCAGGCTCTCTTGGTAGAATAATTAGAGATAGCCAAGGAAATCTAAATAGAATTGTAGAAAGAAAAGATTGCAATGACGAAGAAGAAAGAATAAATGAAATAAATATTGGGGTTTACTGTTTTAAAGGAAAACTTTTAAAAGATTCTTTCTCAAAATTAGATGATAATAATGCTCAAAATGAGTATTATATAACAGATATACCTTATCATATTAAAGATATGGGCTACAATTTTGGTGTTTATGCTATAGCAGATATTTCAGAATATCAAGGTATTAATTCAAGAGAAGAACTTTCTATTGCTACTGCTACCCTACTTGACAAAACAAGGAAACAACATATGCATAATGGTGTTACTTTAATTGACCCAAGTAGTACATATATTAGCTTAAATGCTCAAATAGGTAAAGATACTATTATCTACCCTGGCACAAATATACAGGGAGATACAATAATTGGCGAAGATTGTATTATAGGGCCAAACTCACATATCATATCTTCAAAAATTGGTAATAATGTAACTATAGAAACAAGCAAAATAACTGAAAGTATTATAGAAGATAATTGTAAAATAGGTCCATTTGCTCATATTAGACCTAAAACTAATCTAGAGAAAAATGTTAAAGTTGGAAGCTTTGCTGAAACAAAAAATGTAAATGTTGGAGAAAACACAAAAATTCCGCATCTTATATATACAGGAGATGCAGACATTGGAAAAGATGTAGAAATTGCTTGTGGTGTTATAACAGCAAATATGAATATAAACTGGGAAAAGAATAGAACAGTAATTGAAGATAAAGCATTTATTGGTTGCAATTCTGTACTTCTTGCTCCTGTTAAAGTTGGAAAAAATTCTATTGTTGGAGCTGGCTCTACAATAACTGATGATATTCCAGAAAATTCTCTTGCTATTGCTCGTGAAAAACAAATTATTAAAGAAAATTATACTAAAAAGTAATTTTTAAAATGAGATTATCAAAATATATTTTAGCAAATTAAAGTATATATAAAAAGGAAAAATATAAAATGAAAAAAAATAAATTAGTAATAATTAGTATAATAATTTTAGCATTAATAATTATAGGAATAACTATTACTGTTTTGTTGTTTACAAATAATAATTCTAGTAAAAAAGATTCTAACAAAAAAGATGAAATATCAAATTATATACTTTTTAAATCCACAGAGTACGGAACTATAGAAGATGTTGTATTTTATGATAAAGATGAAGAAATAGATGAAACATTAAAAAATAATCTAACTATAATTGCAAATGAATTAAAAGTAAAATATCCTAATAAATCCATATTGTATTTGAGAAATTTAGGAAGTGCTTCTCTTTTTGATGCAAAAGAACTATATAGATGTATGCAAATAGAAGATGATCAAAAATTGGATGATACTGAAATGAATGTTTTAATAAAAGAAGATAATAGTGTTGAAATTGAATTTCTAGTTAACTCTTACTGGAAAAGTAAAAGTGATACTGAAAATATAACTATAAGCAAAGAACAAGCACAACAGATTACTATCGACTATTTGTCTGACAATATTGAAGACTATTATGAATTAAAACGTGGAATTTTTACTAAAGATAAGGAAGAATGCAAAGTGGAATTATATAAATATAATTCTAAAACTTCATGGAAAATGCAATTTTCTACAGGTGGAAGTTATCTCATAATAGACGCAAATACTGGTGAAATTTTATATAAATATTTCTTTTGCGGAATATATACTTAAATTAATAAAAAATCAAAAAAAGCTGATGTTATATTAATAATACCAGCTTTTTTGTTATAACTCATTATATAATTCTTGCATTTTCTTTCTGTTTCTTTTAAAAGATTTAATATAAACATTTTATCGCTTTTATGTCAAACAAAAATTTATTTTAAAAGTATTGTATAATTTTCTTTTTTAGTGTAAAATAAAATGTGATATAAAATATGTACGGAGGATATAATTAATGAACTATTTAGAAAAATTAAAAGAAAAATGTAATTTAGAAGATAATTTTATGAATATAATCTATCAAATATTTGATAAACTTCTTTCTTTTGGCTATATAACAAGAAGACAAGAAAGAAATCTTGAAAAAAAGTTATATGATAATATTGATGTGGTTATATTTGGAAATGATACTGTAGTTGATTACAAAAGTGGATATTATGATGCTATAAAAAAGGAATTATATATAAAAGATATAGCAAATATTGAAGCAATATACTTAAGAATATTATATGCACTAACTACTAGTGAAATATCTAGAAATGTATATTCAATTGGTTATAGTGTTGCTGCTATGTCTAATTCTAGTTATAAAATTGTACATAATGACTTTGGAATAAATAGAGCTATAGTCTCAAACCTAGCTTGTAGATTACTTTATACCCTACCTACTACACTTAGTATTGTACCAACATATCGTACATATGAAAATGATTTTTTAGGTAATAGAATAACAAGTGATAATGATATATATTTCTTAGAAGGAAGGCTTTTAAGTCAGCTTTGCTATATACTAAATGTATCAGAAGAAGATTTCTATATAAATCTATTTTCAAATCCTAGAAAATTTTTAGATAAATTCTTCTCTAAAAGCAAATTTAAAGATAGCAAAACATTTTTAAATATTCTTGATGAAACAAGTAGAAAATATTCAAATTATAACAAACTAGTATTTTTAAATAAATCACTTGATGATAATTATTTAAGTATAAAGAAAAATGCTCTAAAAAAATCTGCTAAAGAAAAACTTGCAAAAGAACAAGATAAAATTAAGATGGCTATTTCAAGAGCATTAGAACCTTTAATAGAAAGTAACAACGAAGAAAATAAAGATGAATTTGAAGGTATTGAATCAAGTCTTTCAGAAAAAATAGATGAATTAGAAGATTTAATAAAAAATAACATTATAAAATTACAAGAAATACTTATATATACCCTATTTGACAATGAGAATAAATATTCAAATATAGAATATGCTATAAAACTTAAGGAACTTAACAGTTTACTTGTAATATATAATCAAGACCTTGAAGATAAATGTTATGAAGTAGTTGCACATAAAATACTTAATTCATTTGAAAATACTTCTACAAATTTAATTGAAAAAATAAAATATAGCTTAGTTCAAGAAATCTTGTCCAGTGATAAGTTTATAAAAATATATAAAAATATGAGTTTTAAAAGACTTGAAAACTTTAAATTGCAAGATGAAAATTCTGAGCTTGTAGTGATAACTATTGATAATAGCTTTTTGCAACTTGTTAAAATTAGTGATTTAAATTTAAAGCAAAGACAATTAAATAATAATACTAAAACAATAAGATTAGATAGCTTAGGTTATTTACTAAATAATCCTTCTGCTAATTTTGATATAAGTTATGTTGAAAAAATATTTACTAAAATAAAAACTAAATACACAGAGTTTGCTAGTGTTAGAATTGAAAATATGTTTATTTGCAATATTGATAATACTGATTTTGTAGTTATTCCTAGAAATGATAAATTTAGTATAATTGAAATTAATAAAGAAAGCAAAGACTTAGGTTGCAAACTAATAAAAACTTCTGATTCTTTCTTAATCTTTGCAAGTAACAATAATACTAATATGCCTGTATTATACAGTAAAGAAGAAAG
>CANQLD010000050.1 GCA_947624625.1 uncultured Clostridia bacterium | reverse complement strand
GAATCAACAAGCTCAGAATAACCATTTATTATTTCTTGTCCATTTACAATAAGTTGGAATCTATCTGTTATATTTGGATTTTCAGCATTTGCACGAGCAAGTGGTGATAAATCAATCGGATGATTTATCAAGAAAGTTGGCTTAATAACTTTAGGTCTACTAACCTTTTTATATAATTGATCAATTAAATTTCCTCTTCCTAAACTTTCTAAATTTTCAGCTTCAAGTTCAATATTATTTCTTCTTATTTCAGCAAGTAAATCTTTTGCAGTTTCATATTTATCTATATCTATACCACAGTCTTTAAGAATTAAATCTTTGAAACTAACAACATCCCATTTTCCGCCAAAATCTATTTCTTGCTCACCAATCATAACTTTTAGATTGCCATCAAATAAATTAGATATTATATATACAACCATTTCTTGCATAAGGTGCATATTATCTTCAAAGTTATAATATGCACTATAGCCTTCAACCATAGTAAAATCTTGTAAATGATTTACACTTATTCCTTCATTTCTAAAATCTCTTGCAATTTCAAATACATTAGTAAATCCACCTACAATTAATTTTTTTAATGTAAGCTCAGGTGATATTCTTAAATATACGTCTGTATTATATGTGTTATGATGTGTAATAAAAGGCATAGCAGTAGCACCTGAAGCTGTATTTTGAAGCACAGGTGTTTCAACTTCAATAAATCCTTTTCCATCTAAGAAATCTCTCATTAATTTTATAAACCTTGACCTAAGTAGAAATCTTTTTTTAGTTTCTTCGTTCATTATCAAATCAAGATGTCTTTCTCTATATAACAACTCTTGATTAGTAATTCCGTGAAATTTCTCAGGAAGTGGTCTAAGAGATTTTCCAAGAAAAGTGTATTCTTTAACTCTTATTGTCTTTTCACCAGTTTGTGTAATAAATGTTTCTCCACAAACACCAATAAAATCTCCTACATCTAAAGTTTCGTGAATTAGTTTATATAGTTCTTCCCCAACTTCATCTTTTTTTATACAAAGTTGTATTCTACCTTCAATATCTCTTAAGTCTATAAAACTAATTTTGCCCATTTTTCTTTTTGACATTACACGACCAGCAACTTTTACATTTTGCACTCCTTCTTCAAGAGCACTTGCTTGTTTTAAAGTATGTGTAATTTCAAATCTATCAGGCCTTACATCAACACCTGCTTGTCTTAGCTTTTCTTGCTTTTCTTCCCTTACTTCTTTTAAAACGTTTATATCTCCCATTTCTATTCTCCTTATATTATAATCTTTTAATAGAAACTACTTTATATTTTACAATTCCACCTGGTGTTTCAACTTCAATTTCATCACCTTTCTTTTTGCCCATTAAAGCTTTACCTACAGGTGATTCATTAGATATTTTATTTTCAGCAATATCTACCTCTGTTGCACCAACAATACCATATGAAACATCTTCATCAAAGTCATAATCGTGTACTGTAACTAAAGTACCAACACCAACTTTTCTAGTTGATATGTCGTCATCATCTACTATTTTTGCGTGTCTTAAAGTATTTTCTACCTCTAATATTCTTGCTTCAAGTAATGCTTGTTCATTTTTTGCATCATCATATTCAGAGTTTTCAGATATATCTCCAAACTCTCTTGCTACTTTTATTCTTTCAGCTACTTCCATTTTTTTAGGTCCTTTTAGCTGTTGTAACTCCTCTTCTAATTTTTTATACCCTTCTTCTGTTAACATTATTTCTCTTTCTTCCATTTTTTGTCCCTCCTAATTTTTTACAGTTAAATATATTATACACTATATGTCAAGTTAGTAATTTAAATATATACTTCCTATATCAGTTTTCAAAAAGTTTTCTAAATTTAAGTTCATCCTATTAAACATTGTCTGTATATATTTTTGATTTTTCTGATATGCTTTATATTCCTTGCTTAAAACATCACTATCTACATCTGTTATATCAAGTATATATGTATCATTTCTTAATATGTAATGAGATTTAAAATACTCTTTTATATTACTACTTAAAATTACGCAAAAATCATATTCTTGTATATTTCTTTTTTGAATAATTTCTACACTTGAGCCATATTCTTCATTTATTTTATTTACTGTACTATTTAATTTTTTGTATTCTACTTTTGATATATTTTGCATTCTTAATATATCTACAAATTTATATTTTTCAATATATTTTATTAACCTATCATAATCAAAATTTGCTATATAGTTTATTACAATAAGCAATTTAAATTTATTAATATCTTTTTTTCTTTCTAGTAAATATCTTGATATATATACATTATCTAATTCATTTAAATTATTAGCAGAGTGAATAAAACTTATTTCTTTATTCATACTTGCAAGTTCTTCTTCAATCTGTCTTTTTAAAACTGGTATATTATCAAATGGTCTACTAAATACTACATTTAGATTCTCAATGTTAGATATTTTTCTTTTTAATATTTTTTTAAGTATAGCTAAATTATTTTTTCTATTTGAAAATTTTTGCACATTAATCCCTAAGAAAAATGTTTTTGATTTTTTGTCATTTAATAATTTATCTTCTCTAAAAAAAATACCAAATAGTTTAATTAGTGCCTTTTCTACAATATTTATTTTGTAATCAAGACTCTCATCTATTATGTCGACAAAAAGATTATTCATATATCACCTCATATATGTAAAAATACAAAATTACATATATTTATATATGAATAATTATTTTGTTTTATGAATAAAATTTAATTATTTTTTGTTATTTCACATTATTTTCAATATTTTTCATTTTGTTTTTTAATGCTACACCATTTTTTGTTCTATCAAGTTTTTGCAAAAGCATTGCTTTTAGTTTATCTCCTGTTAAATCACGAATAAGCTTTCCATCTTCTGCAAGAGAAATTGTACCTGTTTCCTCTGATACAACAACAACTAAAGCATCAGATATTTCAGTAATTCCTACTGCTGCTCTATGCCTTGTGCCAACATTTTTTGGAATAGATACCTCAGATGCTAAAGGAAGTATGCATTTTGCAGCTAAAATCTCTGTTTTATCAATTACTATTGCACCATCATGTAAAGGTGTTCGTGGCATAAATATATTTTGTATAAGTTCACTTGATACTTTTGCAGAAAGTCCTACACCTTCTTTTAATACATCAGTAATCTGTGTATTTCTTTGTATAACAATTAAAGCTCCTATATTTTTAAGTGACATTATTTCAACAGCTTTTACAATTTCAGATATTGAGTGTCTTACTAATATATTATCGTCCATATCAAATACATCAACAATTTTACTTCTTCCTAATTTTTCAAATACATTTCTAAGCTCTGGTTGAAATACCACGATAAGAAGTATTACACCATAACTTAAGAAATTATTTAATATAAAATTAAGGAGTACCATATTAAATAATTTAGCTATGATAAATAAAATACAAACAATTAATATACCTTTTACTATTTGTCCTGCTCTTGTCTTTTTTACAATTCTAAATAGATAATATACTATAAACGCAACAATAAGTATATCTATTATGAATATTAGATACCTAACAGGACTTGTTAAATCAAATATGTCTTTAATTTTATACATTAAAGCAACAAAACCTGACCATATACTTTGCAACTTAATCACCTCTTTAAGTTTACATCTATATAATTAATATAACAGTAGATTATATACTACTTTGTACTGCAGATATTAAAATAGCAAACATTGAAAATACCATTGAAAACAGTATAATTCCTACTATTGTATATTTTACTACTTTACCTTTTTTCTTTGCCATAAATATCCTCACCCCTTAAAACTCTAATTTTTCATCAAAATATTCTTCTAACTTATCTATGCTTATTCTTTCCTGTTTCATTGTATCTCTATCTCTTACAGTTACACAGTTATCATTTTCAGATTCAAAATCATAAGTTATACAATATGGTGTACCTATTTCATCTTGTCTTCTATACCTCTTACCAATAGATCCTGCTTCATCAAAGTCACAATTATATTTTTTTGAAAGAACAGAATAAATTGCATCTGCTTTTTCTGTTAATTTCTTTGAAAGTGGTAATATAGCAACTTTAACTGGAGCAACTATAGGGCTTAATTTTAAAACAGTTCTTATTTCTCCGTCTTCTAATTTTTCCTCATTATATGCATCACATAGAACTGCTAAAGCAAGTCTGTCGCAACCGATTGAAGCTTCAATTACATATGGAATATATTTCTCAGATGTTTCTGGATCTAAGTATTCCATTGACTTTGAGCTATATTCTTGGTGTCTTGAAAGGTCATAATTAGTTCTATTATGGGTACCGCAAAGTTCGTCAAATCCGTGTGGATATCTGTATTGAATATCACAGGCTTCTTTTGCATAATGTACTAGTTTTTCGTGGTCTTTAAATCTTAAGTTTTCTTCTTTTATTCCAATTCCAGCAATAAAGTCCCATTGTTTTTGTTTATATTCTTCGTAATATTTACTATCTGTTCCTTCTTTGCAGAACCATTGATGTTCCATTTGTTCAAACTCAATTGTTCTAAAAGTAAAATTACCTGGAGTAATTTCATTTCTAAATGCTTTACCAATTTGTCCTATTCCAAAAGGAATTTTTGCTCTTGATGTTCTTAGCACATTTGCAAAATTAACAAATTCTCCTTGTGCAGTTTCAGGTCTTAAATAGATTATATCTGCTTTATCTTCTATAACACCTCTTTTAGTTTCAAACATAAGCTTAAATTCTCTAATTTGTGTATAATTTGTTTTTCCACAATTTGGACAAGGTATTTTATTATCAACAATATAGTTATATAATTCTTCATCATTTAGAGTGTCTGGATCAATCTCTTTAGTAAATGCTTCAATTAATTTATCTGCTCTGTGTCTTGTTTTACACTCTTTACAATCAATTAAAGGATCCGAAAAATTGTCAACGTGTCCAGATGCTTGCCAAACTCTTGGATTCATAAGTATTGTCGCATCAACACCGTAGCTATTTCTATTTTCTTGTATAAACTTTTTCCACCAAGCTTTTTTTATATTATTTTTAAACTCAACACCTAAAGGACCATAATCCCAAGTATTTGCAAGTCCTCCATATATTTCAGATCCTGGATATATATAACCTCTTGTCTTACACAAATTAACAATTTTATCCATTGAATCTACCACTATTATTCCTCCTAACAAAATTTATTATAATTATTTTTCCTTAACTTCTATATCTAGTACCCCATATTTTTCGTCAACAAGTTTTCCCTCATTAAATATTATATGAAATACACCATCTTTTACATAGTATTCTTCAAGTCCTGTTATAGCATAAGTAAATTCAGATTCTTTCATCATACCTTTTCCTACAACATAATCTACTGTAGCAGACCTTATAATAGTTTTATAGTCTTTTCCTAAAAGTTGTGATGCAATACTTGGAAGTTCAACTTCTTCTTTAGTTGAAAGGTCAATATTATATACTGATTTACTTTCAGATGTATTTTTCTTTGCACTATCATCTCTTACTCTTTGAGTTACTACAACAGAAATTATTTTTTCAGTTCCAACCATATTTTCATATGTATCATATGAAACTAAAAATGTATAATTACTTTCTACTGATTTCATTTCAGATTGCAATTTTACAAATAATTCTTGATATTTTGTGTCAATTTCTTTGTTTAATTCAGTTAGTTCTTGTCCCTCTATATATATTTGTGGAACAGTTATATCTGATTTGATTTTTGCAACTGATTTATCAGAGTGTTTTAATTCTTTTACTTCATAATTTATATTTAGATGTTCATTTTTGGTATTTTCTTCGTCTTCTTTTTCAAGATCTACCAATCTTTGAATATCAGATTCCTTACTTCCGATAAGTTGTGGTTTTCCTTCATATTTTACTGCAAATAATATTATAGCTCCACCAATTAGAACAAACAAAACTAGTCCAATAACTGCACCTTTAGAACTTTTCTTCTTTTCACTATAATGCATTGTTTCCATATATAATCCTCCTCTTTAGAAAATATTTTACTATATTTTATTGCTTTTTTCAATACTACATATTAACTTACCTTGAAATAGACTTTACATTAATATTTATTCCAAATAAATTTATACCTGTTGCATTATCTATTGCATAAATTACAGTATTTCTAATTTCTGAACTTAATGTTGGTATATTTTTACCATATTTTATTTCTATATCTATGCTTAACTTCATACCATCTATATATTTTTGAGTAACTACTTTAAATACTTTACTTACTCCATCAACTCTTGAAACAACATATGAAATAATTGCGTTAATTACATTATCAGATATTGTATAATTTCCAAGATAACTATATGTTGGTCGTATAATAGTTTTTTCAGATGTATCATAACTAACACTATTATCTTCTTTATTAAATATACCAAATGATTTTAGTGAATCAAGAAAGTATCCTGAAAATTGCTTTTTTATCTCCAATGTTGGTACTGGTACAACATGTTTACCATCTTCTACCCTTGAACGCCTAGCAGTTTTAATTTGATTTTCAGTTGCTATATCTTCTATATATATTGTTTTGTATATCTTGCCTAGCCCAAGGTTTGTTGCTATTTTTTCTACCATTTCATCAGATGTACCAAGAATTAATATTTTTTCTGGATTTTCTTTTTTTATTGCATACTTCATTTCAGTTTTTCTTGCTTCATCCAAAAATATTGCTGCTTTAACAGAAGCAATAAAATTTGCTTCTGTTTTAGCAGACTTTCCAGCTATTACTTTTGTATTTTTTATTAAAATTGCATCATCAATTATATAATCTATTTCATATGATTTTGCAACCTTTTGTGCATTAAAACTTTTTCCTGTTCCTGTTTTTCCTACAAATGCGTAAACCTGCATTAAATAACACCTCTACACTTCCATAAGTCCTTTTGCAGTTAAACTAAATTTTCCGTCTTCTTTTCCTATTTCTGTTACTTTTACAAGTATCTCGTCTCCAACACTTAACTCGTCTTCTACTTTAGCTATACGTTTTTTAGATATTTGAGATATATGCAAAAATCCTTCTTTACCTGGTAAAACTTCAACTAATGCTCCAAATTGCATTATTTTAGTTACTTTACCCATATATACTTGATTTAATTCTACATCTTTAGTTAAACTTTCAATTATTTCAAGAGCTCTATCAATCATCCTTGCATCAATTCCTGATACAAATACTGTTCCATCATCTTCTATGTCAATTTTTACTCCTGTTTCTTCTATTATTTTATTAATAGTCTTTCCTCCTGCACCAATAACTTCACCAATTTTACTTGGATTTATTTTTATGATTTCAATTTTTGGTGCATATTTAGAAAGTTGTGCTCTTGGTTTATCAATTGCCTTTAACATTACTTCATCTAGTATATATTTTCTTGCTTTGTTAGTTCTTGCAAAAGCTTCCTCAATTATTTCATATGTAAGTCCATCAATTTTAATGTCAACTTGTATTGCAGTAATACCATTTTTTGTACCTGCTACTTTAAAGTCCATATCTCCAAAGAAATCTTCTATTCCTTGAATATCAGTTACCATTATATAATCAGATGTATCACCATTTTTTGTAAATAATCCTGTTGATATACCTGCAACTGGTTCTTTAATTGGTACACCTGCATCCATTAATGCAAGTGTTGAACCACATACACTTCCTTGTGATGTTGAACCATTTGAACTTAAAACTTCTGAAACTACCCTTATTGTATATGGGAATTCTTCCTTAGATGGTATAACTGGCTCTAAAGCACGTTCTGCTAAAGCACCGTGTCCAATTTCTCTACGGCCTGGTCCTCTTGCAGGTCTTGCCTCTCCAACACTATATGGTGGGAAGTTGTAATGATGTATATATCTTTTTGCTACTTCTTCATCAAGTCCATCAAGTTCTTGTTCATCTGATGAAGAACCAAGTGTTACCATAGAAAGCACTTGAGTTTGTCCACGAGAAAATAATGCACTACCGTGTACTCTTTCAAAAAGTCCAACTTCTGCTGAAAGTGGTCTTATTTCGTCTAATGCTCTACCGTCTACTCTTTTTGATTCATTTATTACAAGATTTCTTACCGCTTTTTTCTCAGCTTTATATAATGCTTCGCCTATCATTAATTTATTTTCTTCGTAAGCTTCTTCACCATATTCTTTTTTATATTCTTCTATAACAAATTCGTCTACAACATTTACTGCTTCATCTCTTACAGTTTTATCTTTAGCAAGTATTGCATCAGCCATTTTATCTTTTGCTTTATCTTCTACAAAATTTGCTAAATCTTCAGGAACTGTAAATGATTTATACTCTGCTTTTTTCTTTCCAACTTCTGCTCTTATACCTTTTATAAACTCACATAATTTTTTAATTTCTGTGTGTGCTACTTTTATTGCTTCAAGCATTTTGTCATCAGGTACTTCTTTTGCACCTGCTTCTATCATACATATTTTATCAGGTGTTGCAGATACAGTTAAATCAAGTGTTGATTTTTCTCTTTGTTCTAAATTTGGATTTAAAACAATTTCATCATCTACTATACCTACTTTAATTGAGCCAACAAGTGCCTCAAATGGTATATCAGATATATTAAGTGCAATTGATGCTCCAATTGATGCTGGTACTTCTGGTAATACATCTGGATCAACTGCAAGTACCAATGCATTTATTGATGTATCGTTTCTGTAATCCTTTGGAAATAATGGTCTAATTGGTCTATCTATTACACGAGATACAAGTATTGCTTTATTTGAAGGACGTCCTTCTCTTTTTATAAAGCCACCTGGAATTTTTCCTACTGCATATAACCTTTCTTCATAGTCAACTGAAAGTGGTAAAAAATCTATACCATCTCTTGGCTCTTTTGACATTGTTACATTTACAAGTACTGCAGTTTCGCCATATCTTACTAAAGCTGAGCCATTTGCAAGACCTGCCATTTTACCAGTTTCAATAACTAGCTTTTTTCCTGCATACTCCATTTCAAATTTTTTAAACATAAATATCCTCCTTAAAATTTGAATTTAAGTAAAAGGTTGTAATAATAATTTCTAAGCATAAAAAAATATGCTCACAAATTATTACTACAATTACCCCTTTTACTCGGCTATTATTATACTACAAATTTCTTTACACTTCAAGTAATTATTCACAAATATA
>CANQLD010000049.1 GCA_947624625.1 uncultured Clostridia bacterium | reverse complement strand
ATTTTATATATTTTTGCAAGTAATGGTGCGAAAGCACCAATATAGAATTCAATGATACTACAAATTTTTTTATAAAACATTGTTTCACATCATTGACACATATACAGTAGTGTTATATTTAACTTAAGTTTTGGTATTGTATTTTTTTTTAAGTTGTGATAAAATTTCTTATTATAAAAAGGAGGAAATTGCTTTTTAAGCAAACAGGTATGGACGAATTAGAAAATAAGAAGGAATTAGTAAAAACTCAAGAAAATAGTGAGGATGATAAAAATAAAACAAGTAAATTAGGTAAGATACTAAAAGAGATAGCAGAGTGGATTATTTGTTTTATAATAGCATATATTATATATTTAGTATTAAATTATTTTGTTGGAACAATTTCAGGTGTAAAACAAGTTTCAATGCTTCCAACAGCTGTTGAAGGAGAACGACTTTTAATTCAAAGACCAACAATTTTTAAAAAAGAGTTAAATTACGGAGATATAATAACTTTTGAAGCACCTCTTGAAGATATAGCATATAACAATGAAGAAGAAAATGTAATTGCTCAGTATGAAGAACACAAAGGAATAGACTCATTTATATATAATTTTATAGGGCTTGGAAAAATGTCATATATAAAAAGAGTCATTGGACTACCTGGAGATCATATATTTGTAGCAGAGGATGGTTATGTATATAGAAATGATGAAAGACTTGAAGAACCATATTTAAAAGACGGCACTACAAATCAAGCTGGAAGTTTTATCGACATTGTAGTACCAGACGGCACTATATTTGCAATGGGAGATAACAGATATGCAAGTAAGGATTCAAGATACTTTGGTTGCATACCTTTAGATAAAGTTAATGGATATGTTATATGTAGAATATGGCCATTAAATAAATTGGGAAAATTATAGGAGAAAAGATATGTTTGGAGAAATAATAGGACATCAAAATCAAATAGATAATTTAAAAGATATTTTGAAAAAAGATACTATTTCTCACGCATATCTTTTTGTTGGCCCAAAAGGAATAGGAAAAGCATCAGTTGCATTTGAATTTACAAAAGAAATATTAAAAGTTGAAAATTTAAAAGCCTGTCCTGATTTTAAATATATATGCAAGAGCGAGGACAAAAAAGATATATTAGTTGAACAAATAAGAAAAGAAATAATTGATGATATATATATTGCTCCTGCAGTTTCTACAAAAAAGGTATATATTATTGATGATGCTCAAGATTTAAATATTGCCTCTCAAAACGCACTTTTAAAAACTTTAGAAGAACCACCAAGTTATGTTGTTATTATACTAATATCTACAACTACAAGCAGTTTTTTAAGCACAATACTTTCAAGAGTTAATAAGATATCTTTTAATAACATTGAAAAAGAAGAATTTAGTAAATATTTATTTAATAAATATAATATGACACTAAGTGATAATATTATAGCTTTTTTAGATGGCTCTATTGGTAAAGCAAATATGTTAATAGAAAATAATTTGCTTGAAAAACTAAATCAAATTGATAAATTATATGGTTATTTAGAAAAAAAAGATAGTATTAATTCTTTGATAATGTTATCTGAAATAGACTTTTCAAATAGCATAAATTTAGAGTATTTAGAATATTTATTATATAGTAATTTTAAATATTCTTGTGTAAAGTTTGTTGAAAAAGCTAGAAATAGGTTGAAAAGCAACGGAAATTATGATATAGTTATAGATAGTATGATATTAAAAATTATAGATTACATATAACATACAAGGAGAAAAGATTATGGAAGAATTAGTAATAGGTGTTAGGTTTAAAAGAACAGGCAAACTTTACTACTTCGATCCTTTAAAATATACTTTTAATTTAGGCGATAATGTTATTGCAGAAACAGAGAGAGGAAAAGAAATAGGAAGGGTAGTAAAAATACTTGAAAAGAAATCTTTGCCAAGTGAAACCGAAATAAATAAAATTGTAAGACCAGCATCAAGGAAAGACTTAGAAGAACAAAAAGATATTGATAAACAAGCACAAGAGGCTTTGACATTTTGTAGAGAAGAAGCAAAAAAGCAAGGACTAAATATGAAAATACTTTCTGCAGAATATACATTTGATATGTCAAAATTAACTATATATTTTGTTGCAGAAGAAAGAGTAGACTTTAGAGAACTTGTTAAATTGCTTGCTTCAAAGTACAAAATTAGAATTGAATTAAGACAAATTGGTCCAAGAGATGAAGTAAAAGAATTTGCAAATATTGGTATGTGTGGTAAAGAAGTTTGTTGTAGAACTTTTTTGCAAGACTTTGATCCTGTAACAATAAAAATTGCAAAAGAACAAGGGCTACAAATTAATATGTCAAAGCTTTCAGGAGTTTGTGGAAAGCTTATGTGTTGCTTAAAGTATGAGGAAGAAGCATATAAAGAGAACTTAGAGAAACTTCCAAAAATAGGCACAAATGTAACAGTAAAAGAGAATAAAAATACAGGTAAAGTTACAAATGTGGATATTTTGGGACTAAAAGTAAGAGTTAAATTTGGCGATACAAAAGAAGATGAATATTATGAAACATATAAAGTTGATGAAATAGATTGGAAAAAGGAATAATTAAGGGAGGTGAACAGTGTGGCATATAAAATAACAGATAAATGTATTTCTTGTGGAGCATGTGAAATGGAATGTCCAGTAGGAGCAATTTCTCAAGGTGATGAAAGATATGTTATTGATCCAGAAAAATGTATAGAGTGCGGAGCATGTCAATCTGTATGTCCTATGGGAGCTCCAGAGCAAGCATAATTATATAGTATAGATAAGATGAGGTTAATTTTATAGAGTTAACCTCTTTTTTTGTAATAAAAAAATCAAAATGTCTTGAAAAACATTAGTTATTATGTTATACTTATTTTAAGTTAAATATCAAAAGCGTTGAAGAAGAGGAGTAAAGTAAAGGTTGCTTGTAGAGATGGAAACTCATAGGCTGAAAGGTTTCCTAAGTAAACATACTTGAAGGTAGCTTTGGAGCTGGTATGTTGAAGTGTTTATGTGTAGGCATACTCCGTTTGCAATCGGTTAATTTGTTTAAAGTGCATATGTAATATACATATGAATTAAGGTGGTACCGCGAATAACAGTCATTCGTCCTTAAATGATTTTAAGGAAATGACTGTTTTTGTTTTGATGTAATAATAAAAGTGGTGATAGATATGTTAAAAGAAGTCGAAATTTGTATATGTTTAGTATTGTTGTTATTTTCCCTTTTTGTAATCTTCAATGCAAGAAACATTGTAAGAAGTAAAATGGATAAAAGTAATGAAAATATAAAAGTAAATATAATAAAGGACCTAGGAGTGCTAATTACAATATTTGCCTTAATTGCCATTTATTATTTAAAATAGTTTTGAAAGGAGAATTTTTATGTTAGATAAGAAATATAATGCTAAAGAGAAAGAAGAAAAATGGTTAAAATATTGGAAGGATAATGAAGTATATAAATTTAATGTAAATAACAAAAAAGTATATTCAATAGACACACCACCTCCAACAGTTAGTGGAAAAATACATATTGGTCATATATTTTCATATTCACAAACAGAAATGCTTACAAGATACAAAAGGCTTAGAGGGTATAATATTTTTTATCCATTTGGCTTTGATGATAATGGACTTCCAAGTGAGAGATTAGTTGAAAAAGAACAAGGTAAAAGAGCACATGAAATAGGAAGAGAAGAATTCTCTAAACTTTGCTACAAAACAACTGATAAATATGAAGAAGGGTTTAAAGAGTTATTTAGTAGAATGGGAGTTGGTACTGACTGGAATATTGCATATAAAACAGTTAGCCCTTCTACAATAAAAATAAGTCAGTTATCATTTTTAGATTTAGTAGAAAAAAATCATTGTTATCACAAAGAAAGTCCAGCATTATGGTGTAATGAGTGTAGAACATCAATTGCTCAAGCAGAGCTTGAAACAAAAACAATAAAAACAACTTTTAATTATATTAATTTTACTACAGTTGAAGATAACCAAACTTTTACAATAGCAACAACTAGACCTGAACTTTTACCTGCGATAGTTTGTGTATTTGTAAATCCTGAGGACGAAAAACATAAATCATTAATAGGAAAAACTGCACATATTCCTGTTATTAATGTAGATGTACCTATAATGGCAGATGAGAAAGTAGCAATGGATAAAGGTACTGGAGTAGTTATGTGTTGTACCTTTGGTGATCAAACAGATATAGAGTGGTGGAAAAAATACAACTTACCTCTTAAATATATTTTTACAGATGATGGCAAAATTGATAATAAAGTTGAAAAATATGGTGGATTAAAAATTAAAGAGGCAAGAAAACAAATAATTGAAGATTTGCAACAAGCAGGTGCAGTAGTAAAAATAGAAGAATTAGAGCACGAAGTTCAAACTCACGAAAGATGTTCAAAAGAAGTAGAATATGCTGTAATGAATCAATGGTTTATCGATATTATGAATCATAAAGACGACTTCATAAGAATTGGTAATGAGATAAAATGGCATCCATCATATATGCACGCAAGATATGATGAATGGGTAAATAATGTTGCTTGGGACTGGTGTATTTCTCGTCAAAGATATTTTGGAGTACCATTTCCAGTATGGTATTGTAAGGACTGTGGAACTCCAGTATTTGCTAGAAAAGAAGATTTACCTGTAAATCCACTTGTAGATAAACCACATTGTGATAAATGTTCACATTGCGGTGGCAGTGAATTTATTCCAGAAACAGATATAATGGATACTTGGGCAACATCATCAGTTACTCCTCTTGTAAATATGAAATATGGAGAGGAAAATAACTATGAAAGTATATTAAAACCTATGAGCCTTAGAACAAATGCAAGTGAAATTATTAGAACTTGGGATTTCTATACTATAGTTAAAAGCTTCTACCATTTTGGAATTAAACCTTGGGAAAATGTTATGATTTCTGGATTTGTTATGGCAAGTAAGGGAGAAAAAATAAGTAAAAGTAAAGGTAATAGCAAACATGAACCAATGGATTTGATTAATGAGTACTCTGCTGATGTAGTAAGATATTGGGCAGGAACTGGAAGACTTGGAACAGATATAGTATTTAGCGAAGAAACTTTACTTCGTGGTAAAAAATTAATAAATAAGATTTGGAATGTATCAAAATTTGTACAAATGCATTTGGAAGATTATGAATATAAAGAATTTGACAATTTTGAATATATAGATAAGTGGATACTTGGTAAATTTAAGGAAGTTGAAAAATCAATTATTAACTATTTTGAAGATTATGAAGTGGGCCTTGCTTTAAATACAATAGAAAAATTCTTCTGGGAATTTTGTGATAACTATATAGAAATTGTTAAGCATAGATTATATAGACCTGAAGAATTTGGTGAAATACCAAGGTATAGTGGGCAAAAAACAGTATATATTTTGTTATATAAACTACTTCAGTATTTTAGCATTTTCTTCCCATTTATAACAGAAGAAATATTCCAAGATATATATCATAACAATTTATCAATACACACTACAGAAATTATACCTCTTGAATATAACTTTGATGAAGAATTAAAATATGGTGACAAAATAGTAGATATAATTAGTGAAGCAAGAGGTAGCAAGACAAATAATAACGTATCTCTTAAAACTCCAATAATTAATTTATCACTAGGAGTAAATGAAAAACTTAAAGAGGCTATTGAAAAATCTACAAAAGATTTTAAAGCAACTTTGTTTATTCAAAATTTAAATTTAAATGTTACTGCTAAAGATGGATATGAAATAAATAATATTGAACTTGATTTAAGTGAAAAAGAAGATTAAACGTAAACTGGACTTAATATTTTTAAGTCCAGTTTATTAAAAACGAGGTAAATGCTTATGGAGAATATAGAAAAAAATAAAACGATAAAAAAGGTAGGAATATTGGGGGTATTTGTAAATTTATTACTTCTTAGTATAAAACTATTAGTGGGGCTATTTACAAGAAGTCAAGCTATGATTGCAGATAGTATTAATAGTGCAGGAGATATAGTAGCATCTCTTATGTCGTACATAGGTGCGAAATTATCTTCTAAACCTAAAGATATAGATCATCCTTATGGACACGGCAAAGCAGAATATATTTTTTCAGAGCTTGTAAGTATATCAATGATTATAGCTTCATTTGCTATGATACAAAATTCAGTTGAAAGTATTTTGTATAAAGAAAAATTTGATTTTTCAATTTTTCTTGTAATTGTTTGTGTTGTAACAATAATTACTAAACTCATACTATATATTTATACAAGAAAACAATATAAAGAGTATAATAATATATTAATAAAGGCAAGTATGGAAGATCATAGAAATGATATATTTGTTACACTTGGTACATTAATTGGTGTAAGCTTTGGATTTATGGGGCTATATTTTGTTGATGGAATTGTAGGATGTTTAATTTCAGTTTGGATATTGTTGGTAGGCTTTAGATTATTTTCTGATTCATACAAAGTATTAATGGATACAACACTTGATGCAAGTGGGCAAGAAGAAATAAAGAAAATGATAAATAAGTATCCCGAAATACTACACGTAGATAGTATAATAGCAAAGCCCGTTGGATATAACTATTTAATTATACTAAAAATATCTATGGATAAAGACAAAACACTTGAAACCTGTCATAAAACAAGTGGTAAATTAAAAGAAGATATAATAAATAAATTTGAAACTGTATGTGATGTTGTAATACATATTAATCCACATTAGAATATGTTGTTAAAAATGCCTTAATAAACTTAGGGCATTTTTACTTGTATATGTTGTATTTTAAAATATACCATGTTATAATACTATAAAAATATAAAAGAGAAAAGGATAGTGATATATGAAAGAAATAACATATAGAATATATGCTGATGAATCTGTAAGTAATGGGAAATATTATAGCAATTTTTATGGACGGAGCTTTAATTAATTTATCCAATATAAATAATATTGAAAAAGCTTTAAATGATAAGAAAAGACAATTAAATTTAAATGGAGAAATTAAATGGACAAAGGTTACAGATAATTATTTAGATAAATATATAGAAATTATTAATTTATTTTTTGAACTGATAAAAAAAGGAAAAATAAAAATAAGGATTATGTTTGCACAGAATGCTTTTGTTACTGATGGCTTGACAAAGGAACAAACAGAAAATGAATATAGTATATTGTATTACTTTTTCTTAAAAGAAGCTTTTGGGCTGAAATATAGTAATAGTTTACCTTATAATCAAAAAGTTAATTTTTCTTTTTATTTAGATGATTTGCCTTGTTCTAAAGAGCAAAAAGATTCGTTAAAAAGAAGTATAATGAAATTTAATTATGAATTAAGACAAAATAATATAGAAATAACTGAAATTGTGGAGATTGATTCAAAAAAACATGTTATTCAACAATGTCTTGATATAATTTTGGGCTCTATGAATTTTAAGTTAAATGACCTTGATAAAATAAAAGATTTAAAAACAGGAAAAAGGTCAAGAAGAACAATAGCTAAAGAAAAGTTATATAAAGTAATAAATAAAAATATTAGATGTATACGAAAAGGATTTAATGTTGGAATATCAACAAGTAATGATAATGACATAACTAATATATGGAAACATGAATATAGACATTGGAATTTTATTTCAAAGTATTCACATTTTGACAAGTCTTTAACGAAAAAGAACAAAAAATAAGCTTCATTAAACCTAGACCACGAGTAAATCGTAGCCGTTAAACAGTTTAACAAAGCTTATATATAAAAAATATCTTAGGATATTCTTTACTATTTATTATACTATATCATTAATAAAATTATACAATATACAAAAAATATTGTCAATGTTTTTAAATTAATTTTTAATTAAATTATGGATTTTATTAAACTTAAATTTTATTTTAACTATATTTTAAAATCTAATGAGGTAAAATTTTATGGATAAATGTAATTTATGTCCGCATATGTGTAATGTAGATAGAAAAAATAAAAAAGGAGTTTGCAAAGCAGGTGATAATGTAAAAGTAGCACTTGCTTCACTTCATTTTTACGAAGAACCTTGTATAAGCTTGCAAAATGGCTCTGGAACAGTATTTTTTTCTAACTGTAATTTAAACTGTGTATATTGTCAAAATTACAAAATAAGTCAGGAGAACTTTGGAAAAGAAATAAGTATAGATAAGCTTGCAGATATTTTTTTAAGTTTACAAGAAAGAAAGGCAAATAATATTAATTTAGTTACTCCTACTGTGTATGTAGATAAGATTATACAGGCAATAGATATATCTAGAAAAAGAGGATTAAAAATACCAATAATATATAATTCAAGTGGATATGAAAGTATTGAAACTATAAAAAAATTAGATGGATATATTGATGTGTATTTACCAGATTTTAAATATGCAATAGATGAACTTGGTATGAAATATTCAAAAGTTAAAAATTATTCAAATATTGCAAAAGAAGCAATTAAAGAAATGTATAATCAGGTAGGAAAAGTAGTGTTAGATAAAAATGGTTTGATAAAAAAAGGAGTAATTATTAGACATTTAATACTTCCAAATAATATAGATAACACAAAATTAGTTCTTAAATGGGTTAAAGATACTTTTAATGATAATGTTTTCTTAAGTTTAATGGCACAATATTTTCCTACAAATAAAGCAAATATGTATAAAGAATTAAATAGAAAGATAACTCAAGAAGAATATAATGAAATAGAAGAATATTTATATAGTTTAAATATAGAAAATGGGTATATTCAAGAGCTAGGAGAACATGAAGAAGAATATGTGCCAGATTTTAATTTAGATATGTAAAAAAATAAAGCTACAAAGACAGTATTGTGTCCTTGTAGCTACATTTTTACCACAAAAAATTAAATACAATTATGCTTTTAGTTAACTTTATTTAATCTTTCTTATTAAGTAACTCATCTAAAGCTTTAACATAATATAGAAGTTTGTCACGATCTTCTATACTTAAATTTGTAATATATTGCTTAGAACTAGCAATATAATCGTGCATTAATGCTACTTTACAAGAAAAATCACTCATATATTTTTTTGCATTTTCCATTAAGTTTATCTGGATGTAATCAAATAAGCCTTTTTTGCTAAGAAAAGTCGTACTATTTAGATAAGCATTTGTATCAAAATCTTCTTTTATCAAAAATTCTGTTTCTTCAGCATTTCCAATAGCTATTATCATTTTACCTATATATACAACACTTACTTCAATACCTTCAACTATATTTTGCTCAAAAGGAGTTTCTCTGATTTTTTCGAGTGTAACTGCTTCAAACTTTAGCAATTTATTGATTTTTTGGCATATACATTGGAGTTTTTCATCTTCTCCAATACATAAAATATGTTCTGATAACATCTTATGCTCATTTCTTAGGTGTAAATCAATACCACCTATTAAGCAATTATACGGACAAATACTTAAAGTTAAATGCCGTAAAGTTACACCATTTGCAAAGTCACTTATTGGAATATTAATTGCCATTATA
>CANQLD010000048.1 GCA_947624625.1 uncultured Clostridia bacterium | reverse complement strand
ATGTATGTATGTATGTATGTATGTATGTATGTATGTATGTATGTATGTATGTATGTATGTATAGTGTATTCATATTTCTCGCTCCTTTAGTTTACATATTTTTATTTGTTTATCTTACCCTCAACTTTTATTCTACTATATTTTTTTATTTTTTACAACAATTAAAGTCTTTTTTATACGAAAAAATGAGTGAAAGAATTCTTCCACCCATTTTTTATGAACTTTAATTTTTATTATTTACGATAAAAACATTTCTTAAATGAATAATTTTTATCAATTGTCCAATCCAGTATTCCAACGTTTCTGTTTATACCTGCGACATACCTAAAGCAGTAATATAAATCAGTATCATATGAAATCTTTATTATATCATTCATATCAATTACAATATATTCTTTATCACTTTCAAATCCAGAATTATATTCTATTTTATTTGCAAAATATTCTTTGTCATTTTTATCAAATTTTATTTTAAGTTTTTTTTCTGAAAAAGTCAATTTAAACAGTACCCCTTGACCTTTATTCCATTTAACCAATTCATAAAAACTTTTTGAAAAAGATATAATAGCCAAAATAACAAAGATTAAAGCACAAATCATAATAAACATTTCAGCATTATGTTGTTTTACTGCTAATACTGTGTTCAAAGATTCGGCTAAAGGTATAAATCTGTATACATAGCTAAAATCAACATTTTCAGAATATACGTTTTCAAACTTTACATTTTTAGAAGATATAGAGCTAAGAGTTTTTGTTTCATTTGAATACTTGAATATTACATATGGTACCCGCTCATCATCAGTGTATTTAGTTATAACGTTTGATATTGTCGTTTCGTTTGTTATAGCATTATCATCAGAAAATATCATCAAAACTTCTCTATTAGATGCCAAAATTTTGTTTAGTTGTTCCTTGTCTTCATTTGTCAAATAGTCGCAATTTCCAATAATATGACTTTCTTTCTCATCAAACCTGTAAATTTCTGTTTCTCTTTTTGTAAAGATATTTTTAAATCCAATGCCCATAATAATTAATATACCTACCATAACTACCACTACAACAGAATACGCGATTTTTTTCATGCAAACATCCTCCTTAATTAACTTAGATTTATTAAAAAAACTTGATTATAGTATATCATATTTTACATTTTATGTCAATATATCATTCACTTTTAATCTACTACGTCACTTTGTTTTAAATAAGTTACATATATATTTCATTATTGTTACTTTTTCTATTTTTGTATATTTTTAATTTACTATTTTTTCTGTTTATAATAAAATATATATGTAAAATTATAATTTATTGGAGGATTAACATATGAAAAAAACTAAGGAACTTAAGTACACTGATTTAAAGAAATCTTTTAATATAGATGATTTAGATTTTGAAACAACAAAAGACGTAGAACCTTTAAACTCAGTAATGGGGCAAGAAAGAGCTTTAGAAGCTATAAAAACATCAATGCAAATCACACAGAAAGGATATAACCTATACATTGCTGGTAGTATTGGAATCGGTAAAACTGCTTATGCTTTGTCAATAGTAAATAATCTTAGCCAAAAAGAGCCTGTACCAAATGACTATTGTTACATCCATAATTTTGACGAACCAAATAGTCCAATAGCAATTGAACTCGAAGCAGGTCAAGGTAACGAATTTAAACAAGACATGAATAGATTTATATCTAATTTACTTAAAAGACTTTCTAAAGACTTAAGTGGAGATGTATACGAAAAAGAAAAGAAAACAATACTTGATAGATTTAAAAGAAGTAAAGAAGACTTGATGAAAGCTTTTGATAAGTCAACATTTGAACAAGGATTTAAAGTTAGAAACACTGATGATGGAATATATTTTTCGCCTGTTCATAATGGTGTTGTATTAAGTGAAAAAGACTTTAATGTATTAGACGAAAAAACAAAAAAATATTTTGAGGAAAAAAGCCCACAAATACAAGAACAAACTATGAAACTTCTTAAGGATTTAGATGACCTAGATAAACAAGCAGAAAAAGTTATTAATGAATGGCAAGAAAATGTTGTAACTTTTGCAGTTACTCAGTGTATGAGTGAGCTAAAAATAAAATACAAGAAGAATTTAAAAATTCAAAATTTCTTGTATAGTATTCAAAGTGATGTAATTAATAAAATTGACCAATTTAAGCAATATGAAGATAGCAAACGTCCACCAAAAGCTCCTAATAATCAATCTATGCAAGCAATGATGATGGCAAATGCTATGAAAAAAGAACAAAAGCCTTGGGAAAATTATAGGGTAAATGTACTAATTGACAATGATAGATTATACCACGCACCAGTTATTATATGTAAAAATCCTAATTATTTTGATTTATTTGGTAAACTAGAATTTGAAACTGGACCACAAGGTGTAAAAACAAATTACAAAATGTTAAAACCAGGCCTTATACATAAAGCAAATGGTGGATATTTAATAATAAATATTAAAGATTTACTTTCAAGTGCACCAACTTGGGAAGCTTTCAAAAGAGTCCTTACAAACAGAGAACTTTCAATAGATAGTTCAAGAGATATTGCTCAACCAGTTACTGTACTTTCTCTAAAACCAGAGCCAATACCTATAAAAATGCAAGTAATACTTATTGGTTCAGAGTATCATTATCAACAACTTTGCAATATGGATGTTGATTTCAAAAAACTATTTAAAATGAAAGCTGATTTTGACGATACAGTTGAAAGAAATAAACAAAATACACAAAAATTAGTTGAATATGTTTCATATACATGCAAAACAAACAATCTATTACCTGTAGATAAATTAGGTGTTAAAGAGATAGTTGAATATTCTTCACGTCTTGCAAATAACAAAAATAAATTAACTGCTATAAAAAATGATATTTCAGATTTAGTAATAGAAGCAAACTTTATTGCAAAAACTCAAAAGAAAAAAGTAATTTCAGGAAATGAAATTCTAAAAGCTCTTAGTACTAAAGTAGAAAGATTTTCTAAGTATGAAGATGCAATGAGTGAGCTTGTTTCAGACGGAGATATAATAATTTCAACAGATGGTAAAGAAATTGGACAAATTAATGGACTTACAATTTCAATGACAGGAGATTGTACTTTTGGAAGACCAGTAAGAATTACCGCTAATACATTTATTGGTAAAAGTGGTGTTGTAAATATTGAAAGAGAAGTAGCTTTAAGTGGTTCATCTCATTCAAAAGGTGTATATATTTTATCTGCATATATTGGTGAAAAATATGCACAAGATGCTCCTCTATCACTTACTGCTAGTATATGCTTTGAACAATTATATAATGGAGTTGATGGTGATAGTGCTTCTTCTACTGAACTATATGCAATTCTTTCAAGTTTATCTGGCATACCAATAAAACAAAATCTAGCAGTTACAGGCTCTGTAAATCAAAAAGGAGAAATACAACCAATAGGTGGCGTAACTGATAAAATAGAGGGATTCTTTAAAGTATGTAAACAAAAAGGATTAACAAAGGATAACGGTGTATTAATACCTGTTCAAAATGTAAAAAATCTTACTCTTAATGATGAAGTTGTAGAAGCAGTTAAAAATGGTATGTTCCACATATATCCAGTTTCTAGCATTGATGAAGGAATTGAAATACTAACTGGTGTAAGTGCTGGTGTTAAAGATGAAGCTGGCAATTATGAAAAAGATAGTGTAAATTATTTAGTACAAGAAAAATTAAGAAAATATGCTAAAAATGCTATTAAATATAACATGTAATAAAATATATAATAAGCTAAAAAAATCGTGTCTATAAATTGACACGATTTTTCTTATATTACATATTCTTGTGACATTTCATACAAATACCTTCATCTGCAAATTCATGAGAATATGTCCAACATCTAGGACATTTTACTCCTGTAGATTTTTCTACTTTTACTTCAAATTCTCCGTCTGTTTCTTCTACATTTAATTCAGATATAATTGCAATAAGTTCAATATCTTTCAAATTTTCTTTAATAAAGTTATATTCTTCGCCTTTTGCATATATTGTTACTTGTGCATCAAGTGCACTACCAATTAATTTTTCTGCTCTAGCATTTTCTATTGGTTTTGCCATTTTTTCTTTTATTTCAAATATTCTATCAAATCTTTTTATAATTTCATCATCTATATATCTACTATCTTCAGTTGGGAAATCTTCAAGAAGTACACTTACTTTCTTGTCCTTCACATTCATATATGAATATATTTCTTCAGAAGTAAATGCAAGTATTGGAGATACGATTCTTACAAATGAATATAGTATATCATACATTGAAGACTGACTACTACGTCTTAATGGATGATTTACATTAAATGTATATAGCCTATCTTTTATAACATCTAGGTATTTTACTGAAAGTTCAATAGTACAGAATCTATGTACTTCACTATATACAAGATGATAGTCATAATTTGAATATGCTTCATTTACATATTCAACAAGTTTATTTAGCTTATACATAATATATTTATCAAGTCCATCTCTATCTTCGTATTCAACATAATCTGTTTCTGAATTAAAATCTACTGTATTACCAATTAAAAATCTTACAGTATTTCTAATTTTTTTGTAATTTTCTGAAACTTGTTTTAATATATCTTTTGAAAGCCTAATTTCACTATGATAATCAGATGATGTAACCCACATTCTAAGTATATCAGCTCCATACTCATCAACTATATCAAGTGGTGCAATACCATTTCCAAGGGACTTTGACATCTTTCTTCCTTGACCGTCAACCACCATACCGTGAGTTACCACTTCTTTATATGGTGCTTCACCTTTTGTTGCAACTGATGTTAAAAGTGATGATTGGAACCACCCTCTATATTGGTCGTTTCCTTCCATATATACATCAGCTTTACCTTCAGGTAAACCATATTTTTCATTTAATACTGCTGCATGTGATGAACCAGAATCAAACCATACATCCATTATATCTGTTTCTTTTACAAGTTTATTTGCTCCACAACTACAAGTAGGTACCCTTCCAAGAATCTCTTCAGGTGTCTTTTCAAACCACGCATTAGAGCCTTCTTTTTCAAACAATTCTTTTACAATCTTTATTGTTTCTTCATTAATATATTCTTTTCCACATTCTTCACAGTAGAATATTGGAATTGGTACTCCCCAAGAACGTTGACGTGAAATACACCAGTCACTTCTATCCTTAATCATATTTGTCATTCTTTCAACACCCCAATTAGGATACCATTTTACATTTTCAATTTCTTTTAATGCTTTATCTCTAAAACCATCAATTGAAGCAAACCATTGTGTTGTTGCCCTATAAATTACTGGTTTTTTACATCTCCAGCAATGAGGATATGAGTGAGTTAATTCTTTAGCTGCAAATAAATCTCCTGTTTCCTCTAAATAATTTACTATTTCTTTATTTGCTTTTTTATAGAACATACCAGCAAATCTTCCTGCTTCTTCTGTCATATGCCCATGTTTATCAACAGGTACTATAATTTCTATATCTTTATACTTTTTGCAACATAAATAGTCTTCATGTCCGTGACCTGGTGCAGTATGTACGCATCCTGTACCTGCATCTAAACTTACATATAAATCTTTATCTGAGCCAAGTATTACTCTTGATGTTTTATTTTCAATTACTGGATTTAAGCAAATAATATTTTCAAGCTCACTTCCCTTAAACTCTGCAACTATACTGTATTCTTCATAGCCTCCAAGATGCATTACATCATTTACTAATTCTTTAGCCATAACAAATCTTGCACCATCAGCCAAAACAACTGCATAGTCAAAATCAGGATTTAGAGTAATAGCTTGGTTACCAGGTAATGTCCAAGGAGTTGTAGTCCAAATTACAATATATGTATCTTTTAAATCTCCATATTTTGAAAACAAGCCTTTATCATCTTGTACTCTAAACTTTACATATATAGAAGTTGATGTTTCGTCTTTATATTCAATTTCAGCTTCTGCTAAGGCTGTTTCACAATCACTACACCAATATACAGGTTTTAAATCTCTATAAATGTATCCTTTTTTATACATTTCTCCAAAAACACCAATTTGTGTAGCTTCAAAATTTTTGTGAAGAGTTAAATACCTTTTGCTTTCATCTCTATAATCTCCAAGTCCGCCTAATCGCTCAAATTGTTTAGCAGTTTTTTCAACTGCTTTAAGTGCAAAATCTTTACAAATCTCTCTAAATTTTGCTACTCCTACATCTGATTTTTCTACATTAAGCTCTTGTTGTACTTTCTTTTCAATTGGTAGTCCGTGTGTATCCCATCCTGGAACATATGGGCTATAATATCCATTCATTGTCTTGTATCTAATAATAATATCTTTTAATATTTTATCAAGTGCGTGACCTGTGTGAATATCACCATTTGCATAAGGTGGCCCATCATGAAGTACAAATGTCTTGCCAGTATTTTTATTCTTCTCTAATGCTAGATAATATACTTTGTTATCAATCATACTTTGCAAAATTGCTGGCTCCTTATTTGGTAAATTCCCCCTCATTTCAAAGTCTGTCTTCGGTAAATTCAATGTTTTTACATAGTCTTTTTCTTCCATATTATACTACTTCCTTTCCTAATATAATATTATATAACTGTTACTTTAAATAGTTAAGTTCTTTTTGCATACAAAAAATGCACATACCTGTATATAAAGGCTGTGCATTTATATTTACTTATTACCTAAATATACAACATACTAACATATGTGTTCTCTGTAACGTAGAGACTACGGCGACACTTACTATTAGTTCAGTTAGCAACTCGGAGATGATTTTCAAAATATGCTACTCTAACTAGGCTTTCACCGTCCCTAGCTCGCTAATGTATTTTGCATAAGTTTACTCTTTCTCGTCATAGTTTTTATACAATATTATCTTTTACATAATACATTATATCAAAATATATCCTTTAAGTCAATAATTTTGTTTTTTATCTATGCAAAAACATAGCTTTTGCATTAATTAAGCAAAAGCTGATTAAAACTTGACATAAAATAAAAATCATGTTATAATATAATAGTAAAAATATTATAATAATTAAAAACCTACAATAAATTGGAGGCGATTTAATGGCAACTAAAGAAGAAGCCATAAGGCTCATAAAAGAATTCACTAAAAATTCACCACCTGATACTTGGGAAGGCGATCCAAGATACAGAGAGTATTTAGCAAAATGCAAAAAATTACTAGATTATGATTTGCAACTTATGAATTGTGAAAATAAAGGTGAAATTGAAAGAATAGTATCATCTATTAGAAAAATCATAAAATAAGAGGTATAACTACCTCTTATTTTTATGCTAAAATATTATAACCATATTTATTAGTTATATATCCTACTATATAATCTATATCCATAAGCAAGTATTCAACATCTGATTTAAAAATACTATCACCTATTTTATTATATTCACTATTTACTCCTAACATCTTAGAAAATAATTCTTTATCTAATTTAGAATAATGCTCTATAATATTTGTTATACCTGTATCTTTCAATTTTATTTTAAACTGTTTCATTAATAAAACAGAGTTTACAAATTCAAGCATAGCAGCAGCTTTATAATACGCATTAGTATAATCCCCATTATCCATATAACTTAATATATCCTTTAAATTTTTTTCTAATACATTATATTTTATTATATTATTATACTCTATCTCCATTATCATTACCCCTTGTATCATAGCCATTTTTTACTTTTAAATAATGTGCATATCTAGGATTATCTTTTCTTTTTCTATCAATTGCTGCAATTTTTTCTTCATCAGTCGATAAGTTCCTTAAAGATTTAGAAAAAGTATCTGCACTATCAGACATTTCACTAGTAAGCATTATTGTTCTTTTTTCATATAATTCACCCTCATATAGTTTATCTTTTAAAAGACTATTAATTCCAATTCTAACATTATTAATATCTATTCCATCTGTTTCTTTTTTTTCTGTTTCCTCTTTATACTCTCTTATACCATAATCTGTTAAACTTCTTTCCAACCTTGGCTTTTTTATATGAACTGAATATTGCCCATAATATGGCAAGTCCATAACAAAAACCTCTTTTCCATTTTCATCTAAAGCTATACCATAATTTATATCTTCTTTTTCTTTTAATATAGTTAACATTTTATATAATGTATGTTCTTTTACTTGAAAAGCCATAGTTTGTGCATTGCTTAGCATTTTAAAAGCATCTGCTTCTTGCTCTGTAAATTCTATTCCTAAGTAGTCAATTTCCGCCCTTAATCTATCTAATTTTTTTTCATCATTAATATTACTACTATCAAAATATCTTGATAAAAGTCTATTTGCTTCATCAAAAGAACAAAGGAATTCTTTTCTATCAGCTATAGTTTCAATTAACCTTTTCATAGCACAGCCTGAAAAATGAGCTATCCTATTTGCTCCAACAATTGCTAAAGAAAGTTCTGTTATTTCATCTCCATCTGCCTCATCAATTATATCTTGCATTATTGTTGATGGATTCATTAAAGATTGAACTTCCTGAGGCTTTTTCTGCTCTTCCCTATTATGTATTTTTACCCAATTTGGTACAAGTTTTTCATATAATTTTAATATGTTTTTAAAACCTTCATGAGTATCTGCTAAATAATCTATAACAAATGAGTGAAAATCTATATTGCTTAAAGCTTTAATTTGCTCATTTGTCATACTTGCTCTTATATTTTTATCAATTTTATTATAATCAATTTTCATATATCAATTTATTCCTATCTCTTAATTACAATCATTTTACCATATATTCAAAACCTTGACAAGAAAAAAATAATAAAAAAAAGCACAACGAAAATGTTATGCTTTAAGTTTTATACTTTTCTTTAATAATTCTATCTGTTCTTTATCATCTATTACTGCCATAACACTTGCAGAGAGTATTTCATCATAATCTATTAAGTACCAATTAATCTCATAGCCTAAATCTTCAAGCAGTTCTCTTATAAACTCCCTTGTAGTTCTTCCATTTCCTTCTCTAAATGGATGAAGTACATTTAAGTCAGTCATTATTTCGGATATCTTTGAAACAAGCCTTTCAAAATCATATGCTCTTAAAATTTCCAAATCTATCTTTTTCATTATATCTTTTATATTTTCTTCAATATAATGAAAGTCGGAAAATAGAAAATTTTCCTTTGTAATATTTTCCAAACGATAATTACCAGCAAAATCATATATTTCAAAGAATAAATATTGATGTATAAATCTTAAATGATTTTCATCATATGTCCTTTTAAATTTTAACTTTTGTATTGTAGTAAGTTTAAATGCAACCATTTTAGTTTCATATGCTTTTAATTTTTTCTCATCTTTTATGTTTAACTTATTTATTAATACATTACTATTTTTATATGTATATCTTGAATTAATTGCATCATACATAATTACTCACTCCATAGACAAAAATTCATTTTTTATTTGCTCTACTGCCTGCTCTTCAGAAATTTCATTATTTAAAAAGCTATTCATTAAAAGTATATCTGAACTTTCTAAATTACATCCCTCTATTTCCATACTTTTCTTTATATTTGCAATTATTTTTTCATTTTCACTCATA
>CANQLD010000047.1 GCA_947624625.1 uncultured Clostridia bacterium | reverse complement strand
TTTACTTTCAATATCTTCTATACTTAAACTACTATCTTTTTGCACTTCTATTTTAGTTACATTACTATTTAATACCGCACTTAAAAAACTTTTTAAAAATTTCTCATTAGATTTTCTAGAAAAGAATTCTTTAAACATAGTATCATTTTTTAATGTATATTTTTTAACTAATTTTGTTATTTTATTCACCTCCCTTATTATACAATTTTCTTTACAAAAAATCAATACTTTCTGTATGTTTTTTAACACCAATTAATTTTTTTGAAAATAATATAACAAATTAGGTTTTATGAGAAGAAAGATAAAAAATCATAAAAGAAATCAAATTATCTGAAAAAAATCAATTAGACTAAAAATAAAATTTATATAATTACTTTGCAATTAAGACTTTTCAAAAAGTATAGATATTGTAAAGTAACAAGATTATACAACTATATTTTAAATTTGTAAAGAGTAAATTTCGTTTTTCAAGTAGTTCGACAAAACTAGTCAAATTTTGACATTTTTTTATATAAAAAATATTTGAAAAAATAAAAAAAGATAAGGTCATAAATAAAAATATAATTAATATATATGTAATAAAAGAAAGAGAGGAAGCTTATGGATAAAGTTAAAAAATATATATTTAGTTTAATGATTTCATTTTTAATTACTGCATTGTTATTATGTTTGTCTGCTACTATTTTTGCATATACTAACATAAATGATAATTATTTACAGACATTTGTATTTGGTGTAATTATGATATCTGTTTTAGTTAGTTCAACTGTTTTAGCTAAAAAAATAAAAGAAAAAGGCATACTTAATCGGAGCAATATTTGGTTTTGTATATGTTTTAATTGTTTTTTTTATTACTTCTTTAGCATATAGTAGTTTTGTTTTTTCTAATACTCTTTTGATTTATTTAGCAATTAGTGTTTTTATTGGAGTTGTTGGTGGAATAATAGGTGTAAATATTTAAGAAACGGTGAAATAATGTTTAAAAAATTAATGTTAAAATGTAAGGAAAATATATTAAGATTTGATAGTTATTTGATAAATAACAAAAAAGCAAAAAGAGTTATACTTGGCATTTTCTGCGTTTTTGTACTTGTATTTGCATATTTTTTGTTAAACTATAGTGAACTTGTAGCTGTTTACAAACTTGAAAAAGAGGTATCAAATAAAGTAAAAGATATGAAAATTGCACTTGGTGGGGAGGCAGTTGGAATTAAACTTCTTGCTACAGGTGTGCTGGTTGTAGAATTAGATAGAGATGATACTTCATTACAAATTGGAGATGTAATTTTAAGTGCGAATGGTATAAAAGTATGCTCAGACAGCAATTTACAAGATATAGTGCAAAACTCAAATGGAAATGATATTACATTAAAAGTTAGTAGAAATAAAGAAGAGTTTGAAACAAAAATAACTCCATTAAAAGATAGTATAAGTGGTAGGTATTTACTTGGACTTTGGGTAAAAGATAGTAGTGCAGGTGTTGGAACAATTACATTTTATGATTTAAATAACAAAAGTTTTGTAGCACTTGGTCACGGAGTTACTGAAACAAAAGAAAATTATGTTTTGCCAATAGATGTTGGCGGAATTACTAGTACAACAATTTATTCAATAAAAAAAGGCATACCAAAAGTTCCAGGAGAACTTAAAGGTTCTATTACAAATGATTTACTTGGAGAAATTAATGGAAATACAGATAAAGGAATTTTTGGAAAGATATTAAATAATAAAATGTTAGAGAATAAAGAAGAAATTGAGATATTGCCAAAAAGCAAAATTAAAGAAGGAAAAGCAAGTATTATATGTACTTTAGATGACAATCAAAAAAAAGAATATGAAATAAATATTGAAAAAGTAATGCTTACATCAAGTGGAAATAAAAATATGATAATTAAAATAACAGATAATAAGTTAATTGAAAAAACAGGTGGAATAATTCAAGGTATGAGTGGTTCCCCTATAATACAAGATGGTAAACTCGTTGGTAGTGTAACTCACGTTTTCTTAAATGATTGTACTAGGGGATATGGTGTGTTTATAGAAAATATGATAGAAGATATGGATAAAAATATTAATTAAAATAGTACAAAGCACCCTTTAAATTAGGGTGCTTTAAATGGTTAATGTATTTACAAAAAACTAAAAAAAGTATATAATTTAGACAAGGTGATAAAAATGTGGACAGAGGAACAACAGCTTGCAATTTCAAAACGAAATTCAAACATATTAGTATCAGCATCTGCAGGAAGTGGAAAAACTGCGGTACTTGTAGAGAGAGTTATAAATAAAGTAATAAATGAGAAAATTGATATTGATAAAATATTAGTCGTAACTTTTACAAATGCCGCAGCAACTGAACTTAAAGAAAGACTTTTAGTTGCAATATATGATGCATTAAAGAAAAACAAGGAAGATAAATTTTTAAAAAGACAATTAACATATATTAATAGAGCAAGTATTACTACTATACACTCTTTTTGTTTAGATATATTACGTTCTAATTTTCAAGAAGTAGGCATTGACCCAAATTTTAAAATATGTGATGAAACAGAGGCAAACATATTAAAAGCAAAGGCTATAGCAAATGTACTTGAAGGAGAGTATATAAAAAGTAATGAGGATGAATTAACAAAAGAAAACCTATACAATTTACTAGAATTATTTGGCTCAAAAGATGAAAATTTAGTAACATATATTTTGAAAATTTATGAATATATTCAATGTTTTGCATACCCTTTTAATTGGCTAAAAGAGCAAGTTGAAAAATATAATATAGATAAAGTTGAAGATTTGTATGATACCGATTTTGGAAAAACTATATATGAAGATACTATAAATAAAATAGATGTGTTAATAAAAAGAGAAGAAAGTTTAGTAGAAGATATAAGAGAAAACGAAGATTTTGAAAAATATGTAGAAGTATTAGAAGATGATATATATATTCTTAAACAATGTATAAATGTTAATGAAAAAAGTTGGGACAAGTTGTATGAAAACTTAAGAGAGCTTAACTTTAAAAATGCTCCTAGATATAATGGTGACAATATAGAGCTAAAAGACAAACTTTCGTCATATAGAAATAAAGTATTAAAAGAAGAAATAAGAAAACTAAAACTTAGTATATATGAAAAAACAGAAACAATACTTGCTGACCAAAAGATAGCATATAGTTATATAAAATATATTTGTGATTTTGTAATAAAATTTAAGGCTGAATATGATAGATTAAAAAGTGATAAAAATTATATAGACTTTAATGATATAGAACATTTAGCTTTAGAATTACTTATTAAACAAAATAGCGAAAATAATGAATTAGAATATACAGATGTAGCATATAGTTTAAGAGAAAAATTTAAAGAGGTATATACTGATGAATACCAAGATATAAGCTTCATACAAGAAGCAATACTTGATGCAGTATCTAAAGATGATAATAGATTTATGGTTGGTGATATAAAGCAGAGCATATATAGATTTAGACAGGCAATGCCAAGTATATTTAATGATAAGTATGATAGATATAAAAGTATAGAAAGTTTAGAAGATGATGCAATAAATTCTAAAATTATACTTGCAAAAAATTTTAGAAGTAGAGAGCAAGTAATCGAAAGCATAAACTATATTTTTGAAAAGATAATGTCAAAAGATTTAGGTGAGTGTAGTTATGAAAAAGAAGAAACTTTAAAATATGGAGCTTCATATGAAGAAGATGGACTAAATTACAAAACAGAAATAAATGTGTTAGATTTAAAGGAAGAAGAAAGTTCTGTTTCGTATGATGAAGAAAATGAAAGTGAAGTAGAAGAAACAATAAAAGATTTAAAAAATTTTGAAATCGAAGCATTATATGTATCAGCAAAAATAAAGGAACTTATGAAAAAGTATAAAACATATAATGTGAAGGCAAAAAAGTTTGAAGATATAAAATATAAAGATATTGTAATATTAGTAAGAAGTATAAAGGACAAAGGAAAAATTCTTGAAGATGCTTTAAAAAGTGTAAATATACCTGTTTTTTGTGATACAAGTAGTAATCTTTTTGAAAGTGAGGAAATATATCTTGTAATATCATTACTTAAAGTATTAGACAATTTGTATCAAGACATACATATGGTAAGCATAATGTATAGCATAATTGGAAACTTTACACTTGATGAACTAGTATATATTAGAAGTATAGATAAAAAAAGTAGAGTATATGATAATTTAGTTTATTATTATGATTTATTAAATAAAAAAGAAGAAAAAAGCGACTTTGAAGAAAGTTTGTATAATAAAATTTGTGAGTTTTTAAATTTAATTAATTATCTAAAAGTATATGCTAAACAAAATAGTATAAGTAGTTTAATTTTAAAAATTTATGATACAACAAATATATATAGACAGTATTTACGAGATAATAATTGTAAACAAAGAATTGCAAATTTAGACTTACTTGTTGAAGTAGCACTAAACTGTGAAGAACAAAATATATTAACACTATCAGAATATATTACCTATGTAGATAACTTAAAAGAAAAAGTAGATAATTCAAAAAATTCTGCTAAAATAATTGGAGAAAATGAAAATGTAGTAAGAATAATGACAATTCATAAATCAAAGGGCTTGGAGTTTCCATTTGTTATTTTATGTAATACATCTAAAAAATATAATTTAAAAGATGCATCTAATACGGTAACTTTACATCACAGTTTAGGTATAGGTATAAATGTTGTAAATAACAAATATAAAGTTGCATATCCATCAGTAATTAAGCAGGCTATAAAAAACAAAATTGAAAGAGAAACAAAATCTGAAGAACTAAGGATGCTTTATGTGGCACTAACACGAGCAAAAGAAAAACTAATTATTTTTTCAACTGTAAAAGATTATAATAAATTTAATTCAAAACAAATTTTGATTTTAGATAAAGAAAAAATTATACCTTCTGTTGTGCTTAATAATAATTCATACTTTGAAAATATTAATATGGCATTAAAAAATAGTATAGATAGCAGTCTTTTTGATTTTAATGTAATAAATGTATTAAATGAAAAGTTAGGTGATTTGCTAGAAGACGAGAAAGAAAATATTTTAAATATAAATGAACAAATAAGGAAAAATAATAAATTTAAAAAAGAAGAAATTAAAGAGGAAATAGAAAAAATAAAAAAAGACATAGAATATAAATATGAAAATGATAAGTTAGTAAACACACCAAGTAGGGTAAGTGTTAGTGAACTTAAAAAAGCAGCACAAGAAGAAAATAATGTGTTTGTAAAGGATTTTGCAGAAGAAAGCACAAGCTTAAAAGATAAATATAAATTACCTAATTTATTACAAGATACTGAGTCAACATATACATCTGCAAGAAAAGGAACTTTGATACACTTTATTCTTGAAAATATGGATATGAAACAAGAATATACAAAAAATACACTAAATGAATATATTGCAAATTTAGTAAATCTTGGGGTTATAAGCAAAAAAGATAGTTTGTATATCAATGTAGAAAAAATACTTAAATTTTTAAATACAAATATAGCAAAGGAAATTAAAGAAAGTAATAATGTAAAAAAAGAGCAAGAATTTGTATTAAAAGATAAAAGTATTTCAAATAGCATTATACAGGGAATAATAGACTTGTATTATATAAATAAAAATGGTAATGTTATTTTAATTGATTTTAAAACAGATAAAATAGATAAAGATGAAGAATATATAAAAAGATATGAAAAACAGTTACAAATATATAGAAAAGCATTAGAAAAACTTTTAAATAAAAAAGTAGAAAAATCATATATATATTCGTTTTATTTAGATAAAATAATTGAGGTGAATTTTAATGAGTAAAGATTTCTCAAGTAAAGATATTATGCATATAAAAAATGGAGATTTAGAATATTTGAAATTTAAAGCTTTAGAAAAGTATAGTGATAAAATAAATCATATAATTACATTAAGACATGGAGGAGTTAGTAGTTTTCCACAAGATACACTTAATTTTCGAACAGTAGGTAGTGATACTGTGGAAAATGTAACTAAAAATTTAGAAATTGTTTGTAATGAAATGGGAATTTCTAAAGATACTGTGTATAAAGGTAGACAAAGTCATACAGATAATATCTTAATTATAAATGACCAAAATAAGGAAAAATATAATTTTCTAAAACTTTCAGATGAAGAACTTGATGGATATATTTGTAATGAAAAAAATATTGCTACTTTAGTTACAACAGCAGACTGTAATCCAATAATTATATATGATTTTAAAAAGAATATTTATGCTAATGTTCATAGCGGTTGGAAGGGAACTATTAAGCAAATATATTTAAAAGCAGCAAAACTTATGAACGAAAAATTTGATTGTAATTTTGAAGATATGATTGTTTGTGTTGGCCCTTCAATTAAAAAATGTTGCTTTTCAAGTGAAGATGAAACTTTCAAGAAAAAATTTACTGATGTTTGGAAATATGAAAATGAGTATATATATTATGAAGAAAATTCTAGAAGGTTTCATATAGATCTTGGGTATGTTATAAAAAAAGACTTAATGAGTTTAGGGATTAAAGAGGAAAATATAATAATACCTGATATATGTACGAAATGTAACTCTGATATGTTTTTTTCATATAGAGAGGCAACAAATAAGAAATATTCTGATTATGGAACAATGGCAACAATAGTTACACTAATCTAATTTTTGTGAAATATAAGTGAAATTTATACATAAAAATACTGTTTTTTTAAGACGTTTCTTGACTTGAAAAAACTAGTTTGATATAATAGCTTTAGTCATTTAGAAAAGGAGAGGAAAAAAATGTTAAAAAAAATGAACTTACCAAATAAATTAACTTGTTTAAGAATAATATTTGTACCAATTTTTGTAGTATTTATGGCTTTGCCAGTTGAATGGGCTTGGACAAAGTGGACAGCACTTGGAATATATATTGCTGCTTCTCTTACAGATTTTCTTGATGGACATATAGCTAGAAAGAATAATATTGTAACAAAATTTGGAAAAATAATGGATCCACTTGCAGATAAATTACTTGTTTCTGCTGGGTTTGTAATGCTTGCAGGATTAAATATTATACCAGCTTGGATTGCGGTAATAATTTTATTTAGAGATTTCTTTGTAACTGCTCTTAGGATGTTTGGAGCTAACAATAATTCAGATTTAGCAGCTCACTTTAGTGGAAAAATAAAAACAGTATTTCAACTTATAGGAATATGTCTTGCAATATTTGGAGTTGCATTATATACTTCAGATAATGCTTTCCTTGATTTTATGTTTAAATCTATTGATATGACAATGTTCCAGCTTATGATAAATGTATTAATGACAGTTTCAATAGCAGTTGCAGTTATATTTACACTATGGTCATTAGTTGACTACTTCTTGAAGTTTAAGAAAGATATTGACATAGAAAACTAATAATATAATATGTTAATAAGGGGATGATATAGTTGATAAAGGATAATACAAGAAGGAATGCTATCATTTTGGCAATTGTAATAATTTTAGCTATAGCTTTTTTGATTTATTACTTAGTAAATAAAACTGATGAAAACTATCAGAAAGTTTCATATGTTAATGCTCTAAGTGGGACAAGCAATGCTAACATTATAAATTCGCCAGATAATTATGTGTTAATTTCTAATTATGACTCATATTGCAAAATGTTGGAAAAAGTGGAAGAGTGTAGTAGTTTTGAGGGCACAGATAAGAAGAAATTTGAAGAAAGTTATTTTGATACAGGAATACTTGTAGCAGTAGAATGTGCCGTTACAGGACAATCAGATATTAAGAGTGAAGTAGTATCAGTTGAAGAAAATGATACAGTAGCAAATATAAAAATGTCTTTAGAAAGCTCAGGTTATACAACTGATGTTACAGGTGATTTATACTTTATTCCAGTATCAAAAAATATACAAAGTGCTAAAGTAGAAATCGAAAAAATAGAAAATGATAACAATAAATTTGATATAGAAAGCCTAGCTTTAAGTGAGTAATATATTAATAAAGAATATGACAATTTAAAGCAAATAGAGTAAAAGTATAATTTAAGAAGTAAGAATAATTTAATTCTTGCTTCTTTTTTTGCAAATAAATATACACTTTACATATATTTTAGTTTATGATATATTATACTTAGGTGGTATAAATGGAAGAAATTAAGGTAGAAAATAATATTGAAAATGAGAAAGTTGAAGGTAATAATAAAAACAAAAAAAGTAAAAAGAAAGCAATTTTAATAGCAATAATATTAATATTAGTTATAGGAATAATTTCGTTTTTAGGATATTATTGTTGTTTCAAAAAAAGCAATGATTTTGTTTATCAAAAAGTATCATATGAAGTGTTAAATTTAAAGAATAGTAATTTTGATAATACAAACTTTGTGAATATGATAAATTCGAAAGATAATTATATAATAATAAATGATTATTCAACTTATGAGAATATACTTGATGATGTAAATTCATGTTTTATTTCAAAAGGTACAGATAAAAATAGATATAATGAGAAATTTTTTAAGTCGAACTCATTATTAGCAGTTGAGTGTTGTAAGAAAGATGTAGAAGATATAACTACGTCAATAGAATTATTTGAAGAAGTTGGTACAAATGCTATTGTAAATGTTTCTTGGAACGTTCTAAATGGAACAGCAGATATTGTAGGAGATATATATTTTATTCCAGTATCTAAAAATATACAAAGTGCTGATATTGAATTTAGTCGTTCAGATGAAAAAATATATTTAACGGAAGATAAACCAATAATATATTTATACCCAACGCAAGATACAGAAGTTTCTGTTGAGTTAGTAAATGAGGAAAATCTAACTTGCACTTATCCAAAATATAATGGTGGATGGAAAGTTCTAGCAAAAACAAATGGAGATTTAACTGATTTAGAAACAAATAGAAAATTATATGCCTTGTATTATGAATGTGAAAGTGAAGTAGATTTCAAAGTAGAAAAAGAGGGCTTTGTAGTAAGAGGCGAAGATACTATAAAATTTTTAGAGGAAAAACTAAAAATATTAGGATTAAATGAAAGAGAATCAGAAGAGTTTATAATTTACTGGCTACCAAAACTTGAAAAAAATAATTATAACTATATTCGATTTGCAACACAAGATGAAATAAATGAAAATATGGAAATAAACATATCTCCTAAACCTGATTCATTTATAAGAATAATTATGACTTTTAAACCGTTAGAGAAACCAATAAACGTTAAAGAGCAAGAGCTTATAACTCCAGAAAGAAATGGCTTTGTAGCAGTTGAGTGGGGTGGAAGTGAGATTAAATAGTTAATAAAAAAGTTAAGCAATAGAAAGAATAAGATATATCTTCCTATTGCTTTTTTATGTAGAATGTAGTATAATATATAATGTAAATGTAAGTATAAAAAAATGTTGATTATGCATTAAGGGAGGAAAATAAAATGACTATTTTAGAAATTATTGTAGGAGTTGTGTTGGTAGTAATAACCTTATTTGTTTCTATTTTAGCAATAGCGATTATAAAAGATCAACATGGAAAGAAAATGGCAACTGCTACTAAAGTTTGGGTGACTATTCTTTTTGTTATGGCTGCAATTCTTTTTGTGTTAAGCATTTGGTGGTTTACTTGTATTTAAGAAAAAAATACCTGGAAATATTTTTGTACTGAACCCAAAAAGTTGGACAGTATAAATTAGGCAACTAGGTTGGAATGTTCTCTGTATTGAACAGGGGACA
>CANQLD010000046.1 GCA_947624625.1 uncultured Clostridia bacterium | reverse complement strand
CCTTGTTTTTGAGCTTCAGCAATTGCGTGCAAAGCAACTGTTGTTTTACCTGATGACTCAGGTCCAAATACTTCTATTATCCTTCCTCTTGGGAAACCTCCAATTCCTAGTGCAATATCTAAGCTAAGTGCCCCTGTAGGTATTGACTCTACACTTACATTTCCTGCTTCTCCAAGTTTCATTACAGATCCTTTTCCAAAACTTTTTTCAATTTGAGCCATTGCTATATCCAATGCTTTTTTTCTTTCTTCAGATACCATATCATTTTTCTCCTCTCAATAAATATTTCTTTACAATGAAATCTTACTATATTTTTGATTTCTAAATCAATTATACAATAAGAACATTTGTTTGTAAAGTGTTTTTTTGCAATTTTTTTATTTTTTTACTTATGTTACTGCATCATTATCTTTATTTACTAGTAATGTTTTTACTTTTTGATTTAGTCCATCTATTGTTTCAACAGGTTTAGAGAAGTAATACCCTTGAACTAGATTAACACCTAATCTTACAAGAAGATTTAATGTCTCAATATCTTCAACACCTATAGCAACCACATTACATCCTTTAGATAATGCGTAAGTTGTAAGTGAAGATAAAAATTTTTGCTTTTCTTCATCTTCTTTTATTTCACGAATAAGAGAAACGTCAGGTATAATATAATCTATATCAAGTACATTAATATCATCAATTGTAAGACTGCCAATTCCAAAGTTATCAAATGCAACTTTACCTTTATTTTTATGGACTGTATCTATAATTTTTTGAAGTTCAGAAAAATCTTTTTTCTCATAATTTTGGAATTCTAAAACAATATTATTCCTTGCCATCATATCATAAAGTCTAGGTTTATTAACATATTTATCATAGCTATTAATATCACAATTTACAAAAATTGTATCAGCATCTTTTCCTTCAACATTTTCAAAAGAATCAATTGAATTTATCATCATTACTTGTTGAATTTTTTCATATTTTCCAATTTGATTTGTATAGTTTATAAAATCAACAATTTTTATACCTTTTGAATTTTCTATTCTTGTAAATACTTCATAGCCATATACACATTTTTTGTTTATAGCTATAATAGGTTGATACACTGATTTTATTCTTCTTCTATTCATTACGTCATCAATTAGCATATCAAGTTCAGGCTTAGATATATTTTCTATTGAATTAGTTGAGCCGTCGTCTATAATTTCGTCATCATCTTTTGAAGCATCAGCATCATAACCCATATATTTATTAATAAATTCAATATATTTATTTTTTACTAACTTAAACTTGTTATATACATCAACACTTTTTGCCTTTGCATCTGAATCTTTTACATCTAATAATAAATAAAATAATTCTTTGCTATTTTCAAGCTCACTAGCTAAAAATTTCATATTATCATATGTAATTTCACCTTCATTTAGATACTTATCATGATATTTTATTAATGTTAATATAATCTTTTTTTCTTCATCATTAAAATAAAATCTATCAAGAATTCCCTTTGCAAGTTCAACTGATTTTTCATCATGATTTGCAAAACTATCTGTACCATCATCAAGTATAACTTTTACATATGGTTTACCAATATCGTGCAACAACATTGTCCATTTAAGTAATTTTTTTTGCCACTTTCCAATAGGTATTTGTGGATTTCCTACACATTCTATTGTAGTTAATATATGTCTAAATACTCCATACTTATGATAAGCTGAGTTTTGTTGACAATTAATAACATCTTCGCCATACTGATTTTTCACATAAAATTCTGGAAAATGTTTAACAAATATTGGATCTTGACTTAGTTTTAATAAAAGATAAGCTACATTATCATCTTCAAGGATTGTAGTATATAAATTTGTTAATTCTTGAGGATTTGAACTATATAATTTTAGCTTAGATATAAAAGACAAAACTCTTGCCCTTTCTTTTGTATCCATTAAATCAGCTGCTATGTTTTGTGTATCCATTTCATCAAAAAAATCGTCATTATCTTCCATACTCTACCTCTTTTCTTTCAAATAAATCTATACTTATATTACTATAAATAATGAAAAAAAGCAAGTGTTAAATAAACTTGTAAATATCAATATCATTATATATTAATAAAAGTATTTTGTAAATATTTTTCAATCAACTTTTCATCGCAAATTTCTACAAAAACAAGAATTTTTTAATAAAAGATTAAAAGTTCTTACAAAAAAGTTTTTTTGACGTATCGAAAAAATTATCAATTTTAAAAAGTTTTTTTGTTGTATCGAAAAAACTTTACAAAATTGAATTTAAAAAAATAATTATACAAAAAACTCGGAAAATAAACTTTCCGAGTTTTTTTGAATATCTCTTTGTAAAAAGCTTCCTATCTCTTTGAGAATTGAGGTGCTTTTCTTGCTTTTTTTAGACCATATTTTCTTCTTTCTTTTACTCTAGAATCTCTAGTTAAAAGACCATTTCTTTTTAATGTAATATGTACATCTGGATCTGTTGTAGCAAGTGCTTTTGCAATACCGTGTGCTATAGCTCCAGCTTGACCAGAGAATCCTCCACCATTAACTGTTGCAACAACATCATATTTTTCCATCATATTAACAGCTTTAAATGGCTTTAAAACTATAGCTTTTAAAGTATCTAAATTATATACTTCATCAATATCTTTTTTATTTATAGTTATTTTTCCTGTTCCTGGTATTATTTTAACTCTTGCAATAGATGATTTTCTTTTTCCAGTAGCATATATATATTCTTTTTTTGCCATTTTTTAATTCCTCCTAAAATTCCCATTTTTCAGGTTTTTGAGCTTGATTATTATGCTCATTACCTTTATATATTCTTACGTTTGTAAGCATTTTTCTACCTAATGAGTTTTTTGGTAGCATTCCTTTTATTGCTTTCATTAAAGCTTTATCAGAATTATTTGCCATTAAATCACTATATTTTATTTCTTTCATTCCACCAATATATCCAGAATGATGTCTATACATTTTTTGATTTAATTTATTACCAGTTAAAACAATTTTATCGGAATTTATAACTATAACATTATCACCACAATCTAAGTTTGTAGTATAAGTTACTTTGTGTTTTCCTCTTAATAGTTTTGCAACTTCAGTAGCAACTCTTCCAAGTGGCTTATCAGTTGCATCTATGATATACCATTTTTTTTCTATTTCTTTAGCTTTTACACTATGTGTAGTATTATTCATAACTAAAACTTCCTCCTAATACAAATTTAGTTACCTTAAAACTTTCCGGGGTTTAGTTTTCGTAACTATTGATACTTATATATTATACATAAAAATAAATAAAATGTCAATATTTATGCTACAATTTATTAAAATTATGATATGATGTTAAATACAATTCATTTATTTACTTATTGTAAAGTATCTAAAGTATCTTTTATTTGTAAATCATTTATACCTTGTATATCATAAAAAGTAGTTGGAGTGTCTCCTAAAAGAATTGTTTCAGCTATTACAATTTCACTTGTATATTCTTGTACATCAGTAAAAAAAGGGGCAATTGTCCTTATTTGAGTTGTAACTAAAAGTAATATCCTATGTCTTGTTTGATTTATTCCAGCTTTATCAAATGTAGACTTAAAAGTTGCATTGCAAATACCAGCTGGTACTGTATTTAATTTTATTTTAATACCATAACCGTTAAATATACTTAGTCCTATAAAAGTTCCAAGAGGTACTTTAATATAATTATTAGTTGATTTTTCAAGTTCTGCTTGTGTATTAATTACAACATCATTAGCAATTTTATTCATTATCTCTACATTTGCAATAAGAGAAGTTATTTTTCCATTATCATCTTTTTCTGTTTTTATTAAATCGTCATAAGTTGTACCCTCAATACTATTTTTTACTGCTATATTGCAGCTTTTTTGAGCAAGTATTTTTACACTTGTTTCACTTAAATTTTTTAGTGTTGGTTTTAAACTTTTATTATATATAGAGCTAGTTATTATTAATACAGTAATAACCATTATAAAAAATAAGACAAATGATTTGTTAAGCTTCATTTGTCTTATTGTTGTTTTATAATATTTAAGTCTCATACTACCTAATTACCAATATTTTCTGACCAACACTAATAGTATTTGGATCTTGTATATCATTTGTCATAACAATTTTATCTACACTTGTTTTATATTTTTTTGCAATGTTCCATAATGTATCACCATTTTTTACTACATATATATTTATACTGTCTAAGTTACTTATATCAAGAGTGCCATCTTCTATATTTTCAATTATATTAAAAGTATTAACATCTTCAATACTCGTATTTACTACAAGTTCTATTCTAACATCTAAATCTGTGCCATTTTGCGTTATGCTTATATTATCATCTATAATATCCACATATATATTTGCACTATCTACAACATTTTCTACTTCAAAATTTTCATTTACTATTATTTCAATACTTTTACTTTCTAGTTCTAATGTATTAGTATTTTGAAGTAATAAACTTACTTTTGCTTGCCCTTCTAAATTCACATTTTTACCACTTACACTTGGCACAATATAGCTTGTGTCTAATCTATAATCTAACAATTTCATTTCATCTGATATAATATTTGAAATATTTTCTCTTGTACTTATATTTTTATTAAAATCTCTTGTTTTTGTAACTGCATTAATATTATTTACATTATATTTTAATTCATTATTTTGACTATAAAAATCTTCTATGTATTCAACTTCTTCATCCTCATACATAACAATATCAACTTCAATTTGGTAATCTGCATTCATAGTTTTAGATGTTGTTATATCAGAATTTAACTTTAACTCAAAATCTTGCATATTATAACTTATATTAAATTTAGAATTTTCATTTATATTTTCAAGTTCTACCATAGCTGAAAATGGCAAGGTATATTTTACTTTTTTTACAGTTTCATTTTGGTCTTCAGATAGATATATTATTTTTATATCTATATCGCCTTTTAACATTATTTTGTTATAACTTTCTTTGTATTCTTTGTTTATAATTTTAGTTTCTACATTTAATAATTCATAAAAATCTTCTGCCTCTTTAGGTAGCATAAATTCTTCTTTTGAAGCAATTATACTTTTTTTATCTTGCACAATATTGCAAAAGTCCTTTTTGCACATTTTACACTCTATTTCATTTTCACAGTCAAATCTATTTATTAAATTAATATCACATATTTGTTTTAATTTAGTTTTAAACACTATTTCTGATTTAACTGATATCTTTCTTTCATTTGGAAGTGAATATATAACATTTTTACATATTGGTTTTATAACTGCACTCATATCTGGCATAGCACCATTTACATCTAGCACTTCGCTATATGGATGAGTGGTAAATAACCCCCTATTACTAAAGGTATTATCTTCGACTTTGTAAATAATAAAATAATTAATTATTCCTGAAACTTTAATTTTATCTTGCATTACCTCAACGTTATTTACATAAGGCGATACTGTAACATTTATTAACTTTACAGCATCAGGTTTGGTATCAGGTACAATAATATCTTGTTCTATCCATTTACTTACATTTTCATTTATACTAACATTATTTAATCTTAAAGATTTATTCATAGTATTTATTGGCATTTTTTTATCCTCCTTATTTTTATTACTACAATATATGTGCAACAAAAAAATATATTCATTAAGTTTAAAAAAATGTAACTATAAAATAATTCTTTTCATAATATAATATTAGTTAAATAATTTATTAATTATTTAGCATTAGATAATTTATCTTTAAGTTATACTAATATATATATCTTAATACTATATAATCTCCTTGTAATATAACCGCTCTATTTCTAGAGCGGTTTCTAATTTTAGTTTAATTTACATTTTTATCATTAATTATATTGTCTATAATATCATTAATATCAAAATTAATTTTTTCTTTTATAACTTCAAGTTCAACATCCTTGTATTCCTTATTAACATTTAAAGCAACTCCGTAAGCAAGGTATTTTTCAAGCACTACAACACTTTCTATATCTGCTTTATCAATATTTGAAAATTCTTTTATAAACCTTTTAAATTTCATCCATTTGTCATATTCTCTTGCACCTTTTTTAGTATATATTTCTTTGAAGGTATCGTTTCTAGGTTCGTTATCATACCATAAATTTAAAATCATTTTATAAGAGGAGAAAATTGTTGCTTCCCAAGCTGCGAAAAATATTGATACTATAATATTTGTAAATATTTCTCCATATTGTTTGGGGATTATTAATACACCATCACTACCAAATATTAATATACAAAAAATACCAATTAAAATACAAGCACAATATATCATTAAAATTATTTTTGCTAAATTATGTTTATTTTCTTTTGAAAATTTCTGCTCTTTATATTCTTCATATACTGCTTTTTTCCATTTATTTATTTTAGAAGTAGTTATTTTTGAAACAAACATTTCATAGGCTATTAAATCAGACTTACTTAACTTTTCTACTTTTGAGCTATTATGCATGTCAATTATATTTATTTTTCCATCTTCATCTTTTTTTATCTTTAATACACCTTCTGCACATAAATTAAGCAAAACTGCAATTAAGTCTTTATCTTGTTCTATTTTTCCGTTAATCAAATATGATACCACTGCAGGACTATACTCTACATCTATATCTCTTATATATATATCTTTTACTTTATTGCTACTTTTTATTTCTTTATTTTTAATACTTGTTATTAAAGTAATTATACTATATACAAATGCAATTATAGAAATAGTTAATAGTATTCCTAAAAACAGTTTTCCTTTTAACATACTTTTCAAAATACTATACGGAAGTATTATTCCCATATAACATATAGCAGGAATATATACTAAAATAATAATTAACTTAATTATACTTGATATATTCTTTCCTTTTTTTATACTAATAAAAACAGCAAGTATTACTATAAAAGCTAATATTATATAAATAATTGGTACCATTTTTTCCTCCAAAAAAAGTGATACTTAAAAAAGTACCACTTCACCTCTTATGAACACCCTCTATAGTCTAGTATATTTAGGTGTTGAAAAATCATAGTTTGTTACACTTTCACCATTTGGCAAACTTATCTCCAACATATTTGTAACAAGATCAGTATAACTATATGATAACTTACTATCTGTTTCTGCGTCTCTGAATACGAATAAATTTGTATATGTACTATCTATTGTACCTCTTTTAAATATGCATTTATTTCTTCCAATATTTGCTTTTACAAATATCTCTTGTCCTATATAACTTTCAACGTCTTGTTTTACTTTTAATAAAGCATCTTTTGAAACCATATAATCACCTACATATCTTCCTGTGTCATATTATAGCATTTTTTGTAGTTCAAGTCAAAATCAAAATCTACTCATTTTAGTGTTTGTTTCAATAATATGTAAATAATTGTGTGTATTTTTATTTCAAAATAGTGATATCTAGTTCTACGCAACTTTTATTTTATCATTTTTGTTACATTTGCTATTTTGAATTAATATATTCAATCGCTTTTTGAAGTTGTGTATCTTTATCCTTAGGTGCAGCTACCACATTTTTATATTCTGCTGGTAAATCAACTGTTATATTTGGTTCTATTCCATTTTTATGAATCTCTACACCACTTGCAGTATAATACTTAGCAGTTGTAATAGATAATGCACCTTTGCCATCTTTTAGTTTTTGTATTGATTGAACAATACCTTTTCCATAAGTTTTATTTCCAATAAGTATACCTTTTCCTGAATCTTTTATCGCACCAGAAAGAATCTCCGCAGCACTTGCCGAATTAGAATTTACAAGTACAGTAAGAGGTATATCTATCTCATTTTTTCCATCACATTTATATACTTTTTCATTTCCACCTCTATATACTAGCTTTACTATATCGCATTGTGGAAGCAATAATTTCGCAATTTCAACTGTTTCATCAACTATTCCACCAGGATTATTTCTTAAATCTAAAACGATACCTTTTACTTTTTTAGCTCTTAAATTATCATATTGTTCTTTAAATTGTTTACAAATATTATTTTCAAACTCCCATATTTTTATATACCCTATGTTATCATTAATAATTTCAGAACTTACGTTATTTTCGTTAATACTGGCTCTAGTTAAAGTTTTCTCTTCAACATTTCCATTTGCTCTTTTTAAAGTAATATTAACACTTGTTCCTTCGTCTCCCTTTAACATATCAGTGCATTTTTGATATGTATCTTTGGTAACTTCAACATCTCCAACTTTAATTATATAATCACCAATATTTAAACCTGCTTTTAATGCTGGACTATCAGGCATTATTCCGAGTATCATAATAGCATTATTTTCATCATCAAATACTATATGTACACCTATTCCACTGTATACTTCTGTTCCTGATGTAAGTAGTTCATTATATTCTTCTTCAGTCATATATCTTGTATACACATCATCTGTTGCTGAAGCTATTCCATTTATAGCACCCTCAATTAGTTTTTCTTTATCTATTTCATCTACATATTGGGAAGATATTCTATTTAAAACTTCTTCTATTCTGTTTAAGTCTGCACTTTGAGTATTATTTTGAATTTTTGGGGAATAGCCATCTTCTAATACAATAGGTTTAATCACAATATATAAACAAAATAATATAATTGCTGATAATACAATTGATATAACTAGGGTTAGTATTCTATTTTTCATTTCATATTTATCTTCATCATCATAAAAAAACATTTTTATACCTTCTTTTTTTTAATATATAATATTATATATTAATTTTAAAAATTCGTCAATTATATATTTTTAAATATATCTTACAAATATATTGATTATATTTGCTAAAATTATATATATATTCAAAAATGTTAGTTTATATTATATTTTTTCTTTAGCACTTGACATATTTATTTTTTTATTGTATAATTTAATAGTAATTTTGAAATACTTATTAAATTTTTATATAGATTCAAGTATTTCCCACTGAAAGGAGGGAAACAAAAAATGCCAGGAATAAAAATAAAAGATAATGAAAGTTTAGATAATGCACTTGCTAGGTTTAAAAAACAATGTGCAAAATATGGTGTGCTTGCAGAAATACGTAAAAGAGAACATTATGAAAAACCTAGTGTAAAAAGAAAGAAAAAATCAGAAGCCGCAAGGAAAAGAAAACATTAATATTTTATTATTGTTTTTATATATATAAAAGGTATGCATTTTAAGCTTTTAATTTGCATACCTTTTTTGTATATTTTTTTGTCAAAATTTGACTAGTTTTGTCGAACCACTTGAAAAACGAAATTTACTCTTTACAAATTTAAAATATAGTTGTATAATCTTGTTACTTTACAATATTGATACTTTTAAAAAAATTTTTAATTGCAAAGAATTTATATAAAATTTTATTTTTAGTCTAATTGATTTTTTCAGATAATTTTATTTCTTTTATGATTTTTTATCTTTTTTCTCATAAAACCTAATTTGTTATATTATTTTCAAAAAATTAATTAGTGTTAAAAAGCATACAAAAAGTATTGATTTTTTGTAAAGAAAATTGTATAATAAAGGAGGTGAATAAAATAACAAAAATAGCTAAAAAATATACGTTAAAAAATGATACTATGTTTAAAGAGTTCTTTTCTAGAAAATCTAATGAAAAATTTTTAAAAAGTTTTTTAAGTGCGGTATTAAATAGTAATGTAACTAAAATAGAAGTACAAAAAGATAGTAGTTTAAGTATAGAAGATATTGAAAGTAAACAAGGAATACTAGATATAAAAGCAACAATAGATGA
>CANQLD010000045.1 GCA_947624625.1 uncultured Clostridia bacterium | reverse complement strand
TTTTTTTGCAAACAGTTATGCTTGCAAATTTATGATTTAATACAATATTATTATACCATTTTTGGAATATGATGTCAAGTATTTATGTAAAATAAATTGCTATTTATCATTAAAATAATATTAAAATTGCTTAGATTTTTTATAATTTTATTAATTTACATAATTTTGTATATATCAAGACTTTCTTCCCTTGAAATAGCTTTCTTAAAGTATAAAAAAAGCTATGGCAAACTAATGTCATAACTTTCATATTTTTAGTCTAATTTTTCTTTAGTCTTAGCAGCTTTACCTACTCTATCTCTTAAGTAATATAATTTAGCACGTCTTACTTTACCTTTTCTTTTCACAACAATTTTATCAATTTTTGGTGAATTTACAGGGAAAGTTCTTTCAACACCTATACCACTAGATAATTTTCTAACAGTAAAAGTTTCGTTAAGTCCTGCATTTTGACGTTTAATAACTGTACCAGTAAATACTTGAATTCTTTCTCTATTTCCTTCTTTGATTTTAACGTGAACATCAACAGTATCACCAATGTTAAAAGCATCAACGTTTTCTTTTTTATATTCAGCTTCAATTGCTTTGATTATATCCATTTCTATTTTTCCCTCCTTTATATAATATTTATATTTTATGATAAAATATCATTTATCTTTTTGTAAAAGTTCAGGCCTATATTTTTTAGTTATTCTAATAGATTCTTGTTTTCTATATTCATTTATTTTCTGATGATTGCCCGAAATAAGTATCTCTGGTACTTTTCTTCCTCTAAATTCACTTGGTTTTGTATATTGTGGATATTCAAGTAAATTATCTGTATGAGATTCTTCATCAAGTGCTCCATCAGAAAGTACACCAGGCATAAGGCGAATTATACTATCAAGTAGTACAAGACAGGCAAGTTCTCCACCTGTTAATACATAATCTCCAATAGATATTTCCATAATGTCATATTCTTCAATAACTCTTTCGTCAATTCCTTCATAATGACCACATATTATAACATAATTGTAACCATCATCAGAGATTTCTTTTGAAAGGTTATAGTTTAATAATTTTCCTCTTGGTGACATATATATAATTTTGGTATTTTCTTTTTCACTATTTAATATATTATTTAGTGAATAATCTATTGCTAGGCATAATGGTTCACAAGATATAATCATACCAGTACCACCACCATATGGTGGAAAGTCTACTCTTTTATGTTTGTCATTTGTAAAGTCCCTAATATCTACTAAATCAATAGAAACTTTCTTTTGCTCTATTGCTTTTTTAATAGCATTACTCTTTAAAAACTCATCAAACATATTTTTAAATAAAGTTAATATTACGATTTTTTTCATAATAATCCTTCCATTAACTGAGCATATATTTTCTTTTCCTTTATATCTACTTTTTTTATAACTTGAGATATAGCAGGTAAATATACTTTTGTACCATCTTCTTTTTCTATCTCGTAAACATCATTTGCACCAGTATTATATACATATACAAGTTTTCCAAGTACAGAATTTTTATCTAAGTCTATTACTAAACACCCTATTAAATCTTCAATATAATATGTACCCTCTTCAAGCTCTTTTAGACTATTTCTTGGAATAAAAACATCTTTTGTTTTAAATGTTAATGCTATGTTTGCATCATCAATTCCTTCAAGTTTAACAATAAGCATATTTTTGTGTACTCTATTTGAAGTAATGTTATAGCATATATCTAAATTTTTATCTAAATATATTTTCTTTAACTTTGATAAATTTTCTATATCATCAGTATATGGCATTATTTTAACTTCACCTTTTATACCGTGAATATTTACAATTTTACCTATTAAAACACTTTTCATAAAAATAGCCTACTTAATCTTTAATTTCTTCTACTTCTACAGTAACTTTTTGTTTTTCTTTCATAGCATATGCATAGATTATTTCTCTAATAGAACGAATTATTCTACCTTCTTTTCCAATAACTCTACCCATATCTTCTTTGTTTACTTTTAATTTAAGTACAATTCTATCACTATTTTGTACTTCACTAGTTTCAACATCATCTGGATTATTTACAAGGTTTTTTACTATATATTCTAATAAATTTTTATACATTTTCTTCCTCCTTATAACTCAACTCCAGCTTTTTTGATTAATGCTAAAGCAGTATCAGTTGGTTTTGCACCTTTTTTTATCCATTCTACTACTTTTTCACCATCTATTTTTATTTCAGCTGGTTCTACCATTGGATTATATGTTCCAACTTTTTCTATAAATCTTCCATCAGCTGGATATCTAGAATCAGCTACTACTATTGTATAATATGGAGATTTTTTTGCACCATCTCTTCTAAGTCTAATCTTTACCATACTTTTAGTTCACCCCCTTTAAGTGTATAATTAATATTTTTTTACTTTAATAAATTTTTGGCATTTTTTAAGGTGCCAAATTTACCTTTACCAGACATCATAGATTTCATCATTTTACGCATTTGTTCAAATTGTCCCATAAATCTATTAATATCTTGTACTGTATTGCCACTACCTTTTGCAATTCTTATTCTTCTTGAAGCATTAAGAATTTTAGGATTTCTCCTTTCTTCTTTTGTCATAGATGTAACAATTGCATTAATACGGTCAATTTGTTTTTCATCAATATCTGCATCCCTTAACTCTTTTGGAATACCAGGAAGCATTGCAAGTATATTTTTGAAAGAACCCATTTTTCTAATTTTTTTCATTTGTGCTAAATAGTCATCTAGTGTAAAATCATTTTTTCTAATTTTCTTTTCTAAGTCTAATGCTTGTTCTTCACTAAATGCTTCTTCAGCTTTATCAATTATAGACAAAACATCTCCCATACCAAGAATACGAGATGCTACTCTATCTGGATAAAATGGTTCTAAATCACTTAGTTTTTCACCCACAGATGCAAATTTAATTGGCTTTTTAGTTATACTTTTTACAGAAAGTGCAGCACCACCACGAGTATCTGAATCAAGTTTTGACATTGTAATTGAATCTATACCAACTACTTCATTAAATTTATCTGCTACATTAACTGCCTCTTGTCCTGTCATACTATCTACAACAAGCATTATCTCATTAGGTTTAACAGCTTTTTTTAAGTCAACTAATTCATTCATCAAATTTTCATCTATTTGCAAACGACCTGCAGTATCAATTAATATTACATCACATAATTTTGATTGTGCCTTTTTTATACCATTTGTTGCAATCTGAACTACATTTTTGTTATCTTCTTCACTATATACATCAATATTTAAGCTTTTACCTAAAGTTTCAAGTTGCTTAATTGCTGCTGGTCTATATACATCACAAGCTACCATAAGTGGTTTCTTGCCTTGTTTTCTTAAATAATTACTAAGTTTACCACATAATGTTGTTTTACCACTTCCTTGAAGTCCCACAAGCATTATAACTGTTGGAGGATTTGGAGAAATATTTAATCTTGACTCTCCATCTCCAAGTAAATTTGTAAGTTCATCTCTTACAATTTTTACTACTTGTTGTCCAGGTGTTAAACTTTTCATAACAGACTCGCCAAGAGATTTTTCTCTAATTCTTGCTATAAAGTCTTTAACAACTTTATAGTTTACATCTGCCTCAAGTAATGCAAGTTTTACCTCACGAAGCATTAAATCAAGTTCTTTTTCAGTAATTCTTGTTTGCCCTTTTATTTTTTTTACTATATTTTGTAATTTATCTGATAAACTATTAAACATCACATATCACCTATATTCTTATTTTTTTAGTTCTTTAAGTAAATCTAGTAATTGACTTTTATCTATATTATTTTTTTCGCACATATCTATTATTTTTTTTATATCAGCTTGTAACTTACTCATACCAACGATACTTTCATATTTATCTAGCATTTCCTTGCTATTTTTAATACTATCTCTTACTGCTTGATAAGATATTTTTTTGTTTTCTGCTATCTCTCTTAAAGATAAATTATATAGATAATATTCTTCAAAAATAGATTGTTGCTTAGTTGTTAACAATTTTCCATATATATCATATAACAAATTATATTTGATATCTTCTTCCATATATATCACCAAAAAATATGTGTAAAGTAAAATAACTTTACACATATTATACACTACTTAATTTTACTTGTCAACTAAAAATTATAAAATAGTGGAATTATTTAGGAAATTTATTATATTCTCACTATTTTTTTGCCTTTCATCTTTAACTAAAAAATTAATTTATTTACTTAATACATTATTAATCAGTTCTTTTTCTTCATCAGAAAAATCATAATTATTTGTTAGCATTAATACTCCAGCTTTTATCTCAAAAGCACTATCATATCTTACTTTTTGAATACTAGGTAAAATATCTTTTATTGTTCCCAAGCTTTCTTCATTATATGTAGCTACAAGTTCATTTGCATTTAATTTTTCTTTTTCATATACTAAGCCTTGACTTTGGTATTCTTGTTCTTTACTTGATATGTAACTATCATACTCTAGCTTAATCTTTTTTACATTTTCTTCTACACTACTTTTTGTATCAACTACTACTTGTTTATCTTTTATTTTAAAAAACAACATACAAATTACAACGCAAAGTATAGCAATTAATACAATAAGAATAATCAGGCTTACTCCCTTATTATTTTTCATATACCACTACTTCCCCCTTATAGATTATTTACTAATTCTTTAAAGTAGTTTCCTCTTTCTTCAAAATCTTTATACATATCAAATGAAGCACTTGCAGGAGACATTACAACATTATCTCCTTTTTTTGCATATTTTTTTGCATACTCTACACAAGATTTTAAATCGTTATATTCTATAATTTGCAAAATATCTTTTTTATCTATATTTCTTTTCTTTGCCTCATTTAAAACGGCCTCTTTAATTTTAGCAGAAGTTTTTCCAACTAAAAGAAGTAACTTAACTTTATCAAGAATATATCCACCAATTTCATCATATGGTATATTTTTATCATAACCACCAGCAATTAGTATTACTTTTTTATCAAATGATTTAAGGCCTGCTATTGTTCTTGTTGGTGAACTAGCTATAGAGTCGTTATAATAATTAACACCTGCAACTTTTCTTACAAGCTCCATCCTATGTTCTACACCACCAAATTCTTTAAGTACCTCTTTTATGCTATCTATTGATACAAGTTCTAATACTGCAGATATAGCAGTACAAATATTTGCAATATTATGCATACCTATTAATTTAACATCATCTTTTGAACATATTTTTATTATATTTTTTTCATTACAATATACTATATCATTATCTTTAAAACAAACACCTTTTTCAAGCACTTTATCTATGCTAAATTTTTTAACAGTATTATTAATTTTCTTTTCTTCAATTAACTCCATATATTTAAGTGTATAGTTATCATCATCATTTAAAACTAAAATATCATTTTTTCCCTGTTTTAAGAATATATTTGCCTTAGCCATTGCATATTCCTCAAAACTTCTATGGTAATCTAAATGATTTGGAGAAATATTTGTTATAACTGAAATATTAGGAGATTTTTCTAAGGTCATAAGCTGAAAACTACTTAATTCAAGTACCACAATATCTTTTCTTGACATATTAGGAAGTTCAGCAATAACTGATTTACCTATATTTCCCCCTAACCACACTTTATATCCTTCTTTTTCTAAAAATTTAGCAATTAAAGTAGTAGTTGTTGTTTTTCCATCACTACCTGTAACTCCAATTACTTTACAAGGACAAAACTGCATAAGTAATTCTATTTCAGATGTTAGTTTAACTCCTTTTTTACAAGCTTCTTCTATTTCATATAAAAAAGGCTTAACACCTGGACTTCTTAATATATAATCAAATTTATCTAAATTTTTTAAATAATTTTCACCAAGTAAAAATTCTATATCTAATTTATGAAATTCTTTATAATCTATTTTTGCTTCTTTATTTTTATCTCTTACACTAATTTTTGCACCACAATCGCTTAGTAATTTTATTGCAGGTACTGTACTTCTACCAATACCAAGTACAACAACTTTTTTTCCTCTCATTACAAGTTTTAGTTGTTCTAATTTATCATTAAAAAGCAAATTTAACGCCCCCTTAACTTATATTATTATATTCCAGAAAATACAATTTTGCAATAGAATTCAATAATAATACGAAAAACGAATTAGATTTAATTTTCTAATTCGTTTTTTAAAAGCTAATCTCTTCCTGTTATTTCAGTAATATTTAAATCACCACAATATTTGTATGATGCACAAGATGTTGTATCTTCAGCACTTTCATTAGCTTTTGCTGTACAAGGACTAACAAGTATTTTTTCAAGTCTACAAGTTGAGTCCTCAATACAGTTGTGGGTGCAATGGGCTACATTGCAGTTAATTTTTTGTGTATAAGACATAAATATCAACTCCCACAATTATTATTTGCTAACTCTTATTTTTTATACTATCTCTTAATTTTCTATGATATGTAATAGTAAATCTATGTACTTCATCTTGCAAATAGGTTAGGAAGTTCAAAATTTTTTTCTTATCTGAAAGGTCAAATTCTTCTCCATAAATATCAATTAAGCCTCTTGTTCTATGCTTGTCATTTTTTACCATACCATAAATATTTCCATTTTCATTTAAATCGTTAAATGCCTTTTTTACCATATTTAATTGAGTTTTTCCACCGTCTATTAATATAACATCTGGAAGAGGCCAATCATTTGCGTGTTTTAATCTTCTTGAAATAACTTCATACATTGCTCTTGGGTCATCTTGAGTAATTAAGCTTTTTATTTTAAACTTTCTATACATACTCTTATTAAGTTTCCCATTTTCAAAACGAATCATACATCCAACTATATAATCGTTTCTTAAATTTGATATATCGAAACACTCTATTGAATCAATATTTTCTTTAAAGCCTAATAAATTTGATAAATCTTCTAACACATTATTCTTTTTATCTTCAATATTTATATTAATATTGTTTTCTACCATTTTTATTAAATTGTGTTTTTCGCCTCTTTTAGCACAGAAAGCATTAATGTTACATTCTTTTTGTTTAAAGAATTCATTTAAGATTTTCAAGTTTTCTTCATCTAGCTTAATATATATTTTCTTTGGTTTATCTTTATTTTTTAAATAATAACCTGTAAGTATTTGCATTAAGGCCTCATTTATTTCATCTTCCTCTAAATCTTCTATTTTAACGTCCTCATTTAATATTACTTTATAATCTCTTATTTTAAATACTTGTATATACAAAACATTATTATTTAATACATATCCCCAAATATCGCTACTTACTTCATTAAGATTTGCTACAGTTTGTTTTTCACTTATCTTTTCTATATCATCTAATCTTTTCTTTAGCATTGCACATTTTTCAAACTCTAATTTTTCAATTGATTTATCTATCTCTTCTTTTATAATATCTTTTATTTGTTTATTCTTACCTTGCAAAAATAATACAACTTGATTTATCATTTCTTTATATTCTTTCAAATTAACATCATTTACGCAAGGGCCTAAACATCTTCCTATATGATAATATAAACAAGGACCTTTGTTTTTGTATTTTTCTAAATTATACTTACATCTTTTAACTTGAAATATTTGTTTTATTGTTGCAAGCACTTCTCTCATTGCAGTTACACTTGTATATGGTCCAAAGTACATATTTCCATCATTTTTTTTAGTTCTTGTTACATATATTGTTGGATACTTATCTTTTATAGTTACCTTGATATACGGATAGCTTTTATCGTCTTTAAGCATTACATTAAACTTAGGATTATTTTCTTTTATATAATTACACTCTAAAACAAGTGCCTCTACTTCATTATTTGTTACAATATAGTCTATATCTCTAACTAAAGAGGCCATCTTTTCTATTCTTGCAGTTTTGTTATTTTTTTGAAAATACTGTCTTACCCTTTTTCTTAAAGATATTGCTTTTCCAACATATATAATTTTTCCATTTTCATCTTTCATCATATATATTCCAGGTTTAAATGGAATTTTAGCAACTATATCTTTTACATATGGATTATTCATAAATATAATTTCTCCTCTACATATTATAATTATACCACAACATTATATACGATAACAATAATTAAAGAAAAAAAGAGGGAGCTTGTCCCTCTTTTTGATACATTACAATCATTATTCAGCTGTTGCTTCAGTTTCTGTATTAGTTGCTTCTGCTTCAGCTTCGTTATACTTTTCAATAATAGTTTTTTGTAACATTTCTCTTGTTTCAGTATTGATTGGATGAGCAATGTCTTTGAATTCTCCGTTTGGAGTTTTTCTGCTAGGCATAGCAATAAATAGACCTTTGTCGCTTTCAATAACTTTTATATCATGTATTACAAATACATCATCAATTGTTATAGAAGCTATTGCTTTCATCCTGTTTTGAGAAGCTACTTTTCTTACTCTTACGTCAGTAATTTGCATGTTCCACACCGCCTTCCTTCTTAGTACAATTATATTATTACACAATATTTTTTTAAAGTCAATACTTTACTAACAATTAATTTTAATTTTTTAAGCAAAATTTTTATTATGTTATTTATACAATATTTTTGTTCTTTTTACATTATATTCAATATATTCATCAATAAACTCTATATAGCCTGTCATTATCATATCTGGCTTTAAATTAGATTTTGAACCTGTAAGCACACTTATCTCAAGTGAATCATCAAGTGTAAAGTCATAAGTTATAATTTGTGGTTTTATATCTATTCTTTCCATCCTATCTTTTGATTTTTTTAATACTAAGATATTTTTTTGCTCTAAGTATTTAATCATTTTTTCTTTATAACTATTTTTTATTTTTTCTATTTCTTTTTTGCTTTTATCAACAAATTTTTTTTCATCATATAATAATGTTATAACATAAGTTGCACCATAAACTCTTGCCATTATATTTTTTTTGTTATTATCTACATATTCAGCACTAAGTACAGTTATACCGTTTGGTAATACCCTATTTAATTGTTTAACTAAATAAGAAGTCTCTACTTTTTCTTCAAGTTTTATTTCAACGATTTCTCCTGTACTTTCTATTCCAACAGATAATGGATGAGCAAATACAAGTTCAGGTCTAGGGTTATATCCATTTGAAAATACAACAGGTAGGTCTGCTCTTGATAAAGCTTCTTCAAAAACCTTAATTACGTCAAGATGAGATAAGTAAATTGCTTCTTTAGATTTACTATATACTATATGCAATTTTTCCACGTTATCACCTAACTTTCCTCTTTTAAGCAAATTATATCACAGTATATAACAAAAATCAAAACTTTTTTAAAAAAATATAAAAGTAATTAAGTGATTATTTTAGAATACTAACATAAGTATTTTTTATGTATACAAAACTACTTGTTGACACATATGATATAATATAATTAATAGGTTATATAACAAGGAACTATAATTCAAACTTAATTAAGGGGGATATAATAATGAAATTAAATGAAGTCATTAAAAAATTGAAAAGCAATGAGGAGGAATTTAAAGTTACAATTTTATCAAATCCAAACTTAAAAAGAGATGTTATGAGAAGCATTAAAGACATTGCTTTTAATAACAAGCATTTGAAAAAAGAAGAAATTGAAGAGTTAATATACAAAAAGCATAAAATAAGTGCTCAAGTATACTTTGAACTTCATAGAAACAAAATGTATGTCGTGATATAATTTTATCACGACATTTTTTATCTGTTAATTCTAAACATATTCATATCTTTAGTATAAAATCCTTTTACTGCATTTTTTAACATATTTGCACCAATTACAGAATGTATTATTCCATTACTACCAAAGCCTAGATTGCAAAAACAATTTGGCATACCAGGCATTTCATCTATAATTGGAAGTGAATCTTTTGTTATTGCAAATGTACCATTAAAAGCATAATCTACTGATATATCATCTATATTATTTAGTGTTCTTTTTAGTATATTATATAATCTTTTGTATTTATCATTTGCTACCATTTTTAAATTTTTTTCATTTGTTAATTTATCAGTAAATTTTACATCTTCTC
>CANQLD010000044.1 GCA_947624625.1 uncultured Clostridia bacterium | reverse complement strand
TATCATTCCATATCCATTCATCATTTATTTTACTTGGCATAAATGCTTTATAATCATTTACTTTTAGATAACTTCCCGCTTGATATTCTTCTAGTTTTTGCATCAATTATCCCTCCTATTTTTTCAAATATATTAACAAATACCTCTCTTTTCTTAAAATACGTAAAAATCTTATTTGGAAGATTGTTGATTTTTCAATACTTTGAGCTAATGTTTAGATAATTCATACTATACCAGTTGATATTCAACTTATCGCTTTCCATTTAAATCAATTCCTTTCTTCTTATACTATAATAATTCCTTTAAAAATATAAAACTCAAGTGTTCAGATTCGAACACTTTTCTAAATCCTTCGTATTCGGAGGACTTAAAAACTATTTTTATTTATTCATACGAAAATGTCATACAACTGATTAATTCTTTTATCCTGCCTAAATTTTAAATATATTTTAATAATTCCTCAAACTCTGTATATCCAGATTCACTATTTAAATGTCCACCAAATCTTATTACAAATTGTTTATTTGCAACCATATCTGCAAATTCTTTTTCAACTTCATATTTTACATACGGGTCATTGTCAGAATAATAGCAAATTATATCATTACAATAATTTTTTATTTCAGTTAGGTTATCTATAAACATTGATTTATTTACATTATCATATTCTTCATTTATACCTAAATAATTATTAAAACCACATACAAATACTAATCTTTTAACCTTAACCTTATTATTTATTAAGAATTTACATATAAACGCAGGTGCTATAGAGTGTGCAAATATAGTTGTATTCTCATTTATTAGTTTGGATTCTAAATATACTTTTAATAATTTTTCCCAATTATTATAATTTTGATAACCAACTCCTGTTGGAAAATCAGGTGTATAAACTTCTAATTTTTTCTTTTCTATCTCTTCTCTCAAATATGGAAACCAATTAACAAATGGATTTCCAAAACTCCCGTGTATTATAAAATAATTATTCATATTTTTCTCCTTAATACTATTTAAAAAATTATAAATTTATCTCAAATTCTATAATAGAGCTTTCATCTTCTCCTATACTTTCTACTATAATACTCTCAACTATAGTTTCAAATTCTTCATTTAAATTTACTTTTTCATCAAAATTATTTGTATTTCCAAGAGTTATATGAGGCTCATAATTATACTTTTTTACATCTATATCTTTTAATATATTTTTATAAATTCTATTATGTATTTCAACAATTTTTTCTTTGCCTTCAACAATATTTAAAAATATATAATAACTATTTATTTTTTCGTCTTTTTTTAAACTTATCCCTTTACACTTTACTTTAAAAGGTTTTATATCACTAATAACATCTAATAACTGTTCTTTTAGTTTATTATTTGAAATATCGTTTCTAAATGGAAATGCCAGTGTGATGTGTGGTGGTAATATTCCATATAACTCATCATATTTTTTTCTTACTTTTTCAATTTCTGAAATATTTTCAAATTTGGGAAAAATTAATATGTCTCTTTTTCCTTTATTTATATAGTTCATATAATCCTCCATACATTTTTCAATTATATATGTTCTTTATTTCTTCTTACCTACAATATTTATATTATTCTTTTTTAAACTTTCATTTAATTTATCCAAGCCTTGATTTTTAACATCAAAAATAAATCCTTCCATTCCAAGTGTTTTTGCAACATTGATATTTTCTTCTTTATCATCAATGAAGAAACATTCTTCTGGTATTATGTTAAAAGTTTGAAATAATTTAATATATATATCTTTATTTGGTTTCATAATATGATAGTCGCATGAAACAATCCAACCATCCACAAAATTAAATATTGGTAGTTTTTTTAAATATTTATAAGCTTCTTTATTATTATTTGATAATATAAAAATATTGTACTTACTACTTTTTAAATTTTTCATTAATTCAATTACTTCATTATTGAAAGGTCTATATTTGTAATAATTTAGTAGAATCTCTTTTATATTTTCATTTATATAAAAATCAAATCCACAATTATCTAAATGCTCTTTTAAGGTTTCATTTCCTAAATCCAATTCATTCCAGTTATCAAAAAATTTACTCTTAATAATGTTATAATTCTCACATAACATTTTTGATTCTTCTAAAACAATTGATGGGCTATCTTTTAAAATCACATTTCCTAAATCAAATATTATATTTTTTATCATATAAAACACCTATTATATAAATCAATATATTTAATTCTTAATAATATATTTTTCTATAACATCTACAACTTCATTATGTACCTTTCCATTACTTATTATAGCTCCGTTGATACTCTCATCATATCTTTGCTCATTACCAAATAAATCTGTAACTTTACCACCTGCTTCTTCAACTATAACTTTAGCTGCTGCTATATCACAATTTTTATGTTTTGTTCCAGGAAATATCGCTAGATTAAAATCTCCACTTGCTACACACATACAGGCTCTAATTACACTTCCTATTTCAACAAAATATGTTTTTTTACCTAACTTTTTAATGACATCATATATATTATAATCCGCTCCTGGCCACATATCAAAATTAGAAGTACTTTTTTTATCACCTAGTTCAATATCATTAACATTTATTTTTTCATTATTTTTGTATGCTCCTTTTCCTTTAATAGCTGAATATAAATTATTAGTAAATGGATCATAAACAACTCCTAAAGTTGAGACTCCATTTATAACTAGTGCTAAAGAAAAAACTGCAACTGGAATATGACTTGCATACATAGCTGTTCCATCTACAGGGTCACAAACCCATACATAATCACTTTTTCCAAATTGTTCTTCTTCACCATCTACACAATGCTTAGGATATTTTTCTTTTACTTTTTCAATTAAATATGAATTAATTTCTGTATCAGCAAGAGTTACAATTGTTTTATCTTTTTTGTAACTTGAACCATTATTTTGATTAAAATATTTAATCATTATTTTACCTGCTTGATAAGCAATATCTTTTGCAAATTCTAAATATTCTTCCATTTTTCAAATCTTCCTTCCCCAAAAAACAATACAAATATTTCCTCACTTTATTATATCTTCTTCTATTTTATTGTTAGTATAACTTACCTTATATGCATTTTTATCATAATTACTTTTTACTACTTTTATTCTATTATCAATAAATTCTAACGCAACACAATTATCAATTGCATATCCAATAAGATTATTTTCTTTTATTACAGTATAAAATTTAGCTTTGGCTTTTTTGTCTTTCTTATCATAATGAACACAATTTATTGCATTAATAACATTCATACCTTCTATTAAATCATAGTTATATTTAAACCAACAATAACTTCCAGCACTAAGACCAGCACATACAATTCCATCATTATATGCTTTTATTAATAATTTATCAATATTTGTAGTCTTAAGCTTTTCTACTAAATACTTAGTATTGCCTCCACCTATATAAATAATGTCAGAATTTAACACATCTTTTTCTATCTCTTCATATGGTTTATTTATATCTAAATGTGAAACTATACATCCAAGCTCTTCATATATTTTTCTAATCCCATTAAAATACTCTTTAGGATTAGAAGAAGCAATACTTACAAACAAAAATTTTGGACTTTCTTTATTAGCTAATCTAACAATTTCTTCATCAATTTCTTTTGTTTCATATGGAAGTAAAACACCATTTTTAAACCTTGGAATTTCTCCTCCACCAATACATACTAATTTTTTCATATTGCATATTTCCTTTTAGTTTTTTAAAATCATTCCATAACCTAAATCTGCATCTATTCTTTTTACAAAGCCAAATTTTTCATAAAATTTCTCTCTATTTTTAGAAGCTCCTAAATAAACTCTTAAGTCAGGATTTTCTTTTTTTATTTGATTTATTTTTTCTAACAATTTATTCATTATCAAAGTTCCTATTTTTTTACCTTGATATTCAGGTTTTACCATAATATCGTGTATATATAAAAAACAAATTGTATCTCCTATAATTCTTCCATAACCAATAATATTATTATCATCATAAACACTTACTGAATAAAACGTATTATCTAGTGCTTTCTTTGTAACTTCACTATCATATGCTCCCCATCCAACCAAGTCATATAACAAGTTAAATTCTTCTACATTTTTATTATTTTCTCTAATATTAATCATATTTCCTCCTTTTTTACTTAAACAACTAGTTTTAATAAATATCAAAATATGAAATATCAATTAAATTATCTTCATTAAATTCTAATTTTATAATTGATGGAGATTTTAATATACCTGATTCTACTAATTTTTTTCCTTTATATGAAAGTGTTAGCTTTTTAATATGACTGGCTTCATCTAAATTACAATACTTTAATAAATAGAACAATATACAACCATTATGACATACTATCGCAACTTTTTTATTTTCATTATTTTTAACTATCTCTTTTATCTTTTTATCCATTCTATTTTGGACATCATTTTGTGATTCTCCATCAATATTTTTTAAATCTTTATTTAAATATTGATTAAGCCAAAATTCTTCTTTATCTACATTAGGACTAAAAGTTCCGTAATGTCTTTCATCAAAGTCTTTAGAAATATTTAAAATAATATTATTGTTTTTACTTATATATTTAGCAGTTTGCATTGCCCTAACATAATTACTACTCCATAGTTCGTCAATATTTTGTAATTCTTTATGTTTGGACAACTGTTCAGCCATTTTTTCACCATCTACACTTAAAAATACTTTTTCATTTTTTATTTGATTATCATCATCACTTTCAAATATATTATAATTTTTTTCCTTTATAGAATGTCTTATTAAATAAACCGTTGTCATATTACCAGCCCTTTCTTTATCTTATATAATGTTACAACAATAATCAAATCACTTGCTTTTATATAAATATTTTTACTTAAGTTTCTTCATATATAACTTTCTTAAAAATCCATTTGATAGTGTTGTCTCTTTTACAAACTCAAGTCCAATTTTTTCTAATGTTTTGCAACTTCCTATATTATCAGGATGAGCCATTGATATTATATAATCAAATCCTAATTTTTTTGCAAGTTCCATTTCCATTGTTTGTAATTTAGTAGTTATTCCTCTTCCTCTATATTCTGGTAATACTAAATTACCACCTAATTCACACACTTTATATTCAGTTAAATTAAACTCTTTTTTAAAATCGTCAAGCATATCTTGTGATACATATAACTGTGCCATACCTACTAATTTATCTCCATCATATGCACCATACAAAGGAGCATAATTTACCTCATCAAACATACTATCTAGTTCCCATTGTTCGTAAGGTATAAAATGTGCTTGATCTGGCAAGCCACTTAACACAATATCAATAAGTTTAAATAATTGTTCTTTATCTTTTTCTTCTATTTTTTTAAAAGTTAATTCCACAACCATCACTCCTTTGTAACTATTTTAGCATAAAATCAAGCAATCTTCAACTAATTGCTTGATTTTATCAAACCTAATTTAATAGTTTTTTAATCTTTAGTTTTTTGAATTAAAATATGGTAATGATAAGATTTAGTAGTAATATCTTGTTTTTCATAATAATCAATTACTTGATATATATCAATTATTTTAAAACAGCTAAATAATTCTTTAGTTAAATCATAATCTGTATAAAAATGTGGTAATTCATATTCTGGTCCTTCTTCCATTCTTAATCTTGTATTTTCATCAATTAATGGCCAACTTTCTTGTTTAAAGCCCCAAGAATCTTTAGAACCTAATGTTAAATAACACTCTCCACCATATTTCATTACTCTATCTAATTCTTTTATTATCTTCCTTATTCCTTCAGTATCTGTATGAGAAATTACATTTCTACAATAAATACAGTCAAATTGTTCATTATCATAAGGTAGTTTAAGCATATCGCCAATTTTATAATCAAACTCTAAATTTTCTTCTTCTGCCCATTCTTTAGTTTTGTTAATAGCCTCTTTACTTATATCAAATGAGCTTACATTAAATCCATTTTTTCCAAATAAAATCGAATGTCTACCTAATCCACATCCTAAATCAAGAAAATCTTTTTTATCTTGCGATTTCCACCTATTTAGCAAATAAAAAGATTCTATACTTGGATTTTTCCAAATCTCCTTTTCTTCATTATTAACAATTTCCCAATTCCAACCTTTTGACTCTACCATATTTACCTCCATTACGACTTATTTACTTAACATTTAATATATTTATTAAATATATAATTTATCATATATTATTTTACTATAATATTAAATTATTTTCAATTAAATAAAAATAAAATGACACTAAAATTAATTAGTATCATTTTATTTTTTTACTGATTAGCTTCTAACTTCTTTTGCTATCAACACATCACATCTAAGTGGTCTTCTGAATGAATTTGCTAAGTCAGTCAAGATTTTTCGTTCCTCTTCTGTCTTAGGATTAACCAACAAAGGAATACCGTTATTTCTGGCCTCTTCAACTTTATCTAAATCAAAGATACAATAACTGACTCCTTCCTTATCAAAACCAAGATCAATAATTACAAAACGAGACTTATCTATGAAATTAACGTCATTAAAGTTGTTAAGTATGCAATAACCATATTTACCTACCTCAGATGTAATTTTTTTAAGAATTCTGGTTATTCTAAAGCTTGTAGATAAGATATTCATTTTCTCCAAAATACCATTTATATTCTTTACAAGTATACTTTTAACGTTTGTGGTGTTTATATAAAGTCCCTCTCTATTATCCACATACACAGGTACGATTTGGCTAGCAGACGATGTTTCATTAAAAATTATAGTTTTATCTTTTTCTTCTAAATCTGAAAAGCCTAAAACAATGTTAGCAAAATCATAACACTTCTCACATTCTTCTTTTGTGGTAAAATTAATTGATGTTAATTCCTCTTCAGATATAACTTTTCCATCCATTACCCACATTGGCCGATATTCATTTTCTCCTTCTTTTAACAGAAACAGAAATCCATTTTCAACACTTTCACACGGAACATAACTTTTACCATTTTTGTAAAAAAACATAGGAATCATTTTAACTTCTCCTTTTCATCTTGTAAACATTTATGTTTACAGTTTTTTAATAATTTATATAATAATTATATCACTTTTTCATATTTATGTCAAGTAAATAAGGCGTACAAAAGGCAATAGATATTTCTACCCATTGCCTTTATTTATTTTAATCCTTAACACTATTATATATAAACTCTATTACATCACTTTCATCATTACTTGATTTAGCCTTGTCTTCTTCTGTAATATCAGTAAAGTATTTATTTAATTCTTTATTTATTGATATAGTATTTAGTGGATATCCTGGATTTATTTTATCTGAACGTTTATCTACCATATAGAAATCATCTCTTGTCCAAGTATATGTACTTTCTTTTTCGTTATTTATAACTGCAATTCCATAAACCCATCTACAAACAAGTTTACCATTTATACCATATTCTTTTACTAAACCTATATAATGGTCTATCATTTCCTCATCAGATAATCTTTTTCCATTTACTCTTCTAACAAACATTCCCGGTTGCTTTTCTTCAGGAACATTTTCTAAATAAAGATTATCATCCATTGCAAATACTGGTATATCTAATACTTTAGCATAAGCTTTGGCTTTTATACTAGCATTTTCTATTGCATTTTTTCCATTTTCTTCAACATCTACATCAATATCAAAATCATCAGGTGTAACTATTTCTATTCCTTTTTCTTTTAGTCCTTTTTCAAATCTTTTTACTTTACTTGGATTTGATGTTGCAAATAATATTTTCTTCATTTTTATACCTCCTCGTATGTAATAAAAAATATATAATTATTATAGTTGTTTTAAATAATAGTTAACTTCTATAACCTCTCCATTAGGATATGTTTCTTTTCCACTTTTTACATATGTATCAAAGCCCCAGTATTCATAAATTTCTTTATTTGTTTTTTCACACTTTTCAACTCCTAAAGTTACTTTTTTATACCCCTTTTTTCTTAAATCTTCTAATAAATATTTCATAAGTTTTGAAAAATATCCTTTATTTTGATACTCTTTTTTTGTTCTAAAACCTAATAAATATACAGTTTCTTTATCTATAAGCATTAAAGGATTTTGAGTCACCTTAGAGTTTACTATAGCTGTTGCTTCACATATTATTTTATCATTTAGTAATCCATAATATGGAATACTATAACCTTTTTTAAAATTATCTATATTTTGAGTTTTCCAGTAAGTCCAGTTTTCTTTATCACTATGTAAATTAATTTCTTCATCCCATTTTATATTCATTTCCTCTAAAGTAGCAATTTTACATATATATTCTTCTTCCATAATTTATTTACCTCTAAATAAATATATTTATTTCGTTGCAGTAATACCGTAATATCTCCTTATAAGTAAAATTCCTTTTTCAGTAGTATTTTCTAAAATATATTTATCAAGTATTTCATCATCTATTTCTACATTTTCTTCCATTTCATCATTTTCTTCTGTTTCAGAGCAATCATTTAAAATAGGAGTTTTTAGTAATAACGCAAGTAAATCATTTTTTGTTTTGTAATACTCTCTTGTATGTATAGGAACCAGTTCAACATTTTTAAAACCTGCATTTATGATATTTTCATAATCAAGTAAACTAATTGGCTTTATATCTCTAAATGCTTGTCCTTTTCCAAAAAATAATTTCAAGCTCCAACAATCTAATTTGTCAACACCTCTAACTAATAATTTTCCTCCCTCTTTTAATGTGTTATATATTTGCTTTGCGTCTATACAAGTATGTCTTGCAACAACGATATCAAAGTAATTATCTGGAGTATCCATATTTAAATTATCCATTTGTCTAAATGTAATATTTTTTCTACCACTTTTTTGCAAATTAGCATTTGCAGTTTTTATCATTTCATTTGAAAGATCTGTTGCTAAAATTTCTTTGCAATCTGGAAAATATTCTAAAACTTTTTCTCCTCCACCAGTTCCTAAATCTAGTATTTTGCTTTCACTGTTTGCATTTAAGTTTATTAATTTAACAAGGTCCCAATCTGTTAGACATTCTTCTGAATAGTTTATCATACTAAAATCCCAGTCTTTTATTTTTTCATAAAAATCTATTTCCTTCATTTTATCATCTCCTAAAATTTTTAATAATTAATCTAAATATTCCAGCATTTCTTTTGGATATATTTTTAATTCTTTATTCTTAAATTTATCTACATCTATCCACATAGCATCAGGTTCACCTTTTTCATCAAGTATTTTATAGTTTTCCCTGTAATCTTCATCTTTAATAAAAACGTCATAAAATAAAATTAATTCGTGCCCTTGTTTTCCATTAAATACAAATATATTCTCAGAAATTCCTAAAAATTTTCCAACAGTAATATCTATTCCTATCTCTTCTTTAAATTCTCTTTTTAAAGCCTCTTTACTTTCTTCTTTAAATTCTATACCTCCACCAATACATCTATAAAAGACTTCTTCTTTAATTTTATCGTAACCTTCACTAACTAATATTTTATTGCCCCTTCTAACTACTCCAAGAGCAACAGGTCTAATCTCTTTAAATTTATCCATAATATTTTCCTCCTTTTTTTATTTATCATTAAAAACCTTAATCACATCTACTAGCCTTGTTCTATATCCATTTTTATCATAGAACTTTAAAGCATTTTCGTTATATCCAAATACTTCTATAAGTATTGCTTTGCAACCTTCACTCTTTAAGTATTCTTCTATTTTATCTAATAATCTATTTCCTATTCCATTTAATCTTGCATTTTTATCAACTATCAATTCAGTTACTCTTCCTCTTTTCGGAGCTTTAAAATCATATATATCTGTATCTTCGTTAGTTATTACTCCCATTACAAGTCCAAGTATTTTTCCATTTTCTTCATACAAATAAATCTTTCCGTTATATTTTTCCATTTCTTCCATTTTTTCTTTAAAATATAATTCTCTGTACTCTTCAGTAATAATATTATACTTTTCTTTATCTAAGTCTACAATATACTCTTGAAGCTCAACTAACAAATCTTTTACTTCTTCAATATATTTTTCTTCATATTCTATTATCATTACTAAGTCTCCTTTTTTGATTTATATTTTACAATATATTTCATTATTTTACAATACATAATTTAGAAAAAAATGAATTTTTAAAGTTATTAAATTAATTTTGATTTTTATATATTTTTGCAACAAATAAATATCCACCGGCATAGCCGGTGGTTTTTCTTGGAGCCCTATAAGGGACTAACGCGAGCAACCTCTCAAGAG
>CANQLD010000043.1 GCA_947624625.1 uncultured Clostridia bacterium | reverse complement strand
GAAAATCTTTCACTTAACTGAAACATTTTACCAAAAATGTAAAAATGTTTCACTTGAAAATTATAATTAAAAAGCAAGATATATCTAAATATCTTACTCAAATATGCTATGTGCAGTCTTTTTAGGAACTTTTACATATATACTTAAATTGTTATCTATATCACAAGTTGCAAGAAAAATATCATTTATTTTTGTAATGCCTTGTTTTTTTATTTCATTTTCAAGCCATACCATATTGTTACCTGTAGATTTCAAATTATTTTCTAAAATTTTACCATCAAGAATAACATTTGCAACAGGTTTTTCACTAGGTATAGATAAATTCATATCATTTGGATTAACAGGCCTTTTATTACTAAGTGGCAAAAAACTAAGTCTACCATTTGCTTCTAAAACAACTGACTGTAAATCTGATAAATTAAAATAACCACTATTTCTACATTGACTTAAAAATTCAGATAAATCAAGTTTTGCTTTTTTGAAGTTTTCTTTATACAACTGCCCATTTTCATATAATATCAAAGATTTACCAGATACAAATTGTCTAAATTTTAAAGATTTACTAGATATAATAGCTGTAATAGTTATTATAACGGCATAGGTGATCATAGCAGTTATTGGTTTATGGTAGTCTTCAAGAGCAGTAGCCATTTCAGCTGCTATAGAGCCAATAGTTATACTATTTATATAATCAAACATTGAAAGCTGAGCCATTTCTCTATTTCCCATTAATTTTGTTAAGAAAAATAGAATTAAAATTGAGCAAAAAGATAAAATAATTACTTGTATTACTTCTGTTATCATATTTTTGTTTCCTTTCAGTATATTATATATTTTGTATCATAAAATAAAGAAATATAATAAAAAAATAAATTTTGATATAAAAAAGAGCGAAATGCTCTTTTAACAGTTATTATTGTTTCCCCCACAACAGAAGAAGAATAAAATTATAATAGCAATTATAATTATACAACTATTTCCTCCATTAAATAATTTACCAAGTAATCCACAATTATTTTCTTCATAACAATTATTATCCATCATTATTACCTCCTTGAATATATTTGTTATAGTATTATATACAATTAAAAACAAATTTGTTAAAAATTTTAAAAAATAAATTAACATAATGCACTATGTAAAAGTTCAATAATTAATTGTAAAAATTAAAAACATACTTTTTACAATTAAAAATAAAGGTTTAATGTATATGTACAAAATAACCTACAAATTTTAAAGTATAATAAAGATACTGAAAGAAAAAAAGAGTGTGGTTGATAAAATAGCATTTAATTTTCTTTATATATTATTTATTTTTCCTAATGAGATAAAGTAACTAAATTAAAAATTAATTATTTTGCTTTTTTTAGAGTAGTTTTATCAACTAAAATCTGAAAATACTAATTTTTTATTAATTTGCTATATATGTCAATGTTGTTAATAATCAACTTCAACAATCATCTTAATAGCATTGACATATATAAATACATTAAATTGTTATAAGAAGATAAATTTTATTATCTTTTTATATAAATGGTTAAATTAAGGAAATTATATAGATTAAACTTTTTAATGAAATAGTTTGAAATATAAATTATATTTAAAAAGTTACCCAATAAAGCGCAATCCCAATTTATATATTAAGTACCTAATTTAACATTTTTAAGAGGCTAAAATTTAAACCACAATAACTGCCTACAATAAAAGAGATTTGCATTAGTTAATAACGCAAATCTCTTTTTTAGGTTTTTATATAGAAAAAGCTTATATAACACTATATTATCTATGAAGCATTTTTCTCAATTACAATATTTTGTACAAATTGATTTTTGCTTATTGAAGGATAAATTTGTGCGTGATCAAACTTAGCTATTATTTTCTTAACTTCCCATAAGCCTATACCAGATTTAACCTTTTTACTTGAAAAGCCTTTCTTGTAAATATCTTCTAAATTGATATTAATATCTGTGTTATATGTATTAATAACTTTTATTACATCAGCAGATTTTCTACTATCATATTTCATTTCTAATCTAATATATGGTTTTTGACATTTTCTTGTAGCCTCATATGCATTATCAAGTAATATACCAAGTATTCTTGAAAGTTCTGGCATAGGAAAGTTTATTTCATTTACTACAGTAAATACTTCTATATCCATAGGAATATTTGAATTTGATGCTAAAAAGTATTTAGCTCCAACAATTCCATATATAGCAGATTCATTAAATATTTTAGGATCTATAACTCCTAAAGTATTTATTACTTTAAACTCTTTTAATAGTTTGTCTATATACCCGTCAAGTTTTTCATATTCTTTAGCTTTTGAGTATCCACTTAAAGATTGAATAATATTATTAAAATCGTGTTTTAAAGTTCTAAGTCCGTCAACCATACCAGACATTGTTTCATTATGAAGTTTTGCAGTTACAAGTTCTGTTTCTGCATTATTCTTCTCAATAGTCTTACTCATAAATGCAATAATAAATATACAAGAGGTAATTATTTGCAAGAAGTTTATACAGATTAATTCTATTGGTATTGTATATTTATTTAAGGTAAAACAAATTAATTGTGGACATACACAAATTACAAGTGATATAACGAAAATAATTAATTGCTTTATGGTTATATTCTCAATTAGTTTGTTTAAATTTGTATGTCTCTTTAGAATTACTTTAAAAACATTTGTAATAATTATAATATTAATTGCCTTTAGTGATATATTAAATATATTGCTATATGTACTATTTGTTAAAGTATTAAGAATAAACTTTAAAGGGATATTTGAAAGTACATATACAATAAGTCTTGATAATGTAATGCATATTAAGTTTAGGAGTAACAAAAATATAGATTTAACATTATTTTGTTTTAGTACAAATTTGTATGAAACAAAAGCAATTAATTCTGTAATTAATATATCACATAGGGGTATTTTGTTTTTTATATATAAACAAGATATAGAACAAATAATTGCAAGTATAGTTACTAGTATATAGTCTCTTAGAATATATTTATCTTTTTTAAAGAGTTTACAAAAAAATAATGTAGTATAAGTATTAATTCCAATTTGAATAAATAAAACAATAATATTTAAAAATGTTTTCATATTTTTTCTCCTTTGTATTAAATGCTAAACTGTGAATTGACTGGACAAAAAATATCTTTAGAAAAATATACATAGCCGTTCTTTTTATCTAAACTTAGTATTTTATCATTATTTACAATATATGAACGGTGGCATCTTTTAAAAGAGTAAGGTAGTTCATCAATTAACATCCCTAAATTTTTACAAGTAGAGTATTTTTTACTTCTTGTAACGATTACCGATTTATTGCCTATTTTTTCAATATATAAAATGTCGTTTGTTCTAACAGTCTCCCATTTGTTTAAATGCAAAAATGTTTGTTTATCATAAGTAAATTCTTTCTTGAGCCTTATTACCAAGTCCTCTAAAATGCGTTTATTTACTGGTTTTATAATATAGTCGAAGACTTTTACCGTAAATGATATATGCATAAACCTTTGAAAAGCAGTTAAAAATATCAAATAAAAATCATGGTTAACTTCTCTTAAATCATTTGCAAAGTCTATACCATTCTTTCCACTTGACTTAAAATCAACATCTAAAAACAATATATCGATTTCTTTTTTGTAAATTGCATCAAAAATTTCTTTTTGATTATCGGTTGTGATAATTATATCAGCGTCTAGCCCTTGAGTTATAATCTCAGCTTCAAGATATTTCTTAGCTATCTTGAGAGTTTCAAGGTCGTCGTCGCACATAGCAATTCTTAACATGGATAATACCTCGTATTTCCCCTTTTTCCAACGCACAGGAAATAATATACTACAAGTTATTTTAAATGTCAACATATTTTTGTATAAATTACTACACTATTCATTTACATTTTTCGACAGAGTTGGTTTAGTAATCTATTCATAAAAAAATATAACCTAAGTATAATTATAATGGGAGTGATAGTATTTTGGGTATAAATAAAAAAGAAAAGAAAAAATGGTATAAAGAAGTATATAAAAATATTAAAAGCAAGACACAGATATCTGAGGCAAGGGATAAGTTTTCTGAGTTTTTAGAATTACCAAATGAAGTAGTAAATAGTTCAACTAAGGTTACATCCATTGAAAATAAAAATATATTAATTGAAGGGTACAAGCAAATAATGGACTATTATGATGATTATATAAAAATAAAAACGCATAATATGGAATTAGTAATTGATGGAAAAAACTTAGATATTAAAGAAATAACTGACTATGAACTAGTTATACAAGGAGAGATATATAGTTTAAATTATAAAAAATAAGGGGAGTAAAATGGGAATAAGTGATAATATACAAAATATTAAAGGAACTGTTACTGTACAAATAGAAGGCTTTTTTACAGAGAGGTTTATAAATCTATGCAGGATAAATAATATAAAAATATGGGATATTAGAACACTTGTAAAAGGTGTAGTTAGATTTAAGATGTCAGCAGGAGATTTTAAAAAGCTAAGGATGGTTGCAAGAAAAACTAAATGTAGTGTTAAAATAAAGAAAAAAGAAGGGCTATATTTTACTATGTTTAAATATAGAAAAAGAAAAATAATTTTCTTTCTTGTAGCTATGGCAATATTTCTAACAATTGCTTTTTCTACTTTTATATGGAATATTGATATAAAAGGAAATGATAATATCTCAAAAGCTGAAGTAATAAGTATGTTAAAGAAAAGTGGACTATTTGTAGGAAAATGTAAAATTGGCCTTGATAAAAAAGAGATAATAAATAATTTAAGAGTTAATATGCAAGATATTTCTTGGGCTGGTATAGAAATTGATGGTACATTAGCAACGGTTAAGATAGTTGAAAAAACAAAGTTAGATGAAAAAGATATACAAAATACGAAAATAGGAGATATAGTTGCAAAAAAAGATGGTGTTATAACTAGGCTTGTTGCAGAAGATGGAACAGCGATATTGAATGAGAAAAGCTATGTTCAAAAAGGAAATATAATTATTCAAGGTACAATGTTTAGTAAATTTATTGAACCTTTTGATGTACCTGCAAAAGGAATTGTTAAAGCAGATTGTAGTTATACCTTTGAAAAAGAGTATTTATATAACAAAACTGAGAAAAAATATACTAATAAAACAAGGTATTGTATAGGATTTACTATAAATCTAAAAGAAAATATGCTAAATTGTTTGAATAAAGACAAAAAGTATGATATAAGTAAAAGAGCAAAGGAAATAAAATTATTTGGTAATAAAATATCTTTTGATTTGTATAAATGTGTAGAATATGAAGATGTAAAAATTAGCAAAACAAAACAGGAATTACTTGAAGAAAGCACAAAAGATATAGATGAATATTTAAATAAAGAAATATTACCAAATACTATAAATGGTGTTCTTGTAGAAAAGGAAGTAGAAACTCTTGATATAGAAGGCGGCTTTAAAACTAAAGTTACATATATTGTAAATGAAGAAATAGGAGAGTTTGTAGAAAGGAACGTAAGTATTGTAAATGAACAAGTTACAAATTGATTTAGATAAAAAAGTTGTAGATTTTGTTAAGGAAAATACAGATGAAGATGTAGATATAAAAAAATATGTAGATGATATAGTAAATATAGCATTAAGTAAAACTAATGTAAACATAGACACTATCTATATTTCTATACAAAGTGCGACTAAACTTAAAATAAAGAGGTTAAATAAAGAGTATAGAAATATAGATAGAGTAACTGATGTTTTATCATTTCCTGTATTTGATAGAGATGAGTTAGAAAATATAAAAAATGCTGACGAAGAGAAAAAATTTAAAGAAATTGAACTTGGAGATATTGTACTTTGTCTTGATGTTATAAAAGAACAGGCAAAAACATATGATACAGGAATTCTTAGAGAGACATTGTATATGATAACACACGGAGTATGTCACTTACTAGGTTTTGATCATATTGAAGAAGAAGAGAAAAAAGAAATGAGAAATCTAGAAGAGTATATACTTGAAAAAATAGGAGCGTTTAAAAAATAAATGAGTGATAAAGAAATAAAGAAAAAACAAAAAATAGAGAAACAGCAAGAAAAAATCGACATAGAAAAAGAAATAAAAAACAAAACTTTTTTTACTGCTATGAAACACGCAATAGATGGTGTAATACAAGCATTTAAAACTGAAAGAAATTTAAGAATTGACTATGTAATTGGACTATTTGTATTTGTTAGTAGTTTATTCTTTAATTTTACTAAAACAGAATTTGCGTGTCTGTGCCTTACAATAGGTTTTGTTATTTTTGCAGAAATGATTAATTCTACTGTTGAGTATATGGTTGATTTAATTACAGATAAGTATGACGAAAGAGCAAAAGCAGCTAAAGACATTGCTGCAGGTGGTGTGCTTATAGCATCTACTGTTGCAGTTGTTGTTGCATACTTTTTGTTTGCAGACAAGCTATACAATGCTACTACTGCGGTAATTAGTTCAATACTTAACTCAAAACTTCATCTACTATTTACAATTATTTTTGCAGTAATAGTTCTTGCGATTATACTTAAAGGTATATTTTCAAAAGATGAAAAGTATTCTAATTCTTATCCAAGTGCAAGAGTAGCACTTGCATTTGCACTTACTACATATGTTTATGTTATAACAAGAAGTTTGCTTGTTGGTGCAGTTTCATTAATACTTAGTTTGATGATAACACAAATAAAAATAGAAAATACAAAAAATAAACCTATATTTATGGTACTTAGTGCTGTACTTGGCATTCTTGTTGTACTTATTGTATATCAAATGGTGCTTATGGCACCTCAAGTTAAAGATTTACTTGAAAATCTTAAATTATAGGAGGAAAAATATGGAAGATGAGGAGTTAATTAAAATTGCAAGTTTAGCAAGGAAAAATGCTTTTGTGCCGTTATCAAATTATACTGTTGGGGCAGCTTTACTTGCAAAAAGTGGAACAGTATATATTGGAAATAATATTGAACTTCCTTCAGCAATTGGAATATCTAATTGTGCTGAAAGAGTAGCTATACAAAATGCTTATGCTCACGGAGAAAGAGAATTTTCAAAAATTGCTATCGTAGGAGGAACAAAAGATAGTAAAGCAGATGAAACACTTACACCTTGTGGAGTATGTTTACAATATATACTAGAAATGTGCAAAGATGTGGATATTTTGTGTTTTATAGATGGTAAAATGATATGCAAAAAAGTAACTGAATTTTTAAATTTTTCATATGAATTTAAAAAATAATATAAAACTAAATGATAATATAGTAATTATTAATATATTAAAAAAGGTTGAATATAATGTATTGGTGATAAAATGAATAGAAAATACGTTATAATACCTTTTTTATTTTTTGCTTTTTTAATAGGTACATATCTTGCCTCTACTGTGGAAAGTGTGGAAAATGTCAAAGAAGTTTTCAATGTTTATGATTTAAAAGCAAATTGCAATATAAAAGAAATCACAGAGAGTAAGGATAGTTACGATATAAAAGTATATTATCCAGAAACAAAGTATAGTGATTTAAATACAAAAATAAAAAAAAATATTGATGAGGTTATAAACTATTTTGTAAATGAAATAGATGGTATTGAAAAAGTAGAAAATGTAAAATATAAGTTAGAGATAAGATTTGATTCGTATGAATACGAAAGTTATATATCATTTGTTTTTGAAATTTTTGAAGATTATGGTGGAGCACATCCAATTACTAATATATGGACAATTAGCTATGATACAAAAAGTAATCAAATAATAAAAATAGATAATTTAATAGAAAAAAATGAAAATATTCTTAATTTTTTATCTGAATATTCCTTTGAAAATTTAAGGGAAAATAAAGATATACAAGAAAATTACATAGAGGAAATGCTAATTTCTGGAACAAAGCCATTAAAAGAAAATTTTAAATATTTCGCATTTGCAAAAGATGGATTTAAAGTATTTTTTCCAAGATATAGTGTAGCACCATATTCTTCAGGCTCTTTTATTGTTAATATACCATATGACAAGTTAAAAGGTATGATTTAACTAATATAAATGTTTCATAAAAAAATAGTCATAATTATGTATATTATAACTAAATTATTGAATTTAATTTTTACATTTGGTATAATTGGTATTAATAAAAGGTGAAGAAATATGAAAGTAAATAACAAAACTGAATTTGATAAAACCCTTAATTTACCTAAACAAGTTATTGCTATAAAGGGAAATCAAGTAAAGAAGGAAGATTATATTCTTGATAAAATACAAGATTTAAAAAAATACCAATTTGTAACAAGTAAAAATATAAAAAATGGTGGAAAAAGATATAAAATTATTGAAATGCCTACAAATATTGAAAATAAACTTTCTTCTACTGTTATACTTAATAAAATTTTGAAAGATTTTGTAGTAAAGAATAAATTAATGTTTAAAGATACTGTAGAGCATAACCTAGTATTTACTAGCTCTGAAAATATGGAACAAATATATAATTTACCGAGTGATAAAGCAAAATTACAAGAACTATTTAGAACAAGACAACAAAAAAGAAAAGAATTATCTAACATGTTTAAGTCTCAAATTGTAGCAATAAATCATTTAGGTAGTACTATTAATTATGATAAAAATACAGTAACTACTGTAAAAACAGATTTTGAAGTAGAGCTTATAAATAAATTTTATGACCTATATAAAAAAGGTAGATTAAAAAAAGAAATTAAATCTACACGTTGGTGTACAAAATGTGGTACTGCAAAAGGAAGACGAGATGTAAGTTATAAGAAAACAGAGGTTGATAATTACTATGTTTTGTATAGAGTAGAAGACGATAAAGGAAAATTAAGTGCATTTAAGGACTTAGAAAATATATATTTTGTAGCAAGTACAATTGCACCTTGGCTTTTAGTATCAAGTCAAAATATTGCAATTGCAACTGACCTTGAATATTCAATAATTGAAATCGAAAAGTTAGGTAAAAAGATTTATTATATTGTAGCTTCTGATTATGTAGCAGATTTAATGCAAAAAGAGTTTTACACAAAATATGAAGTTAAAAGAAAATTTAAGGCTGAAGAATTGCAAGATATACAGTGTATGAACCCAGTAGATTATAGAAAAAGGGTAAGCATTATTTTAACTCAAAAAGATAAGGTAGTATATTCTAAAGATGATTCAACAGGAGTAAGACTTGTATCATCAGGGCATACATATATGGATTATTTAATATTAAAAAATTCAAAGATTGATGAGTTAAGAAGTGTAGTTAATGAATTTGGAGTTACAAACAATGCATCACTAGTATATCAAAACATGGATTATAACGAAATAAATACAAAACTTATTGAATATTTAAAAAAATCAGAATTACTTTATACAGTTCAAAAGGCAAATGTAATGGTACCTCTATGTAAAAAGTGTAATGAAAAGATTATATATAGAGTTATAAATGACTGGTATGCAGTAAAGAGTCCAGAAGATAAAATAGAAAATGAAACAATAAATAACTTAATACCAAAGATTAGTGCAAATGAAAAATATAAAAAACAAGAATTACCTGATGGCATATCAAAAATAAATAATACTCGTGAAACTCTTATATCCGATAAAAGTATACTTGGTACCCCAATACCTGTATTTTATTGTGCGGATTGTGGTGCAGATATAATTAGTGATATATCTGTAGAAATACTTTGTAATATGATAAAATCAAAAGGTAGTGATGCGTGGTACAAGCAAACTCCAGAAGAAATATTACAAGGACAAGTAGTTTGTAGAAATTGTGGTTGTACTTTTTTATTTAAGGAAAATGCAACATTAAATAAATTCTTTGAATACATCTGTATAAATTTAAATCAACTTGATGAGATAAAAAATGAAAAGACAGATGGTAATGTTGTAATTGAGTGTAAAGATGAATTTATAGATAGTCTTAGAGCTTTAAGTTTTGCAGATAATACCAATGATTATATTAATGTTTTTGATAAAGTTCTTATGCATTCAAATGTAAAAGAAAAGTTAGATGTTCCTATTGTTAAAGAGGAAAATGAAAAGAAAACAAATGAAAAAAAAGGATTTTTGCAATCTTTATTTAAAGGAAAATCTAAAGTGTCAAATGTAGAAATGGAAAAAGGAATTACAGATACAGTAAGTAATTATGGTACAGATATATTAAGACTTTGGGCTGCATATTTTTCAAATAAAGAAACAATTACATTAAATAAACAAACACTTATAAATATAAATAAAAAGTATAAAAATATTAGAAAAACATTTAAATATATTCTTTCAAATTTGTATGATTTTCATCCTGCAAAAAATAATGTTAAAATCACTGAAAGAAATGGAATAGATAAGTATATATATAATGAGTTATATATTTTAACTGAAGAAGTTAAAGAGGCTTATCAAAAACTAGAGTTTAACAAGATATATAATTTACTTACAAAATTTGGAGAACAGACCCTTTGCAAGGTTTATTATGAAGCAGTTAAATATAAATTATATATGTTAGGTGCTGATGATAAAAGAAGAAGAAGTATTCAGTCTAATATGTATGATATAATAATGACTTTGTGTGGCTTGTGGTACCCTATAATTCCATTTACAATAGAAGAAATTTGGCCACTTATATATCATAAATCTGCAGAAGAAGAAAGAAT
>CANQLD010000042.1 GCA_947624625.1 uncultured Clostridia bacterium | reverse complement strand
AAAACTTCTGATTCTTTCTTAATCTTTGCAAGTAACAATAATACTAATATGCCTGTATTATACAGTAAAGAAGAAAGTAGTATGAAAAAGTTATTTTCGTTATTTACATTTTTTTCATAGAAAAACTTAGTACCATTTTGGTGGTACTAAGTTTTTTTAAACAAAATTATTATACAAGAAGCTAATTACTAAACTAATAATAATTATAATATAATACTGTCCTAGAAACTTATATATGTAACTTACGAAAATATCCTTGCCACTTAGAATATCATAAATTAACAGTATGATAGATATAACAATTAATATTGCAAGTGGTATAGACAAAATATTAAATTTTATAGCATTTACAAAATCTAACTTTAACATACTTCTAAAAGCACGCGTAAGTCCACAAGCTGGACAATTTATATTAGTTATACTTTTAAATATACAATTTGCATTTAAACCATATATTCCAAAAATATAAAATATTATTAGCAGTATCATTAATATGGCTATACTTTTTACTCTATTTTTCATAGTAAATTAGTCTTTTAAAGGATTTCCATTTCCGTCTTTTGATTCACTGCCAGCTAGAATTAAAATTCCTTCAATTAAGCCCCATATAGATGATACAGGTGCTAAGAAACCACAGCTTAGTACAGAAATTAGTAATTGAGCTACTGCTTTACCAGTATAACCTAAATAGAAGTTATGAACTCCAAATGTACCTAAGAATATTCCAAATAGTCCTGCTGCTAATTTAGATTTTTGAGTTGGAACATTATTAGTAGTGTTTACTGTTGCTTGAGGATTAACATTTTGAGCATTATAATTTTGATTGTTATAATTTTGATTATTGTAATTTTGATTATTTGCATTTTGTGTATTTACTTCCTCAACAACTTCTACTTTTGGTGTTTCAGTTACAGGTCCAGCATTTAGTTTTGCTTCGCATTCTTCGCATAAATCTTTACCATCTTCGATTTTTCTTCCACAATTCCTACAATACATTTTATATTCCCCCTTTTTATTACAAATTTATTCTATCATACTTTTTTAATAGTTACAAGACATTTATGTTATTTTTTTATACTAATTGCTACTCCATCTCCTATGTTAAATATAGTTGTATCTAATTTATCGTTTGTTGTAACAATTTCTATATATTTTCTTAGTCTATTTGTTGCAGTTCTATGTCTATGTTCGTTATATCCGTGACAAAACTCTTCCTTTAAAATATACATTATCAGCTATTATAATTCCACCTTTTTTTACAAGACGTAATGCATTTTCAAGAAATACAAGATATTGCCCTTTTGCTGCGTCAATAAATATAACATCAAACTTTTTTTCATTTTCATCAATTTTTTCTAAATACTCTGTTGCATCTGCATTTATTACTTCTATTGTATTTGAAAGTCCTGCTTTTTCTATATTTTCTACTGCTTTTTTATACATATCTGCATTTTTTTCAATTGTTAAAATAGTAGAATTTTTATCTTTTAAATATTTTGAAAAATTAATTGCAGAATACCCTATTGCCGTTCCAATTTCAAGTATACTATCAGGACGTTTTAACTTTAATACAAGCAAGATTAAATCAAGTGATATATCTTGAAGTATTGGTACATAATTTTTAGTTGCATATTCTTTTATTTCTTTTAATATAACTTCTTGTTCCATTTTTACTCCATAATTAATATTTTATATATCTAAGTATATTTTCAACTCTCTCATTTCTATATAATGTATTATATAAATAATCTAGTGACTTTATCTTTATTTCTTTTTCTTCTAGTATTTTAATTAATGCATCTAAGGTATAAAGACCTTCTACAGTTGTTACTTCCATTTTTTCTAATGCTTGCTCAAGTGTAAGTCCTTTTCCAATATATTCTCCAAAAGTATAATTTCTACTTTTGCTACTCATACAAGTAAGAAGTAAATCTCCAACACCAGCATATGAAAAAACAGTATGTGATTTTCCACCCATTAACTCAACAATTAACCTCATATCATTTAATACACAAGTTAAAATGGCAGCTCTGCAAGATTCCTCTTTATTAAGCACATCAGATATACCCATAAGTATTGCATATACATTTTTAGTAGCAGCACAAATTTGTGTGCCAATTATATCATTAATAGCATTTACTACTACTTTTTCATTTTCTAAACAAACTTTTACAGCCATATTTGCTACTTGTGATTTTGAAGCAACTACAAGACCTGTACTTGACCCTTTAGCAAGCTCTATTGCAAAAGAAGGTCCAGAAATCATACAAATATTTTCTGAATTTGTTTCTTCATAAACCACATCACTAAGTATCATATTGCTTGATTGCTCTATACCTTTTGATACAATGCAAATAATTTGGTCCTCATCTAAAAACTTAGCTATATCTCTTGCCACTTCTCTAACTGCATTAGTTGGTACAGAAAGTACAATTATTTTTGCATTTTTTACTGTTTCTTGTAAATCTGTTTTTATTTCAATAGATTTTGGTATTTTCACACCTTTTAATACTCTAGCATTTTCTCTTTTTAAAAGAACACTATCACACTCTTCTTTGTATTTTGACCACATCACAACTTTGTTATCATTTTTTTCAAATACTTTTGCAAGTGCTATAGCATATGCTCCAAGCCCAAGTATTGCTATTTTCATATATCCTCTCTCCTCTTTTGTTTTAAAAAATTATTTTATATCTTGTTCAATAACTTTTATATGTACATCCCTTAATTGCTGATTTGTAACTTTAGCAGGTGCTTTCATAAGAACATCCCTTGCTTTGCTATTTTTAGGAAATGCTATTACCTCACGAATATTATTTTCTTCAAGAAGTAACATAATCATCCTATCTATTCCAGGTGCAGCTCCTGCGTGTGGTGGCGCACCATAAGAAAACGCGTTAAATAAAGAGCCAAATCTTCTTTCAACTTCTTCTTTAGAATATCCAGCAATTTCAAATGCTTTTACCATTATATCAATATCGTGGTTTCTTACTGCTCCTGATGCAAGCTCATAACCATTACATACTAAATCAAATTGATAAGCAATGATATCAAGTGGACTTTTGTTAAGCAAACTTTCCATACCACCAATTGGCATAGAAAATGGATTATGATTAAATTGAATTTTTCCTTCATCATCAAGCTCATACATAGGAAAATCGTTTACAAAACAGAATTTATATACCCCTTTTTCTATTAAATCAAGTCTATTTCCAAGTTCAATTCTTATTTGCCCAGCATCTAAACATGCTTTCATATATTCATCTGCAACAAAAAATATTGCTTCATTTTCTTTAAAATCAACTAATTCTTTTAATTTATCTAAAACTTCAGGTGTTACAAATCTTGAAATAGTTCCAGTCATATTAGAAGCTTCATCAAGTCTTATCCAAGCAAGTCCTTTCATTTCTAGTTCTTCTGTTGCAAAGTCTACCATTGTATCAAAAAATTTTCTTGGTAAATCTTTAGAATTAATCTTTATTGCCTTTACAGTCTTATCTTTAAAAGCTCTAAAATCTGAAACTTCAAATGCCTTTGTTACATCACAAATTACAAGAGGATTTCTTAAATCTGGTTTATCAATTCCATATTTATCCATTGCCTCTTTATATGGTATCCTTACAAAAGGAGCTTCTGTTACTTTTGAATTTGTAAAATGTCTAAAAGTATCTCCTACTACTGTTTCAAGTACACCTAAAACGTCATCTTGTGTAGCAAAAGACATTTCAAAATCTAGCTGATAAAACTCTCCTGGAGACCTATCAGCTCTTGGGTCTTCATCTCTAAAACAAGGTGCTATTTGATAATATTTATCAAAACCTGAAATCATAAGTAATTGTTTAAATTGTTGTGGTGCTTGTGGTAAAGCATAAAATTCTCCTGGATGAAGTCTACTTGGCACAAGAAAGTCTCTTGCCCCTTCTGGTGAAGAATTAGCAAGTATTGGAGTTTGTACCTCAACAAATCCAAGTTCAGTCATTTTATCACGCAAATATTTTAATACTTCAGCTCTAAATACAATTTTATTATGTATGTTTTCATTTCTTAAGTCTAAAAATCTATACTCAAGTCTTAAATCTTCTTTTACCTTTGAACTATCTTCAACTTGAAATGGTAATATATTATTTGCTTTTGATAATACTTCAACACTGTCTACTCTAACTTCTATTTTACCTGTTTTTATATTATCATTTACATTTTCTTCATCTCTTTTTATAACTTCACCTTCAACACAGATTGTTGATTCAACAGTTATTTTATGAAATACTTCTATTAATTCTAAATTATTTACTAAAAGTTGTGTTACTCCATAATGATCTCTTAAATCAATAAATATCATTGCTCCAAGATCTCTTACAGTTTTAACAAATCCTGATAATTTTACTTTTTTTCCTACATCTTCTATGCCTAATTCATTACACGTGTGTGTTCTATATGTATGCATTTTATTTTCTTCCTTTCGTTTACAATATTAATATAGACAATTTCCTGGTGTCCTTGGGAAAGGTATTACATCACGAATATTTTGCATACCTGTTAAATACATAACAAGTCTTTCAAATCCTATTCCAAAACCAGAATGTACACAAGTCCCAAATCTTCTTGTATCTAGATACCATTTATAGTCTTCTTCTTTTAGTCCCAACTCTTGCATTCTATTTTTTAATTTATCTATATCTTCTTCTCTTTGTGAGCCGCCAAGTATCTCTCCAATTCCTGGTACTAATAAATCTACTGCTCTTACAGTTTTATTATCATCATTTTGTTTCATATAGAAAGCTTTTATATCTTTTGGGTAATCTGTTACAAATACAGGCTTTTTATATATTACTTCTGTTAAATATCTTTCGTGCTCTGTTTGTAAATCAGTACCAAAATCAACTTTATACTCAAATTTATCATTATGCTCTTTTAGCTTTTCTACTGCCTCAGCATATGTAATTCTTTCAAAATTAGAGTTTATAATATTAGTTAATCTTTCTACTAATCCATTATCAATGAACTTATTAAAAAATTCTATTTCTTCTTTACAATCTTTAAGTACTGTATTAATAACATACTTAATTAACTCTTCTGCGACATCCATATCTTGATTTAAATCGCAAAATGCCATTTCAGGCTCAATCATCCAAAATTCTGCAGCATGTCTTGTAGTATGTGAGTTTTCAGCTCTAAAAGTTGGACCAAATGTATATACATTTGAAAAAGCCATTGCCATACATTCTGCAGATAACTGACCTGAAACTGTAAGTCCTGTTTTTTTACCAAAGAAATCTTTTGATACATCATCATCTAATTTATCAAGTGTTGTAACTCTAAACATCTCACCTGCACCTTCGCAGTCAGAAGATGTTATTATTGGAGTATGTATGTATACAAAACCTCTTTTATGTAAAAATTCGTGTATTGCATAAGAAATAGTTGACCTTACTCTAAAAACTGCATTAAATGTATTTGTTCTTGGTCTTAAATGTGCTATTTCCCTTAAAAACTCCATTGAGTGTCTTTTATTTTGTAATGGATATTCTGGAGAAGAATTTCCTGAAATAACTACTTCTTTTGCTAATAGCTCAAATGGTTGCTTTGCTCCCTCTGTTACCTTTACTACTCCTTTTGCCATAATACTTGAGCCTATATTTAAACTTGAAATTTCTTTATAGTTATTTAAAGAGTTTTCTTCTAATACTATTTGAATTGATTTAAAACAACTTCCATCATTTAATTCAATAAATGATATTGATTTTGAAGAACGTAAATTTCTTATCCAACCACAAACTAATACTTCTTTTCCTTCAATATCTTTATAACTTTCAAATATTTCTTTTGCAGAAATTTTATTTTCTAGTTTAAATTCTTCCATAAAATTCTCCCATCTATTATTATATCACTTCGTAAAATTATACCATAAAGGCTTAATATATGCAATAATGCACGATATATTTTATCAAGCTTTAGAAAAATTTGTTATTTAATTTTAAAAGCAGTAAAAAATTATTTATCAATTATATTTGATATTACATCAACATCTACAATAAATGAGCTTTCGTCAATTCTTACATGCCAATATCTTTTATTAATATCCATAAATAAGTTTGATTCATTTGTTTGTATAGTCGAATTTAACTTATTCTCAACATCAATAAGTTCTTCTTGTGAAAGTGTTTTTAAATATTCAACAGACGCAGGTTGCCTAATTCCTGTTATTCTATTTTCATATGAGCTTGCTATATATGTATATACTTTTCCATCTTTATGTATAACATAATGAAGTGGCTGATTTCCTAAATAAATTTCTTCAAAAATACCTGTACCTGCAGAATATAAATCTATATCGCCTTGCATTGAAATATCTTCCCATACATCTATATATGCATTATTTAATATTTCTTCATTTTTTGCTGTTTTTACTATTGTATATAACGTAAATGCAAGATATGCTAAAACTATAACGATTAATACTATTAAAACAATATAGATAACTTTAATTTGCTTTTTATTTTTCATAAATATCAACCTTTCTATTTAATTACTCTTTTATTAGTTTTTTAAATCTATTTTTTCCAAATTGAATAACTAAACCATTTTTTATTTCTATAGTTTTATATATATCTGTTTCCAAATTAGAGTTTATCTTTATTCCATTACCTTGTATCATCCTTTTTGCTTCTCCTTTAGAGTTTGCAAAATTTATTTTTACTAGTAGTTCGCAAATATTCATTTGACTTTCTGTTAAAGTAACTTCTTCAATATCTTCAGGTATATTTCCTTTTGCAACTTTTAGATACCTTTCCTTACATCTTTCATAGTCTTCTTCACTATCATACATCTTTAATAATTCTTTAGCAAAAAGCATATGAGACTCTCTAATATCACCACTCATTATTTCATTAATTTCATCTGTTGATAAATCGGTTACTAGTTCAAAATACTCTCTAAGTGTTTCATCTGGAATTTTCATACTTTTTTCAAATTTTTCAAAAGGTGTATCACTTAGTCCAATGTAGTTTCCTAGTGATTTACTCATTTTCTCTTTTCCGTCTAATCCAACAAGTAATGGAAATGTCATTACTACTTGGCTTTCTTTGCCATAATCTCTTTTAAGTTCTCTTCCAACAAGCAAATTAAATGTTTGGTCAGTTCCACCAATTTCAATATCTGCATCTATTGCTACTGAATCATAACCTTGCATTAAAGGATATAACAATTCGTGCATAGAAAGAGGTAAACCATTTTCAAATCTATTTTTAAAATCATCTCTTTCCATTATCCTTGCAACTGTATATTTACTAGTTAAGTTTATAATATCCTTAAAATCCATTTTAGATAACCAATCTGAATTAAATAAAATTTCAGTTTTTTCTTTATCTAATATTTTTGTAACTTGTTCTAAATATGTTTTAGCAGAGTTCCTTGTCTCTTCAAAAGTAAGTGAAGGTCTTGTCTTGCTTTTTCCAGAAGGATCTCCTATCATAGCAGTAAAATCTCCGATTACAAAAACTACTTTATGCCCCATATCTTGAAATGATTTTAAAACTCTTAAAGGTACAGAATGCCCTATATGCAAATCTGGTCTAGAAGGATCTGCACCAAATTTTACTGTTAGTTTTTTGCCACTATTTACTTTCTTTTCAAAATCTTCTTCATTAAATATTTGTACTGCTTTTCTTTTTATTATCTCTAAATTATCCATTATTTTAATCCCCTATCTCTATACATTTTGCACTATCTTTTCACTAAAATTTATCTAAACTTAAACTTATTATATTTTAACACATATTATGTCTTTTTACTAGAGCATTATTGTGATTCTTCTAATTTTTCAATTTGTTTTTTTACAATATCTAATGCTACAAACTGAATGCCATTTATGCCTAATTCATTTGCCATATTTACATTATCTATATTATCATCTATAAAGATAGATTCTTCTGGAAGCAAGTTATATTTTTTTAATAATGTTTCATAATTATTTCTATTTGGTTTTGTTGTTCCCACTTCAAAAGAATATACCCCTCCAGAAACATAGTTAAAAAAATCGAATTGTTTGTTATACTTGAAGCTATCTTCATTTAAATCAGAAAGAATATAAATATTGTACCCTTTAGCTTTTAATTCTTTTAAATACTCAGCAGTATCTTTCATTTCAAATAATATATAATTATAATCAAGCTTACTAAAAATTTTAGTTATTATATTAGCATACTCAGAATACTCCTTTATTAATTTTTCTTCTGTTTGCTTAGAATTAATCTTAGAAGAATTATATTCTCTCCACTCTTTTCCATAAAAAACAAGTTTTGTAAAGAATTCTACCTCTTCTTTATTTAAGCCAATATGTGATAAATAATTTTGTGGTTTAAAATCAACTAATACACCACCTAAATCAAAAATAATATTTCTTATCATACCCTATTCTCCTAACATACTTTATATAATTAAATGAATTATTATCAAATTAAAATATATATTTTTTTATTCTAAAATATACTTTACTATTTCACAATTTTTTTGCTCAAAATTTGCTACATTCTTATCTTCAGAGTTAAAATACAAATGAATTGCTTTACATACATCTCCGTGTGTAATAAGTAAAATATTCTTATTCTTATAATCTGACTTTAAATTTTCAATAAAGCTATTTACACGGTTAATTATACTTTTGAATCCTTCAGAATTTTCATATATAATTTCTTTATTAAAATCATACCATATTGCTTTATTTAGTATTTTTGTTGATTTATATTGCATATTTCTACAATTTCTTTCTGATAGTCTATCGTCATATATAACTTTATATTTATTTTTATTAATAATTCTACATGTTTGAATAGCTCTTTTTAAAGGTGAGCAAAAAATTACATCAATATTTAAAGTAGAAATAAACTGTTGCTTCTCTTTTGCTTGCTTAATTCCTTTCAAAGTTAAACTATAGTGATTTCTACCATTTATTTGATTTTTTAGATTGGTCACAACCTCTCCGTGTCGCATAACATATATTACCATATTATTTTTCCCTTTCCTTATATAAAAAATATCACTTTAGTAAAGCAATTATACTATTTTTTAACTACTAACTATATTATTTTTATATTTTTTTCTTAATCATTTGATAATGAAATTTTGTTTCTCCATTTAAAACAAAGCCTAATCTTTTATATAATGCTCCAACTGGATTTTGTTTAAAATATTGTATCTCAATATTTCTATCCTTATTTTCTTCAAGTTTTTCTTTTAAAATTTTTGTTCCAATACCTTGACCTTGATATTCAGGAATAATACAAATATTTCCAATTTCATAGTTTCCATTATCTAATATTTCGTCGTTATAAAAACCTATTTTTTTATTTCCACAAAAAATTATATACGCATTATCTTTAACTAATTCTATAAACTTTTCAAAATATACTATTTGGTCTTCTTCTACCCAACTACCCCAACACTCTTCAACATATTTTTTGTAAGCATTTTTCTTTACTTCATATACAAATTCATATTCTTTATCTGTATATGGTATTAACTTAATATCGTTATTCATAATACTTACCTCCTATATAATTTTATATAATTATATCAGATATAATATTAAATGTAAATTAACACATCTTTTAAAAATTAAATTGATTAAATAGCTAAATTATATTAATTTTTAATTTTATTTCAAAAAAATTATAGAATGCTTTTTATAAATATAGTATAATTATATTAATAATTATCTTGATTTTTAAAATAATCAAAATATAAAAATGTAATAGTTATATCCGAAAGAGATTAAAATAACTATGAATAAATGAGGTTAGGAATGATATGATAGAAAAATTAATCGAAGATGAGAAAAAAAACTTGCAAAATAAATTACATGAAACAACAGATAAATATAATATCTTACACGAAAAATTATCTTTATTGATTAAAGAGTTAGAAAAATTAAAAGGAGAAAGAGATAACATACAATTAACTCCTATACCATTAAAAAGTCAATTCAGTTTTTTTAAAAGAATTTTTTTGAATGCATATAACAAAGATTATGAGAAAACTCTAAAGGACAATCATGAAAAAGCAAAGCAAATAGAAGACATAAGCTTAAAGGTTGAAAAACTTGAATCTGAAATTAATAGTATAAAAACTCAACTTAATGAAATAGATCTAAAAAAAGCATATGAAGATGCTAATATTGAAGTTACTTTAGAATATCTTTTAAGTAATAAACCAGAGCTAGCTGAAAACGTTGACTTTATTAAAGATGCAGTAAAACTATCTCCATCAAATATAACATTTGATAAAACAAATAATCCAGAAATATATAAAGAAATTTTAGAATATTTAAAATCTAATCTTTCTCCAAAATTATGGGAAATATACAGTGAACCATATCCTACAAATATGTATAATAGTTATTTAAAAAGCTTTAATGCTGCAATTAAAGAAATAGAATCACCGTCTGAAGTTGAGGATGGACGATATAAAATTCCTATAAAATACTTGTTTGAATCTATAAGAATGAGTTTTGATAAAAGAAGTATGCACTCAAACAATCCAGCAATAGAAGGAGATGAATTATTAAAACATTGCATTCATAATATACAAAATAAAATTGATATATACTTTTCACTAGATGGAACTATATCTGATAAATTTGGAGTTGCAATGAGTGAAATATGGGACAATCCTAATGTGTTAACTGGTGTCCATGCAGTTAATAGAGGTAGCGGAACACAAGTTAACAATAATTCAATAATTGATAGTATAATGGAAAATGGAATAAGAGCGACAAATGCAATGGGTGAATTAGCTGGGGAAAAAACTAATCCTCAAATATTAGCAACTACATATTTACAAGAATATACAGATTTGGATTTTTTACATTTTATAGACTACCGTTATGATGATTCTTATGGATTTGTAATTTTTCAAATTCCTAAAGAAGGTGTTGGAAAAATAGCGACTATTCCAATTTGGGGAATAGATGAAGATACAGATAATCGAGCCGAAAAAGCTTACCTAAAACCAGAATATATGTTAGGATATGTTATTAATAACAGAAGAGTTGAAGCCAAAGATTATACATTTACAAAAAAAACTACAAAATCTAAAAATTATAAATATTCTTTAATGGATCAAACTTATGCAAATGAAGGTGAAATCATCACTATGGATGAAAAAAAAGAAATGACAATTTGAAGCCAATTCTTTTCTGAAAATAATTATTTTTATTCAGATAATACTTCTTAGATATCTAAACTATGATTTTAAAAGAAAATTATTTAAACACTGAATTAAGTTATACTAATTTTTTTGATTTATTAAATAAAGAAAAAACTTACGAAAACTAAACAGTTCGTAAGCTATCTTAAATTGGAGCGGGTGATGGGAATCGGACCCACACAGCCAGCTTGGAAGGCTGGAATTCTACCATTGAACTACACCCGCATTAACTATTTAATATTATATTAATTTTATATTCATTTGTCAATACTTTTTTAAATATTTCCCAAAAAAATTAAGAGAAT
>CANQLD010000041.1 GCA_947624625.1 uncultured Clostridia bacterium | reverse complement strand
GCTAATAAAAAAGATATAAATGAAAATATAAATGAGTCAGATAAGGTGTTTAGAAAAGTCGTACTATCATGGTATCCTCGGACATATGGTAAAAGCACAAAATGAAATAAAAGAAAGTTTGAAATTAATAGATATAGTAATAGAAGTATTAGATGCAAGAATTCCAATATCAAGTAGAAATCCACTAATAGAAAATTTAGCTCAAGGCAAAGAAAGAATTATATTGCTTAATAAGTCTGATTTAGCAGATAAAGAACAAAATATAAAATGGAAAAAATATTTTGAAAATAAAGGCTATTCTTGCCTTAATGTATGTGCAAATAATAATGAAGATATAAAAAAAATAGTTGAAACTATAAATATAAAAGGTAAAAAGATTTATGAAAGTAAATATGCAAATAAAAAAATTGATATAAAACCAATTTATCGTGTGCTGATAGTAGGAATACCAAATGTAGGAAAATCTACATTAATAAACAAAATTGCAAAAAAACAAAGTGCAGAAGTTGGTAACAAACCAGGTGTAACAAAAGCTAAAAAATGGATTAGAGTTTCTTCAAATATTGATTTGCTTGATACACCAGGACTTCTTTGGCCAAAATTAGATGAAAAGGATGCAGGTGTTAAACTTGCTTTAACAGGAAATATAAAACAAGAAATTTTAGATGTAGAAGAAATAGCTATTTGTGGCATTGAGTTACTTATGCAAAATAAAAAATATAGAAGTATGTTTATAAAAAAATATAAACTTGAAAATGAAGATTTAGATGTAATGCCATATGAAATGCTAGAATTATTAGGTAAAAAAAGAGGTTGCGTTATATCTGGTGGAGAAATTGACTACACTAAAGCCTCAAATATATTTTTAGAGGAACTAAAAAATGGCAAAATAGGTAACATCACCTTAGATGAAATATAAAAAAGGAAGTGAAATAAAAATAGACAATTATATTTTTGTATGGCTTTCAATAATAGAAGATATAAATTATGTGCTAGTATTAAGATTATTGAAAGCCTTTAACTTATTAGAAAATTTATATAATACTTCAAATAATAAATATTTATTTAGAAGTATTTTAGTTCAAAATAATATTAAATTATCAAATAAAATTTTTTCTTCTCTTACAAGTTTAGATGTAAAAGAAAAAGCAAAAGAAATATATAATAATCTTTTAAATCAAAATATTAATTTCATAAATATTTTTTCAAATGATTATCCTTATGAATTAAAATCTGTAATAAATGCACCAATACTTATTTGTTACTTTGGCAATATAAATTTGCTAAGAAAAAAGAAAGTGTATATATATAAAAGCTCAGATATAAATGAGAATAAATATAGCAAGATATGTTCTAAGTTATTTAGTTTAAATAATGTTATATGTATAAATAAAGAAAAAGATACTGGAACAATTACTTTTCTAGATGTAGATTTATTTAATAAAGACTTTTTATTTTCATCAAATTTTTCTCCTTGCAATTTATATATTTTATCTCCAATAAATTCAAGTTGTAAATGTGAGTTACTTGCAAGTTTAACTGATTATCTACTAATACTTAATGCAAGTTATAATAAAATAATATATAGATTAACATATAATATGCTTGATTTTGGTAAGGAAATATTGGTTGTGCCAGGTGATATACAAGATAAAAATTGTTACTTTTCCAATTATTTATTAAAGGAAGGAGCAAGTGTAGTTTTAAATGAAGAAGATATACAAGATATATTTAAAAGTTAAAAAAATACACTATTTATCAACATATAAAAGTTTATGTGAAATTTTTGAAAAATCAGAAAGAAATATATTTACAAATAAAATATACTAGTATATAATAGTGGTGTAAAACCAATGATAAAGGAGTTGATTTTATGCAAAGAGTACAATTAGAGGAAGACGAAAAATTAACTAGAAAAGAATATTTAAAAAGAAAGAAAAAACAATCAAGTAACATAAGAAAGAAAAAAAGTAAATTAACATATATTACATTTTTCTTAGTTGCTGTTGTAGGAATATATTTAATTGCACAAATTTATGTGTATAGCAAAGAAAATAATTTTAAGTATGTAGAAGACGAATTAAGTAAGGCACAGAAGGTATATAATGTTTACTATGTAACAGAAGGATATACATATAACCCAGTATATACATTAAATAGTATATACTCTAATGGGTTTGAAGATAAAATAGTTTATTCAAATAGTGGTTTGACTAATATAAAAATAAGTGGCGATTATATTTATGGTACAAAAGAAGGAGGACTATATAGATTAAAGAAAAAAGGCGACGAAATTGAACCTTTGATTGAAAAAGATTTAGAAAAATTTAATGTTTATGGAGATTTTGTGTATTATACACAAGGCTCAAAAAATGCTTTAAAAAGTTTTAATGTAAATACAAAGGAGATAAAAGATTTAGGAATTGACAATATAGTTGAAATAGCAATTGATGAAAATTTCTTGTTCGTTGTTAAAGATGAAACAACTCAAAAAACTATATATAGATTAAATAAGGAAGGAAAAGATAAAAAAGAATTAACAAAAAAATCTAATGTATCATATATAATTCAGTCAGCAGATAAAATATATTTTGTAAATAAAAAAGATTCAAATAAAATATACTCAGTAACAAAAAATGGAGAAAATGAATCAAAAGTTGCAGACATAAAAACTTCCTCTGATAGTGGTCAAATAAAAGAAATAGATGGCTCAAAATATATGTTTATAAGAAATAATGAGTTATACTATGTAAATGTAGAAGATACAAATAAATTATTTAAAATAAATTTAGAAACTAAAGCAGTAGAAGAAGTTCTTCCTATGTCTGTAGAGTTATTACAAGGAATAGATGAAACTGTATTTTATAAAATAAAAGGTGAAATGGGTATATACCTATATAATCTAGACACTAAATTTATGTCTCAAATAACAAATAGAAAATTAAGAGATTTCTATGTTGATATATCGGAACAAATTTCATTAGAAGAACTTAAAAATAAAAAGTAATTGCCGTAAATTAATTTTATGGCAATTTTTTCGTGTGTAGATACTATATTTTTGAATTAATTGCTTGAAATTTGAATATTTATATAATATAATGTAGATGTTATAATGTACCTAAAAGGAAGGTAAAAAATGAAAAAAATAAAACTTATTTATAACTCTGGAGCAGGACAAAGTAAATTTAAGTATTTTTTAGATACAATAATTGAAAAATTTATGCAAAATGGTATAGAAGTTTCTGTTTTTAGAGCAGGTAAAAAAACTAATTTATACGAGTATTTAAAAGATGTAGATAATGAAGATTGCTATGGAATAGTTGTCGCTGGTGGAGATGGAACAATAAATAGAGTTGTAAATGTAATAATGCAAAATAATATTAAAACACCACTAGGAATTATACCAGCAGGAACATCAAATGACTTTGCAAAGCATATTAAAATGCCTGCAAATTTTTCTGAGTGTATAGATAGAATTCTTACAGGAAATGTTCAAAAAGTTGATGTAGGACTGGCAAACAATAAATATTTTATTAATGTGTGTTCTGCAGGACTTTTTACTAATGCATCCCAAAAGGCAGATAAAAATTTGAAAAATGCCGTAGGTAAGCTCTCTTATTTTATAACTGCAGCAGAGCAATTAATTAAGTTTAGACCTTTTACAGTTAAAGTAGAAACTGAAAAAGATATTATAATTGAAAAAATAAATTTATTTTTAGTATTTAATGGAAGTAGTGTAGGTGGAATTGATATGTTTACTACTGACTCTAGCATACAAGACGGAATGCTCGATATGGTTATACTGAAAAATTGGAAATTTTATCAAGTACCTTCAATCCTTTCAAATGTACTGCGTGGAAATCACTATGAAGATGAAAATATAATTTATTTAAGAGAAAAATGGATAAATATAAACAAAGTAAAAGGAAAATGTGATAGACCAGACGTTGACGGAGATGAAGGACCAGAATTTCCACTAAAAATTAAATGCATAGAAAAAGCACTAAATTTATTTTTGTAATATAAAAAAGGAAGATGATATAATGTATAATAAAAGTATTGATGAAAAATGGCAAAAAGAATGGGAAAATAATAAAATAGCAAGTTTTAATAAAGATAATATAGATAAAAAATACTATTGTTTAGAGATGTTTTCTTATCCATCAGGAGCTAAACTTCACGTAGGACATTGGTATAATTATGGACCAGTTGATACATTTGCAAGATTTAAAAAGATGAAAGGCTTCGAAGTATTTCAACCAATGGGCTTTGATGCTTTTGGACTTCCTGCAGAAAATTATGCTATAAAAACAGGAATACATCCATATGATTCTACTATGAAAAATATTGAAACAATGGAAAAACAATTAAAAGCAATGGGTGCAATGTTTAATTTTGATGCTGAAGTAATAACTTGTAAAGAGGATTATTATAAATGGACACAATGGCTATTTCTATTGCTATATGAAAAAGGACTTGCATATAGAAAAAAAGCAAATGTTAATTGGTGTCCAAGCTGTAATACAGTTCTTGCAAATGAGCAAGTAATAAATGGTGAGTGTGAACGTTGTAGCAGTCAAGTTACAAAGAAAGATTTAACTCAATGGTTCTTTAAAATAACAGATTATGCAGAAGAATTATTAGAAGGCCTTAAAGAACTTGACTGGCCTGAAAAGACTAAAAAAATACAAACAAATTGGATAGGTAAATCAACTGGCTCAATAGTTACTTTTGATGTTGCAGATACTGATTTATCACTTGATGTATTTACAACAAGAGTAGATACATTAATGGGAGTAACTTATGTAGTAGTTGCACCTGAAAGTGATATTGTAAAGAATTTAACTACTAAAGAACAAGAAAATGTAGTAAATGAATATATTGAAAAATGTAAACTTGTTACAGAAATTGATAGACTTGCTGAAAATAGAGAAAAAACTGGTGTATTTACTGGAAGTTATGCTATACATCCAATCACAAAAGAAAAAGTACAAATTTGGATAGCAGATTATGTGCTTGCAACATATGGGACAGGTTGTGTAATGGCAGTACCAGCACATGATGAAAGAGATTTTGCTTTTGCAAAAAAATATAATTTACCATTAAAACAAGTAATAGCCAAAAAAGAAGATGTAAGAGATAATAAAAATATTGATGTAGTATATAATAAAAATGAAGCATATACAGAAAAAGGTGTGCTTGTAAATTCAGGTGATTTTAATAATTTTACAACAGATGAAGCTAAAACTGAAATAACAAAATATTTAAAAAGTATTCAAAAAGGAGATTTTAAAACAACATATAGATTAAGAGACTGGCTTGTATCAAGACAGAGATACTGGGGAGCACCTATTCCAATTATTTACTGCGATAAGTGTGGTATTGTACCAGTTCCAAAAGAAGATTTACCAGTAAAATTACCTTATGATGTAGAATTTAAACCTGATGGTAAAAGTCCACTTGCAAAATCACCAGAATTTGTAAATACAACTTGTCCACATTGTGGAGGACACGCAACAAGAGAAACAGATACACTTGATACATTTGTATGTTCATCTTGGTATCAATTTAGATATCCTGATAACAAAAATAGCGAGAAGATATTTGATACAGAGTGGATAGATAAAATGTTACCAGTTGATAAATATGTAGGTGGACCAGAACATGCTGCAATGCATTTATTATATGCAAGATTTATAACAAAGGTATTAAGAGATGCAGGGCTTACTAAGGTTGGTGAACCATTTAAATCACTTGTACATCAAGGCTTAATTTTAGGACCAGATGGAAATAAAATGAGTAAATCAAAAGGAAATGTAATATCTCCAGATGATTATATAGAAAAATATGGTTCAGATGTGTTTAGAATGTATTTAATGTTTGGCTTTAGCTATATTGAGGGAGGTCCTTGGAGCGAAGAAGGTATAACTTCAATGTCAAAATACATTTTAAGACTTGAAAGAATATTAGATAAAATTAATTCATACAAGGAAAATGAAAATACTTCTTATTCAGATGAAGATAAAGAACTATTATTTACATTTAATAGTTTATTAAAAGGTATTAACAATGATTTAGAATTAATGCAGTTTAATACTGCTATTGCAAAAATAATGGAAATAACAAATGCGTTATATAAATATACACAAAAAGATGACGAAAGTATATTAAATACAAAATTACTAAAAGAAATTGCAGTTTTATTTATAAAAGTAATAGCACCATTTATGCCACACTTTGCTGAGGAAATGTGGTCAAAATATGGTAAAGAATTCTCAGTATTTAATACTACTTATCCAGTAGAAGATGAAAAATATTTAGTAAAAGATACAGTTGAACTTGCAGTACAAGTAAATGGTGTAGTAAGATACAAAATTGTTGTGCCTACATCTGCAGACGAAAAAGAAATCGAAGAAATTGCAGTAAATAATGAAAAATTAAAACCGTATTTAGAGAATAAATCAATAAGCAAAGTAATTGTAATAAAATCAAGAATTGTAAATATAGTTGTTAAGTAAACAAAAGAAATGAGGTTGTAATATTGAATATTGATCCAAATTTAATAGTATCGTATTTAGGAAATGTTATTGAAGTTACTATTTTAATTTTTACAGGTATGCTTATATTTAAATTATTTGAGCAAAACAAATCAGAAGAAACTAAAATAGTAAAAAAACAAGCCCTAACTGACCAATTAACTGGCCGTGGAAATAGATATATGTTTCAGCAAGTTTTAGATAAACTTATCTCAAAAAAGAAAAAGTTTGCAGTATGTTTTATGGATTTAGATGGATTTAAGCAAATAAATGATACTATGGGACACGACGCAGGAGATGAGCTATTAATTGCACTATCTGATACATTTGAACATAAACTTCCAAAAAATGCTAGTGCATATAGGCTTGGTGGTGATGAATTTGCAATAATTATCGAGAATATAAAAACAGTTGCAGATATTACTGAGCTTTTAGATAGTTTAAAAGAAGAGTTAAATGTTCCATTTAATATTGCAAATACTAATATATCACTTCAATATAGTTTAGGTGTAGCTATTTATCCTGAAGATGCTGATAATAGACAAGATTTATTAAAGTATGCTGATGATGCTATGTATTATATAAAAGAACACGGAAAAAATGGTTATTATTTTCATAATAAATCATTAAAAGCCAAAATAGAAAATGATACTAAAATGCAACAAGATTTAAGGAAAGCATATGAAAATGAAGAATTTAATTTTTCTATACAACCAAGAATTAATGTAAAAGATATAAAAAAAATATGCTTTGAAGCACTACTTTACTGGTCACATCCAGTCCTTGGAAAACTATCATCTGAGTATTTTATAAAGCAAGCAGATGAAATAGCTCTAACTATAAAACTTGATCAATATATACTTACTAAAGTATGTCAAAAATTAAATGAGCTTAAGAAAAAAGGATTTAAAAATATACAAATGGCAGTAAATATATCAAATAGACACGTTGTAAAAGAAGAGTTTGTAGATAGGTTGTGCCAGATATTAAATGAAAATAATATTGAAAAGGGAGAAATAAAACTAGAGTTTATAGATAATATTGAGATAAATAGAGTTGAAAATTATAAGTCAATGTTTGAAAAATTAAAAAATGCAGGTGCTGAAATTATTATAAATAATATAGAAATAAAGCACGAACCTTTAGTTGCATTTAAAGATTTGCAGATTGATGAAATTAAATTATCTTCAGCTTATGTAGCAGAAACAGCAAAATTTAATGATGGAATATTAAATGATATAGTTCAAGTATGTAAAGATTTAAAATATAAAGTTACTGTAGGAAGAATAGATGAAGAGTGTGAGCTAGACAAATCAATTAAATGTGGTGCTGACTACATACAAGGTAATCTTATATTTAAAACAATGGAAGAAAACTTAGTTGAAAAATTCCTTGAAGAATATTCAAATTACAAAAATAGAATTGAAAATATGATTATAAGTGCAAAAAAATAAAGTTTTAATATTTAATTTTAGAATTAAGAGCGAAAGCTCTTTTTTCTTTTTTTTATGTGTAATTTTAACGCAACAAAAATGTAATAAAAATGTAAAATTTTGTCTAAAAATTATTGACTACTTGTTATAAAAGTTGTATAATTTTAGTATGCTTAAGTAGTAAGCATATTAGGTGGTTTAATGAAAAATAAAAAGTTTAAAAAGAAGTATATTTTCTTTGCAATTCTTGCAGTTATACTAATCGTTGTTATAGTATTTGCAAGTATTTGGTTATTTAGAGTAATTAATGGAAAAAGAGTAGTAATCTCAGTTAATGGAATAGAATATACTCAAAATGATTATATGATGTATTTAAGACTTACAAAAAATAAACTATTTGATGAAGATACTACAAGACTTCCTAAAGCTACATTAAATACTTTAGTAGATGAAGAAAAAAATATTAATACTGAACAGTACCTACGAAGTAAAACAGAAGAAAATTTAAAAATAGCTGGTTCAATAGAAAAAATAGCAAGTGATAACGATATAAAATTAAGTGATGAAGATATAGAAAGTTTGAATAAAGAAAAAGCTGATTATATAAATAAACTTGGAGGAAAGTTTAAATTTGCAAAATTTCTATATGATAATAGAACCACAGAAGAAGCATATGATAAAATTTCAAGACTAAATAAGCTATATGATAAAGTATATGAAGAATTATACGCAGCTAATAAGAAAAAAGATTTGACTGAAAAAGAGGTAGAGGATGCAAGAACTATGTATAATACAGAATATATGAAAGCAAGACAAATATTCTTAGTTACTGTTGATCCGACAACTAAAAAGGATTTATCAAATTCTGTAATTGAGCAAAAAAAATTATTAGCAAGTGCAATAAAAAATGAACTAAATGAAAATAGTGATTTTAATGAATATATAAAAAAGTATAGTGATGACGCAGTAGACAAAGAACCACCATATGATATGTACTTTAAGTCAGGACAAATGATAAAAGAAATAGAAGATACAGTAAAGGAATTAGAAATAGGAGAAATTAGTGATATAGTAAAATCAGATTATGGCTATCATATAATAAAAAGAGATGAACTAGATGAAGGCTATTTCCAAGAATATTTAAATAGTATGAGAGAAAATAAATTTTTAACAGATATATATAATACAATAAAAGAATGTAAAATTATTATTCAAGATAGTTTTACTACTCTAAGAGTAGATTAACTATATATACACAAAAATAGAAGGAGGAATGGTTATGTCTGAAGATGTACCAAATAAAAGTCAAAGGACAAAAATAATCTTTGGTGTTATTCTAACAGTTTGCTTAATATTTTTAATCATTTTATTAATATTATATACAGGACACACAAAAAGATTAGATGACTTGGCTGGAAATGTAGCAAAAGATGAAGAAGTACAAAGTTTAAAAGAGTTAGCTGATGCTACAGATGAAAAAGTAGACTCAATGGCTAGCTTAAAAGATCAAATTTCTGAATTAAAAACAAGAGTTGATGAAGTTGATACTGATCTTTTCTATGTAGAAGAAGAAAAAACAAGTGAGGTAATTGCTGAATTAAATGATTTACAAGATGAGTATGATAAACTTGAAAAAGAAGTTGCTAAAGAGTCAAGCTTAAAAGATTTAGCTAATGAACTAGAAGAAATTTACCAAAATTTAAGTATTAAAATTGAATTAGCAACTAAGCTAATTAATGAAAACACAAATAATACAGTTGAATTAGCAAAAGATGAATTAAATGAAAATATTGATAACACAAGAGATTCAATAAATGAAAATGTAGATAACACAAGAAATTCATTAAATGAAAATGTAAACAATACAAGAAACTCATTAAACGAAAATGTAAATAATACAAGAAATTCATTAAATGAAAATGTAAACAATACAAGAAACTCATTAAATGAAAATGTAAACAACACAAGAAATTCATTAAACGAAAATGTAAACAATACAAGGAACTCATTAAACGAAAATATAAATAATACAAGAAATTCACTAAATGAGAATATTAACATCACAAGAACTAAAATAATTGATGCTATTGATTTTGCAAGAGAATTATTAAAAGAGAGTATTGACAGTGCAAGAACTTCAATAAATAATAATGTAAACAGTGCAAGAAAATCAATAAATAATAATGTAAACAGTGCAAGAAAATCAATAAATGAAAATGTAAACAGTGCAAGAAGTTCAATAAATGAAAATGTAAATAGTGCAAGAACTTCAATAAACGATAATGTAAATAGTGCAAGAGAATCAATAAACGATAATGTAAATAGTGCAAGAGAATCAATAAATGATAATGTAACTAGTGCAAGAGAATCAATAAATGATAATGTAACTAGTGCAAGAGAATCAATAAATGATAATGTGAACAGTGCAAGAAAATCAATAAACGATAATGTAAACAGTGCAAGAACTTCAATAAATAATAATGTGAACGATGCAAGAAGCTCAATAAATGAAAATGTAGACAATACAAGAGACTTAATAAATGATAATATAAAAAATAGCGAGGGTAATATAAAATCTCTTATAAATATTGCTACAACTCGTTTAGTAGATGCAGCAAAAGTATTAAATACTAAAATAAATGATGCTACAACAACAATTACTGATAGAATTGATACTGCTAAAGACGAAATTAATGCACATACAAAAAGTGAAGTAAGTAGTGCTATAACTTTAATTAATAGAGAAACAGGTATGGTTGGGCAAAAAGTAATAAATTCAGTAAATGGTAACAGACAAATATTAGAAAAGCAGTTAGAAGATGTAAATGGTAATATAACTAGTGCCACAAGTACAATGACTACTGCAATTGATAGTGCAAAAGAAGAAATAACAGGAAGTATTGGTGATAATGAAACTAATATAAAAGGTTACATAGATGGTGCTAAAGATACTATAAATGCAAATACAAATAGTGCTATAGAAGGTGCAAAAGGAGAAATAACTGGAAGTATTAGCACAACAGAAACTAATATAAAAGGCTATATAGATGGTGCTGAAACATCAATAAATGGTAATATAGACCTTGTTAAAACTTCAATAAGTTCTGCAGTAGAATTATTAAATACAATAAATAAAAATGTAACTGATAGTACTAAGACAATAACTGATAAAATTGATACAACTGAAACTAATATAAAAAATCATATAGATAGCACTAAAGGTGAAATAAATGGCAATATAACTGACGCAATGGATACTATAACTGAAAGTATTGATACTGCTAAGAGTGATATAGATACTAAATTTTTAGGTGTTACTAGAGATATTGATTTGCTTCAAACTGCAACAAGTAATATTGTAAAAGGTGCTAGACAGAATTTAGAATCATTTATGACAAATACAAATAATGGAGTTATAAATGCTGCTACAGAATCAGCCGTAAATGCTGCTAAAGAGGAAATAATAACTGAAATTCAAAAAACAGAAACAACTGAAGGTAAAGTAGAGGAAGATTTAGCAACAGGATTTGCGGACTTAAAAACTGCTATTGGTGCAAATAAGAATTTAATAGAACAAGTATATAGTGGTATAGGAGGTCTTAATACTAAATTAGACAATGTAAGTAGTACTTTAGGAACAAATTATAATAATTTATTCACTACATTAGGAGAAGCAAACACAACAATTAAAAAAATAGATGGTGTTACAACTACTATAAATAATGATATGACAAATGTAAAAAGCGACATTTCAACTATTAATTCTAGTATAACTGAAATAGGTGGAAATATTACAAATATAGATGCTAATATAACTAGTATTAGAGGAAATGTAGCAGATGCATCTGCTAAAATAGAAGATGCACAAAAAGCTATAGTTGGAACTACTTCTTCAAATACATTAACTACTTTAGCTGAACAAATAAATGCAAATAAAACAACAGTTGAAGATATTAAAGCACTTTTCGGTAGTGAAAGTGATAACAAAGAAACAGCAACTGTATTTGGTAGACTTAATAAAGTAATTGACGAAATTTCTCAAGTTGAAACAAAGATAAATGGTAAATTGGATACAATTAATACTACTTTAGAACAAATTTCAAATGAACTTGATGTTAAAGTATATACTGAACAAACTAAACAAGATGCATTTGGAGTAATAGATAGCTGGTCTGCAAATAATAGAAGAGATTTATTTGTTGAAACAGTTAAGTGGTTACAAGAAAATGGTTATATGAGAAAATAATTTTGTTAAATAGGGATGATGTAAATTGTCCCTATTTTTCTTGATATTAGTGAAAACCCCATGCTATGCATGGGGTTCAAGAAAGCTTTTAGCATTGAGTAAAGTAACAGAAAAAAT
>CANQLD010000040.1 GCA_947624625.1 uncultured Clostridia bacterium | reverse complement strand
ATATAGAATTCAATGATACTACAAATTTTTTTATAAAACATTGTTTCACATCATTGACACATATACATTTGCTATTTTGCTTATTCTTTTGCAATATTGACTTTTCCATATAATATGATAAAATGCTTATGGATGAGGTGATAAGAATGCAAACAGAATACGAAATAAGAGTATTAGAAATAAATAAAGAGGAAATAATCAAAAAATTAGAAAATTTAGGAGCTACTCTAAAAGGGAATTTTGACCAAAAAAGATATGTATACGATCTAAAACCAGCAGAAAATGGCAAATGGATAAGACTTAGAACCAATGGAAAAACTACTACTCTTGCCTACAAAAATGTGGTAAGTGATACTATAGATGGAACAAAAGAGGTAGAATTTGAAGTAGAAGACTTTAATAAAGCAAATGAATTTTTAGAAAATATTGGATTTATTAATAGAGGTTATCAAGAAAATAAAAGAATACAATATACTCTAAATGGTGTAGAAATAGATATAGATACTTGGCCATTAATTCCAACATATATGGAAATAGAAGCAAAAACAGAAGAAGAAGTTATAAAAATGAAAGAACTTTTAGATGTTGATGAAAGCAAAGTAACCGCTTTAAACTGTGATGATATTTACAAAACAATATATAAAATTGATATATCAAATATGAAAGATTTAAAATTTTAAAAAAATAGTCTTAAAATTAGTAAATTAATTTTAAGACTATTTTTATACCTTATATTTTATCTTTTAATATTAATGGATTCTTGTACCATTTTCAATATTTCCAGCATTATTATCTAGTGTTAATAATTTTACAACATCAGTTTCACCTGCTGCAAGTAACATACCATTTGACATTATGCCTCTAAGTTTAGCAGGTTTTAGATTGGTTACTATTACTATTTGTTTATTTAATAGTTCTTCTTCTTTATAAAATGGAACAAGTCCAGTTACTATTGTCCTTAATTCTTCTTCTCCAACATCAACTAAAAGTTTATATAATTTATCAGCATTTTCTACTCTTGATACTTCCTTAATTTGCCCTACTCTTAGTTCTACTTTACTAAGTTCATCAATTGTAATATATCCTTTTTCATTTACTTGTTCAACTTTTTCTTGTTTTTCTTCAACTTTTATATTTTCTTCTTGCATATCAAAAATCCCTTCTTTATATTCTATTCTTGGGAATAAATTTTCCCCTTTTGTTACTTTAGTACCATTTCTTAATAATCCAAATTTTCCTGAACTTTCCCAATCTGTTATATTTTCATCTGCACCAATATATTCAAATATTTTTTTAGGTGTATTAACAAGAAATGGCTTAAGTAAAATAGCACATATTCTTATTGTTTCAACTAAGTTATAAAGTACTGTATTAAGTCTATCTTTTTTGTTTTCTTTTGCAAGCACCCAAGGCATTGATAAATCAATATATTTATTTGCTTTTCTAATTACTTTAAATATTTCAGTTAGTGCTTCATTTACTTTTAATGAGTCCATTTTTTCTTCTACTTTTGATTTTACTAAATTAACTTCATTAATTAAATCATTATCTATTTCTTCATTTAAATTGCAATTTTCAAGTATGCCACCATTATATTTTTCTACCATTGCAGTAACACGGCTTACTAAATTTCCCAAATCATTAGATAAGTCTGCATTTGATTTTTCTACAAATAATTCTTCTGAAAAATTCCCATCTTGCCCAAACACTACTTCGTGTATTAAATAATATCTTAATGTATCTACTGAAGTAGCATTTATATATATTCTTGGATCTTTATAATTTCCAAAAGACTTGGATATCTTTTTTCCTTCAACAATAAGCCAACCGTGTCCAAATATTTTTTTGGGAAGTGGTAAATCAAGTGCCATTAGAAGTGCTGGCCAAAGCATTGCGTGAAATCTATATATTTCTTTTCCTACAAGATGTAAATCTGCTGGCCAAAATTTTTTAAATCTTTCATCTTTATCAGTTAAATAGCCAAGACCTGTAATATAGTTAGCTAAAGCATCTATCCAAACATATGCAGTATGTTTGGAATCAAATGGAAGCTTTATTCCCCAGTCAATAGTTGTACGAGATACACATACATCTTCAAGTCCTTTATTGAAGAAATTATTAATTAATTCATTTTTTCTTGACAAAGGCTCTAAAAATTCAGGGTTTTCGTTATAAAATTCAAGTAATCTATCTTGATATTTAGATAATTTAAAGAAATAACTTTCTTCTTTAACAAGTTCTACTTCCCTTCCACAATCTGGACATTTTCCATCAATTAATTGTGTTTCTGTCCAAAAAGACTCACAAGGTGTACAATATAATCCTTCATAGTTAGCCTTATATATATCTCCTGAATTATATAATTTTTCATATATTTTTTGCACACATTTTATATGTTCTTCATCTGTTGTTCTAATATATTTATCATAACTAATATTTAATGCTTTCCATAAGTCTTTTGTATCACTTACAATTTCATCTACATATTCTCTTGGAGTTTTATTTGCGTCTTTTGCTTTCTTTTCTATCTTTTGTCCGTGTTCATCTGTACCAGTCATAAAAAACACATCATACCCTCTAAGTCTTTTATATCTTGCAATTGTATCTGCTACTACAGTACAATAACAATGACCTACGTGAAACTTGCCACTTGGATAATATATTGGTGTAGTAATGTAATAACTCTTATTCAAACTCTATTCCCTCCTTGTATCTACAATAGCAACAGCCATTGCATTTTCATTTATATGCGAAATACTAATATCTATATCAATATTTTCTTTTTCAACTAATTTTATTATATCCTCTTTTAAAAAATTTACTCTTGGACGCCTTTTTAAACTTTCCATATTTTCTATTTCTACATCTAAAAAGTCCATTGTAATATTTTCTTTTGTAAGTAACTTTGACATAGCTTTAAAAATTGCCTCTTTAGCAGCAAATCTTCCAGCATATCTTTGATACTTCATTTCAGATTTAATACTATCTATATCATTTATTTCGTTTTGTGTAAAAACTTTATTTTTAAATTCTTTTGTAGTTTCTATTGCTTTTTTTATTCTTGATACTTCGATTATATCTGTCCCACAAAACATATTTCTTCTCCTTATTATATACTATTATCCCATTTATTTTCTATTTTATGCTTTGCCCATCTTACAGTTAAGAAAGTAGGATAACTTAATATAGAAATAATCATTAGTGTATAAATTAATGGTGCAAGCCACAGTTCTCTAAAATTAAACAAATTAGCTAGCAGAGATATTCCACTAAAACATATATTTATAGTATAAGTTATCATAAGCACAAGATTAAATCTTTCTTGACCTGTTGCTCTAACAAAATCATAATATTCTAAGTATTCTTTGTGAACCTCTTCAAAAAGTTCTTTTAGTTTAAAAGCTTTTAGCCAGTTTTCCCATATATCCATACCGTGTTCAGAATTTGTTATTTGACTAAACCAACTAAATTGAGTAAATTTTGTAAACCTATTTGTTAATTTTCTTGCCATTGATTTATCCTTTTTAGCAACATCTTGTGAAAAGTTGATAAGCATTAAACGTTGATAAAAAGCAAGAAGTAACATATACATATATTTTTTCTCAAAATTATATGGCATTCTAGTAATATTATATTTTTCTTTGTCAGATACAAGAACTACTCCACTTTCTTTTGAAAAGCCAAACATAGAATATTGCCATCTTGAATACATATTTTCATCTATTTTTTTACAGTCTTTGTTAAATATAGCACTACTTTTACTGTTCATAACATATTGAAATTTCAAGAAATCATTTTTTATCTTTTCAAAGTCGCCTTCACTTTTCCAGTCATCTACACAAGCATATGAGTATGTAAACATTTTATCATAATATATTTTTTCTAAATCATCTGTTTCAAATCCTGAAATAATTGAATTTATAAACAAAGCTATATTTTCTATTTTATCAATACTTCTAGCTTTCATCCTTGTTAAATTGCTTATATGTCCAATACCTCTTGGAGTTAACTTTCTAAAACTATTATTAAAATCAAGTAATTTGTTAAAATCTATATATTCTTCTGTTTCTTCAATTTCCGTTTTAATATCAAGGAAACATATTCCTCCTTTAAATACAATTAATTTTATACTTGAAATATCAAAATTAATTGTACCATATTGTTTTGAAGGAGTAATACTTCCTGTTTTTATCTTAGATAGTTGATATTCAAAAGTTAAACAAGAAAGTTTTGAAGCATTGAATACTTTTTTTGCAAGTGGCATTGTTTTAAATTGTTTTTCGTATTGACTTGTCCAAAATAATGTAGGGAATAAAAATCTCTTCATATATGGTAAAAAGAAATCATAAGATTCTTCATCATTTTCATATTTATGAATATGTAGAGTCCAGTCTTTATTTTGTGAAAATATTGAAGCTAAAAAAGAATTATAATTTTTATCCTCAACCACAAATGGATATATAAAATGAGTGTATTGATATTTTACACTTAATGACATATAATCACCTCTTATTTTTATAACTATATTGTACAATAAAAATGTAAAAAGGACAAGTTATACTATGCAATTTATTATATATAAAATGCACAGTTTTGTCAATAATTTTCCTTTATTTTAATTACTTTTTTAGAGTAAATATTAACATAACTAAAATCTCAAGTATATAATAATATAATTTAAGAGTACCTAGAAATAATTTACTCTAGGTACTCTTATACTTACTCAAATATAACTTTGGAAATAAATTGTGCAATTTCAACTTTAGTCTCGCATTTTTGCTTAATACCATCTTTGTCAAGTATCATTGCAAAGTGTTTTCCTGCTCCAATTCTATTAAGAAGGTTTGCAACAATATAATCAGCATTATTCTTTACTAGTAATTTATGTGCTACATCATATAGCTCTTGCTCACTTACTCCTTCAAGAAGTTTAAATCCTATAAGCTTAGTAGTAGGACTCATTTCTTTTATTTTTGAAATTACCTTAGGTGTTAAATCTAATTTTACTATAAGATTTTTTTCATATGAAGAAATCTTAGTTTCATCTTTTAATACCGCATTAGGTGACTCAAAAATCTTCATAAGTTTCCTTCTTTGTTCATCTTTAGAAAGTGTTAGCAAATCACTTGCAACAATTTCCTCAACAATATCTTCTGCTCTTATTACATACTTACCTTTGTAATCGCCTACTGCAGAAGAGTGCACAATAGCATCAATTGTATTTTCCTTAAATAATTTCTCAAGTGCATTTATTAAGTCCTCAGTTGAATCAATTTGTACAAACTTTATCTTGTCCGTGATAGTCTTTGGTTTATAGCAAAGTTTAGGGCAAACATAAAATATTGTGTCTATTTGCTCCTCATAGTTTTCAAGTAGGGTATCGGCTATAATACTTCCTAGTGCTCCTGTAGACATATTTGTTATTTTCATAACCGCGTCAATTCTTTCGTTTGTAGGTCCCGCATCAATAATAATTTTTTTCATAATAAATTCTTCCTTTCTTAAATTATTTTTTCAACTTCAACATCTAGTGGAGTATTTATATAAAAATCACTCCTACCAAACCTACTTATTTTACTTGGTATAGCATACCTTCCATATATGTATGATGGTGTACCACTATCAAGAGTTACTATACTTGAATTATGGTCTTCTGACATTATTCCCTCATAAGCTAACCAATCTTTTTCGTGATATTGAATAGGGCCAAAAGTATAACTTTTTCCATAACCATATTCACCATTTTTCTTTACTCTATTACTAATAAAAGAATAAATATGTTCATTATGATTATGAATTGCCTTTGATTCTTCAATAAAAACTTTAGGATTTGAATTACTACAAGGTACAATAAAGCCAAACAAATCTTTTGCTAATTTTTCATTTCTTGCAATCATATATGCCACTTTATAATACTCTAAGCAATTTAGTACATATACCTTTTGTCCATTTACAAAAAATGTATGCTCATCAAGATATTTGTTTATAAACTTGTCAACATCTATTTTTTCATAAAATCTTATCATTGGCTCACTACCACAAGGATATCTTTTTACAACTTGAGTTAATTTCCCATCATAATATATATGTGTTTTATTCACACTTTCAACATATGTACTCCCAAAAATTATAAGTTTACCACTTTCAGATAATTCTTTAATTACATCATTATAACAATCTTGATATGACATCTCAGGAAATACACATATATCTGGCCTTAACTTTTTTATCTTTTTTATACTCTCCTCCATTTGACTATAATACTCATCCGTTACTACCAAAACATCTCTTTTACTTTCTACTTTAATTTCCAACTTCAATTGAAATTGCATAACTGACAAATAATTACTTCTCAGCATTTCTTTCACCTCCAGTATTATTATATATATTTTTTATTAATAACGCAAATATATATTTTTTATGATTATGATAACTTTGAGTTATATTTATATTGAAATTATACTAGATTAGATATATAATTATATAGGTGATTTATATGCTAGAAAACATAGATTTAAATTTATATAAAGTATTTTTTGAAGTTGCAACTACTGGAAATATTACAAAAGCTGCTGAAAAATTATATATATCACAACCAGCTGTAACAAAATCTATAAAACAATTAGAGAAAACTTTAGGCGGAGCTCTTTTTATTAGGACTAAGCGAGGTGTTACACTAACTAAAGAAGGAAAAGTATTTTTTGAATATGTAAAAACTATCTTAGAAGAAGTTAAAAATGCACATAACAAATTTAATTCTTTGATAAATTTAGAAGAAGGAAAAATACATATTGGTGCAAGTGCTACAGTAACTAAGCATTTTTTAATGCCATACATTGAACAGTTCCACAAATTATACCCAAATATCGATATAATTATTACAAATGAACTTACAACTAATTTAGTAAAAGGCTTGAAAAATGGATATATTGATTTTCTTGTAACTAATCTTCCTATGAAAGATTTTCCAGAATTAAATATTACCCCTTGTGCAAAACTTCACGACCTTTTTGCTTGTAGTACAAAATACCTTGAAAATCCTAAAAAGACTTTTACACTTAATGAACTTTTAAAATATAAATTGATTACTCAAAAAGAGCCGTCAAATACAAGAGCTTTTCTTAATAATTACTTTAAAGAAAATAATATAGACTTTAAACCAGATATTGAAATTGTTAGTTACAACTTAGTAGTTGATTTTATTAAAGCTGGATTTGGTATTGGATATGCAACAAAAGAATTTATAAAAGAAGAATTAAAAAATAACGAATTGTATGAGATAAAGGTGACACCTAAGATACCTCCAAGAGATTTAGGAATTGTAACACTTAAAAACAACACATTAAATTTTGCTTCAAGCAAATTTATAGAACTTATAACAAAGAAAATAAGTAAATAGTTTAAACTGATTATACATTTTTTATTCGATTTTGGTAATAAAAATTAATTAAAAAAATTAGGTTTGTACTAGTTGGTACAAATCTAATTTTTACCTATTTTTACATATCTACTTGCTCTCCTAATATTACATTTGAATTAGAAGATTTTGTTTCTATCATTCTCTTTACCAAATCTAATGTTTCTGATGTATAATTTACTATTATTTTAGCACCTTCTTCTGTTGCTGCATTATAAAACACACCACCCAATCCATTATATGAATCAGATTTTGCACTTTTTATGGTTATACTAGTTTTTAACTTTCTACAATTACTAAACATCCTATTTATTCTTATAAGCTTACTTGTATCAAAATTGTCTAAATTTAAACTTGTTATACCACTACATCCACTAAACATTTCTTCCATATTATTTACTTTACTTGTATCGAAATTACTTACATCTAGACTTGTTAAACTACTACATCCTTCAAATGTACTTTCCATACAATTTACATTTTTTGTATCAAAATGGCTTACATCTAGACTGGTCAATTTACTACAATTAGTAAACATATATTGCAGTGTATATACTTTACTAGTATTAAAATGACTTACATCTAAATTTCTTAAATTATTGCACCCAGAAAACATACTATACATATTTATTGTCATACTTGTATCTAATGCTTTTATATCTATCTCTTTTACTGCACTAAATCCATTAAACATATTAGCTGAATCTTTATTTGCAATTACTTTTCCAAATCCACCTATTGTTAATTCGTATCCATCATTTCCATCATCCACTACCCAAGCCATTACTGCTCCATTATTTTTTTCTGATACATCCCAATATTCTACTACTTCATTTGGTACTTTATTATTGGTTATAAATTTTATTTTAGTTATTTTTGTTCTATATTCAGCTGTATAAAAAGTATTTCCATCAACCCTTGCTTTTAATACTGAATCATTTGGATTTCCTACTATATAATCCATACTTTCTGCTATTTCTTGTTTTTTCTTATCTTCTCCAAAATATATTAGTCCTTCTCCAAAAGCTAACACTTCATTTTTATATTGTTCAAAGACTACTCCTTCGTAATCCTCTTCTGTTATTTTACTTTTATCTCCTTTATATTTTGTCATTAAGTCACCTTGTCTTATTCCATATGCATTTTTTATTTCTTGCAAATCACTTCTAAATGTTGCTTCTTTTGAATTTTCAATTGGATTATTATATATTACTGTATTTACTATTGATGCAGCAAGTATTATTATTACCACTATTGTTATTAACATTACTATTAAACTTATTCCTTTTTTCATATATCTTCCTCCCATCTAATTTAACCGCGCAAAGCCAGTGCTAGAATATTTTACCCATATTCTAACACTGGCTTTTTTAACCTATTTAATTTTTTTATATTATTTAGTATGTTTATGTATGTATGTATGTATGTATGTATAGTGTATTCATATTTCTAACTCCTTTAGTTTACATATTTTATTTGCTTTATTTTACCCTCTACGTTTATTCTACTACATTTTTTTCTTTTTTACAATAGCTAATAACTTTATTAATATAAAAAAATGAGTGAAATTTTTGTTTTCCACTCATTTTTTATGTTCCTTATTATTCATATACAAAATCAACAAACACTTCAAACCCTAAAAATTCATTTAAAGGTCTTGTTATGCTTTTTTCATAATCGTTTCTTGCAGGAATTGTATCTAAACACACATACGATTTTAATTTAGCAACCCATACGGCTTTTGAACCAACTTTTTCTAAAGATATCCGGTCAATATCTTTACTTTTAAATCCCATCAAATCTAGTGCCGTTCTGATTTTTGTTTTATTATCTAACTTTTTAAACTTTTCAAGATTATATTTGCAATACTTAACTAGCATTAATATAATGTCTTTGCCATTTTTATCAACTCTTTTAAAGTTTACTTCACACAAATTACTTTTATTAATATGATATTTGTTAAATAGATTTTTAATCAGAGTGTAAATATATCCCTTTGTCGTGTCAGCCGAAATATTAACAAGTAGAGTTTTGTAGAAATAGTCTTCATTTACAGTTATCGTGGGGTTTGCCATTTCAATTCCTCCTTTAATAATTATTTTAGAGTTCCGAACTTTTTATATAACAATTATACCATTTTTTAGCTAAATGTCAATAATTATGCCACATTATAATATGAAAATGAAAATATGAATTCTACTTATCTTTTCTTAATTTTTTTGTTACTGCTCTTGTAACAAGAGTAACTATACCTATTATGATTTCAAATAATATTAAATACTTAAGCAAACTAAAGTTAGAATCATTTATCTTGATATTTTCATAACTTTGCTCTATAGCAAAAGCAATTAATTTTATAACTATAAAAACAAGAAATGAAATAACACTTGTAACTATTGAAGATATACCTATATCTTTTAATACATCTATTTTCCTTAATATAATTAAAAGTATTATATCTAATGCTAATATAACACATATAGTAATTCTAAAACTTTGTTTTGTAAATACTCCATATACTTTTAAAATAGGCTGAAAACTACTATTATCATAAGTAGGAATACTATCTATACTTTCTACTTTTTCTTCAACGGTTTTGTATATTTTTTCTTTTTGTTCTTCAGTAAAATATTCTGAAAATTCATTTTCTATTATATTTTTTACATCATTAACAATATTTGGCATATCTTTCTTGTAATCTTCCAAGTTTTCAGTAAAATAATCTATATATTTTCTAGTCATTTCATCTACATATTTGCTTTCTTTTATTTTGTCTGCTATTTCATTTACTTTCTCAGTAGGTATTTCTTCTTCTACATAATCAGTCACATATTCTGTTATATTTTGTGTTGATATTGTTTCTTTAACAGTTGCAACTAGTATATCTTCTAGTGCAAAACTCATTGTAACAAGAAGTAAAAGTACAGGAAGTATAATCCTTAAAATCCATTTTACAAATTTCATTTTTATCACTCCTAACAAAAATTTTAATATTCCATATAATGAATCCCAATATTTTTATATATATCAATAGCTCTTGGTGTGTGTATTATACGTGCAAATATCAAATTATACAAATCGTCTATTAAAATAATAGAGATTAAAGATATTGAAAGTATTAAAAAAGCTTTTTTACTTAATTTATTTGCTAAAAAGAAACAAAGTGGAATAACTCCATATATTAAAAGTAGTCCTGAAATACCGAAAAATACTACACTTCTTAAGCAAATATACCCTCCAATATTACCAAAATTTAGTATTTCATCATTGTAGTTCCAACCTCGCCATCCGTCAAAAAATGTATAAAAAACATAACCTGATATAAGTTCTAGCAAACCACATACAATTAAAGACAAAAGAAAAACTTTAAAAGGTTTCTTTCTATACTTAAATGCTACTAAATAAATTAATATTGCACCATATGCATAAATATTTATCCAAGGTAAAAAGTTACCTCCTCGCCAATAAAAAGTAGTCATACCACTATTAAAATAATAAAAAATATATTCATAAACAAAACCAAAAATTCCAGCTATAACAATCATTAGGCAAAATACTCCTATCATTTTTGCTTTTTCAATTTTAGGCTCTTCATTTATATATTTTTGATACATTTCCTTCATAAATTTCCTCACTTTCAAAATGTGTATAACTAAAGCTCTTTAAATATATTTCCTAATTTGTCATTTATTACCAAATTTGCAATATTATCATAAGGTGTTACATCTTTATTAATTAGTACCATATTATCACCTGAAAAATAATTTATTAAGCCACTTGCAGGATATACTGTTAATGAAGTTCCAGCTACTATGAGTAAATCTGCATTCCTAATTGCCAAAATTGAATTTTCTAAAGTTGTTTCATCAAGTCCTTCTTCATAAAGAACCACATCAGGCTTTACAATTCCTCCACATTCACATATTGGTATTTCTTTGCTATTAAAAACAAATTCTGCATTATAGAACTTATTACATTTCATACAGTAATTTCGTAGTACACTTCCGTGTAACTCATATACATTTTTTGAGCCTGCTTTTTGATGCAAGCCATCTATATTTTGTGTAATTATAGCTTTTAGTTTGCCTTTTTTCTCAAGTTCTACAAGCTTTATATGAGTTATATTAGGACTATATTTTAAACTATTCATTTTTTCTTTATAAAAGGTATAAAACTCACTTGTATAGTTCATAAAAAATGTATGACTAAGTATCATTTCTGGAGGATATTTATATTTTTGGTTATACAATCCATCTTTACTTCTAAAATCTGGAATACCACTTTCGGTTGATACCCCTGCTCCTCCAAAAAATACAATATTATTGCTATCATTTATTAACTTTTTTAATTTTTCTATCTTTTCTTCCATATATAATTTTAAACCTCATTTATATATTTAAATCTTTTTTCTACTTATATAATACTATATTTTATTATATTTGTCGAGTATAATAAATTATTATAGTTTATTAATACTACTTTAAATCTACTTTTATATATCATAAAAAATTTTCATAAAACTTAATAAAAAAGTTTTCTTTTCTTAATTTTATGGTATAATCTATGTATGTTATTGTAAAGGAGATGTGGTAATATGGATATTTGGGAAGAAATGTATTTAAAAGCTAAAGAAGAATATCATCCTGAAGAAATTTCACCATTTATACAAGCTCATCACGTTGTTGCCGCCATACAAAGCGAAAGTGGTAAAATATTTGTAGGCTTTTGTATTGAAGGTGCTTGTGGTGTTATGAACTTGTGTGCTGAAAGAGTTGCTGCACTTAATATGTATGTAAACACGGGAGAAACTAAAATTAAAAGATTGATGGCATTTAGAAATGAGCCACCAACAAATAATGGTGGTATGCCTTGTGGTGCTTGTAGAGAATTTTTAATGCAACTTAATTATGAAAATAGAAATATAGAAATTTTAACTGATTATGAAAATAGAAAAACTGTTTTATTAAAAGATTTAGTCCCAAATTGGTGGGGAGAAAAAAGATATAATAAAAATTAATATAAGGAGGTATTAGTTTGAAAGAAAAGTTTAAAAAATTAAAATAAAAATAAGAAAAAAGGGCATAGTTCCCCCTTACCCCCAAAAAT
>CANQLD010000039.1 GCA_947624625.1 uncultured Clostridia bacterium | reverse complement strand
GGTGAGCCATCGCAGATTCGAACTGCGGACAACTTGATTAAAAGTCAAGTGCTCTGCCAACTGAGCTAATGGCCCACAAAAATACATTGCTTTTATATAATACAATATTTTTTTTGCTTTGTCAATAGAATTTGCAAAAAATGTTGAATATTTTTGCAAAAAAATTTAATTATTAAAAAAAGCTAATATATGTAGTATATACTGAATATATTAAAATTTAGCCTTTTGTTATATTATATAAATGGAAATAATTAGAAAATAGTAAACAAATGTTTACTTTTGCAATTTTTGGTGATATAATACTGTTGAAATAAATACAAGGAGGGATTTTGGTTGAAAGTATATATGTGTATAGATTTAAAAACATTTTTTGCATCTGTTGAATGTGTTGAAAGAAATCTAAATCCATTTACTACTAATTTAGTAGTAGCTGACGAAAGCAGGGGTATGGGAACAATATGCCTTGCTATATCTCCTAAAATGAAATCTCTTGGTATTAAAAATAGATGTAGAAGATTTGAAATACCAAATAATATAAAATATATAGTAGCAAAACCTAGGATGAGCAAGTATATAGAATATGCTGCAAATGTTTATTCAATATATTTAAAATATGTATCTAAAGATGATATACATATTTATTCAATAGACGAAGTATTTTTAGATGTAACTAGTTATTTGAAGATGTATAATATGAGTGCAATAGTTTTGGCAAAAACTATTTTGAAAGATATATATGAAACTTTTGGACTTACTGCAACTTGTGGTATTGGTACAAATTTATACCTTGCTAAAATTGCCCTTGATATAATGTCAAAGCACTCATTAAGTAATATTGCTTGGTTAGATGAAGAAAAATATATAAAGGAATTATCACATCATTTACCACTTAGTGATTTTTGGCAAATAGGAAGAGGAATAGAAAAAAGATTAAAAAAATTACATATATATGATATGTATGATATAGCCCATACAGATGAAAAGAAATTATATAAAGAATTTGGAATTAATGCAGAGCTATTAATAGACCATTCAAAGGGAAAAGAAACTTGTACTATTGAAGATATAAAAAAATATAGTTCAAAAAGCACTTCTATCTCTTGTAGTCAGATACTTTTTGAGGATTATAATTTTCAAGATGCAAGGCTAGTGCTAAAAGAAATGGTAGAGCAAAAAAGTTTAGAGCTAGTAAAAAAAGAATTAGTTACAAGTAGTATATCACTTTATATAGGTTATTCTAAGAATGTTATAAAATCAACGGGAGGTATGAAGAAGCTTGTAAACTCTACAAATGTGTACTCTAGTTTAGTTAAAGAATTTTTGAAACTTTATGACAAAACAACAAATAAAGAATATAAAATACGAAAAATAGGAATAGCTATGTGCAATTTATATAGTAAAGAATATGAACAATTAGATTTATTTGTAGATATTAATAATATACAAAAGGAGCAAAAAGTAGAAAAAGTAATAGTTGATATAAAAAATACTTTTGGGAAAAATGCCATATTAAAAGGTGCTAATTTGCAAGAAAAATCAACTGCAATACTTAGAAATAAATTGGTAGGTGGTCATAATGCTAAGTAGAATTGAAAGAGCAAAACGATTTTTGCCATTTGCAGCTCTTAGTCCTCTAGCTATTGCAATAAGAGAAAAGGAGAAAGAGTATATTCCTAAATTAGAATTATCAGAGGATATGCAATTAGAAATTTCAAATGTGCTGCAAATGATAAAAGTTAATACAAAGGTTAGTTTAATATATTATTTTGAAGGTAGATATGAAAAATTAGAAGGAAATGTAGAAAAAATAAATAATACAGTTAAGTATTTTATTGTTAATGGCAAAAAAATATTTTTTGTGGATATCTTAAAAATTAATATAATTTATGTATGAGTTTAGTTCTTTTATTGCAAAAATGTATAAAATACTATATAATATAACCAGTAAGGAGAGAAAATGGAAGAATATATAAAAAATATAGATTTACAAACAGTATCTATGCAGACATTAGCTTTTATTGGGGATAGTGTGTATAATGTGTATATAAGGACATATCTTGCTTCAAATAGTAATGCACAAACTGGTAAATTGCATAATAGGTCAATAAAATATGTTAGCGCAAAGGGACAAGCAAATAGTATAGATATGATATATGATAAATTAACGGATGAAGAAATTCAAGTATATAAAAGAGGAAGAAATACAAATATTAATACAGTATCTAAAAATGTAGATGTGGTAAGATATAAAAAATCTACAGGATTTGAAGCATTAATAGGTTATTTATATTTGAAAAGAGATATATCAAGACTTGAAGAAATAATAAATTTGTGTATAAGTTATATAGAAAAGGAGGAAAAATAGCATATGGAAAATGAAGAAAATAAAGGCGCAGTAATAGATAAAGAGGAATTAGATAATAACGCAAAAGATATTATGAAAAGAGCAGAAAAGGAGCTAAAATTAAGTGATGCAGAAGCAAAAAAAATAATAGAAGAAATTAATAAAAGCTTTGACTTTGATGGAATAATTGAAGAATTAAAAAAGAAATATCCACTTGAAACTTCTAAATATGTTATTTTTACTGATGGGAAAGAGCAATTATATTATGAAGATGGAGAATTCTTTTTAATATCTGCTGTTGATAGTACAAAGCAGAAGAAAAAAATAAAAAGAAAAGAAGCTCTAGATTTATATAATGAATACTACATAACAAATGTATTAAATCCATTAATTAGACAAAAAAATAAAGTAGAACCAAAAAAAGAAGAAAAAGTTCAAGAAGAAAAATTAGAGAAAAAAGCTAAACAGGAAAAAGAAAAGAAGAAAAAACAAGAAGATGAAATTAAAGAAGTAAAAGAGGAAGTTTCAAAAAAGCCAAATGAACAGAGTGTTGAAGAAAGATTAGAAGAGCTAAAAGCAAAAGAGAAAAAGTTAAAGAAAAAAATTGAAAAATCAACTAAAGATAATATAGCAAGATAGTTTTGGAGGTTTTAAGTATGTATAATAGTACTAAATTTTGGATTTTTGCAACTATATGTTTTGCTATTTCCACAGTTATATATGTAGTAACAGTAGGTATATTAAGTTTTTCAAGTATTTTTAATGCAATACTTTTTGTAATATGTGTAATAAATCTTATACTAAATAGCAAAAAAGAAAAGAAGAATAAAAAGTAAAAAAATTAAGCCACCTTTTAAGTGTATATCTTAAAAGGTGGTTTGTGATTTAATTTCGAAGATTACATAGAAATAGCATTTTTTACTTGTTCAACATCTGCTTCTCCTGCAGGAGCAGCGGGAACATAATATCCTTTTTCTTTATTAATTAAGTAGATTTCCCATTGTAAGTCCTCAAGTTTATTTCTTGATGTAACTAATGTGTCTCTAAAATTTTTGTTATTTGATTGTTGTATAGCATAATTTATCATTGTTATAGTTGAATTTGTACATGAAAGTACATCATCTAAAGCAACTTTTTCAGTCATTTAAAGCACCTCCTTACAGCATATTACTTAGCTCTGTTTTTAAATTAGTAAGCTCAGCACAAAGTTGCTCCAGAGCATCAGTAACCTTTGTATCATTTGTTAAAGTTTTGTAGTATGCGATTTTATCGCAAAAATTTGTACCATGACCGCAGATGTGTCTAATATTTTGTAATTCAATTTGATTTAAACTATCCATAAAAAACCTCCTTTAAATCATACATATATATTGTGTGTAAAATAAAAAGATATATACTAAAACAAAACTAACAAAATTTGTAAAAAAACAAGTAAAATATTTTGTTACTCAAAATATTGAGAAATAATTTATTTTATGATATAAGTAATATTATTAAATAAATTTAATGTTATATACTTTTTTCGATTAATAAAAATATATAGAGAAACTTTGTTAAATAGTATCAAGTAACATTTTTAGTTGATAATAGGAGATGATTATATGGGGTTATTTAGTTCAAATAGTGATGAGTTTAAGATTGGTGATAGAGTAAGAGTAAAATATAGAGGACAAGAGGGATATATTATAGATAAAAATGGTAGTTTATATATGGTATCTATAAATAATGGGCAAATAGTTGACTCTTATTCTGCAAATGATTTAGAGAAATGTTGGTAATATAAAATAATTAAAATTGATTGAAGAAAGTGGGATGAAAAAAATTCATCTCACTTTCTATTATGCCTAAAATAGTCATTTAACTACTTATTGGTTATTTACTAGTAGGTTTTGCAAATAAAGAGGCCAAGAAACCAAATATTATTGCAGCAGCAATACCAGCTGCACAAGATTTTATTCCTCCCACAAATATACCTAAAAAGCCCATTTCATCTACTGCTTCCATAACTCCTTTGCCAAGTGCATAACCAAAGCCAGAGATAGGTACTGTAGCACCAGCTTTTCCAAATTCAACTATTGGAGCATATATACCAAGAAATGTAAGAATTACACCCATAGTAACAAATATAACTAGAATTCTTGCAGGTGTAAGTTTAGTTTTATCAATTAAAATTTGTCCTATACTACAAATTATACCACCTGTTAAAAATACTTTTAAAAGTTCCATACACATATCCATAAACTACACCTCGTTTTCTATTGCAATAGCATGTGCAATACCTGGTATTGATTCACCTTGTTGAACAGAAAGTGGACTCATCAAAGCACCAGTTGCAACAATAAGTATTTTATTTATTTTTTTTGTTTTTAGTTGTTCATAAAAATATCCACTAAATACACTTGCCATACATCCACAACCACTTCCACCACAGTGAGTATCTTGTTTTTCGTGATCATAAATAAGTGCACCACAATCAGCATGTATCCCTTGTAAATCAACACCTTCTTTTCTTAGTAAATCAACTAGCATTTCTGAACCAAGTACACCTAAATCACCAGTTGCAATTACATCATAATAATTAGCATTTCTTCCTGTATCTTGCAAATGTGTCATAACTGTATTGAAAGCTGCTGGCATCATTGCCGCTCCCATATTTGTCATATCTGTAATACCTAAATCTACTATTTTTCCAGGAGTAATATATGTTACAAAAGGACCTTGTGTACCTACATCTTTAGGAACAACTATTGCAGCACCACTACCGGTTACAGTGCACTGTGCAGTTGGACTTTTTTGATTACCGTGTTCTAAAGGCATTCTAAACTGTCTTTCGGCACTACAAAAATGTGAAGATGTAGCCGCAATAGCTTTGTTTGCATAGCCTGCATTTACAAAGGCACTTGCTAATGATAAAGATTCACAAAAAGTAGAACAAGCACCATAAAGCCCAAAGAAAGGAATATTTAAATCTCTTATACAATAACCAGAACAGATACATTGATTTAAAAGATCACCTGCAAAGATATAGTCTATATTTTCAGGAGAAGTAGGAACTTTAGAAAGTAGGTTATCAATGCAAGTTTTCATAAATTTACTTTCAGCTTTCTCAAAAGTTTTTTCACCAAAAAATATATCATCTATATGAGTATCAAAATACTGACTCAAAGGACCTTGACTTTCTTTAGGACCAACAATACTTGATGTTTGAAGTATTTTAGGGGTATTTTCAAGTTTTATTGTTTGTTTACCAATTTTCATAAAATTAGACCTCCTATATAAACATAGTTATTAACCAGTAAATAAACCCTATAATTACTGATGCTGTTGTACCATATACAAGAACAGGTCCTGCTATTTTAAACATATTTGCACCAATACCTAGAACATATCCTTCTGTTTTAAATTCTATTGCAGGAGCAACTATTGAATTTGAAAAACCAGTTATTGGCACTATTGAACCTGCACCTGCGTGTTGCCCTATTTTTGCATATACATTTATTGCAGTTAAAAATGCCCCTATAAAAATCAAAGAAATTGTACAAATCATAGTAGAATCATCTTTAGAACATCCTAAATACATAAAAAGATTTGTTATTAATTGTCCTATTGTACAAATTAGTCCACCAACAAGAAATGCCCAAATGATATTTTTAACTATAGGACTATTTTTAGCTTTGGTATCAACATAGCTTGAATATTCTTCGTTTGTCATATTTACATTTGAATTCATAAAAATCACCTAAATTTATTATTTGTAAAAAAGTAGGGTATATTCAAAATTAACAAAAAAATAATTAATATATTTAAAAAAGTTGAATTTTGAAAATAAGTTTGATATAATAAAGTTATCATACAACAAATCGTAGTAATAATGGAGGTAATAATAAATGGAGAATGAAAAGAAGTTTGGAAGCGAAATGTTTGGTTATGATAAAAAAGAGGTTGAAGACTATATAAAAGCAATTAAAGCTGAATATGAGAGTAAACTTCAAGCTGAACGTTCAGATTCAAATAGAGTAGCAAATGAACTAACTATCGTAAAGAAAAAAATTGAAAGATACGAAGTAGATTACATTCAAAAACAAGAAAAAGTGGCCAATGCATTAATTACTGCAGAAGATCAAGCTAAGAAAATTATTGAAAATGCTAGAACAGAAGCTATGCAAGAAAAAGATAGAGTAGAACATGTAATTGAAATGGAAAAAGAAAAATTATTAGATATAAAAAAAGATATTTTAGATTTAAAAGAGAAAACTATCAAATTACTTGAAAAATATAGTGAAGATATGAATAGTTTGCTTGATTAGTCATAATAATAAAATGGACGTAATAAAATGAAACATAAGGTGATGTTTTATGAAAATTACGGCCGTTTTTTTAGGTAGAAAAAAAGAAGGACTAAAAACACTTGAAAAAACAGCAAAAAAATTAACAAAAAATATTACAGTTATAATATATTGTACATTTCTAGTAATTGCATTTAGTTTTTTCTTAAGATATATAAAAGTATCTCCTAAAATTTTTTGTTTAGCAACTAATTTTAGACAAGCAGATAAAAAAAATCTAGAACTTGCGGATTTTTTAAATATATATAGCATATATAATAAAAGTAATTATATCGTTGCAAAGAAAATAGAAGAAAAAGTAGAAGAAAAACCGAAGACTAAATTTGAGATAATTGATGCTGAAGCAAAAGATAAAACAGAAGAATTAGTTTTTGGTGTAAGTAAAGTTCAAGCAGTAGTAACAAGTGAAAATAAAAGTTTGCAAAGGGTAAGTATTGGAAATACAAAATTACTTAATTATTCAAGCAAAAGAAATATAGATTTTACATCTCTTGCAGATAGTAGTATTACTTTAACCAAAGCAAGTGATAAAATCCTTTTGTATAATACTCATACATCTGAGTCATATACAAATAGTGAGCAGTATAAATTTAGTTATACGGGAACAATGAGAACAACGGATGCAAATTATAATATGCTATCTATTGCTAAAGAATTTGCAAGTAATTTAACATCTAAAAATTTTCAGTGTGTACACGATACAACACCACACGATTATGGTACATACACAAGTTCCTATGCAAGATCAAGAAAAACAGTAACTAATGCTCTTGTTAAAATGGGAGGAGCTTCAATTATAGTAGATGTTCATAGAGATGCAGTTGCAGATTTAAGTTATAGACCAGTAGCAAATATTAAGGGAGTTCAAGTAGCACAACTTATGTTTGTAATGGGTGTTGGCAGTGATACTACAAAGAATAAATATTATGAAGATAATTTAAAACTTGCACTTAAACTGCAACAGCTTGCAGATAAGGTATATCCAGGACTTTTTAAGCCTATGATAATTAGAGATTCTGTGTATAATCAAGATTTAAACAAATATTCTCTTTTAGTTGAAGTGGGAGCTACTGGAAATACTATTGAGGAAGCAAAACTTGCAACAAGATGTCTTACAAATTTATTAAATATTATATATAAAGATTGATATAATTTTTTTTATGTGATATAATTACGAACTATAGTGTGAAAGGAAGATATTTATATGGCAAATAAGTTAGTAATAGTTGAGTCACCATCTAAAGCAAAGACTATAAAAAAGTATCTTGGAAGTGATTATGATGTTATAGCTTCACAAGGTCATATAATAGATTTACCTTCAAGTAAGTTTGGAGTTGATGTTGAAAACAACTTTAAACCTGAGTATAAAACAATGAAGGGAAAAGCCAAAATAATCAATGAAATAAAGAAAAATGCTAAAGGAAAAGATAAAGTATATCTTGCAACCGACCCTGACCGTGAAGGAGAGGCAATAGCATGGCATTTGAAAAATGTATTAAGTATTAAAGATGATGATAAATGTAGAATAGCATTTAACGAAATAACTAAAACTGCTGTAAAGAATGCTGTTAAGCAAGCAAGAAATATAGATTTAGCTCTTGTTGATGCACAACAAGCAAGAAGAATTTTAGATAGAATTGTTGGATATAAATTATCTCCTCTTCTATGGAAAAAAGTAAAAAAAGGCTTGAGTGCAGGACGTGTTCAATCTGTTGCATTGAAAATAATAATGGATAGAGAAAAAGAAATAAGAGATTTTAAATCTGAAGAATATTGGAATTTAACTGCAAAGCTATTAAAAGACAAAGATATTGTAACTGCAAAATTTTATGGAGATACAAAAGGAAAAATTGATTTAAAAGATGAGAAACAAGTTAAAAAAATAGTAAAAAGTATTGATAATAAAGAGTATATAGTAAAAGATATTAAAAAAAGTGAGAGAAAGAAAAATCCACCACCACCTTTTACAACATCATCTCTTCAACAAGATGCTTCAAGAAAGCTAGGTTTTTCTGTTAAGAAAACTATGATGGTAGCACAAAAATTATATGAAGCAGGTCATATTACATATATGAGAACTGATTCTACTAGAATATCTGATGATGCAAGAAAAATAGCTAAAGACTATATTATTTCAAAATTTGGTAAAGAATATTATCTTAATAGAGTATATAAAACAAATGAAAATGCACAGGATGCACACGAAGCAATTAGACCAAGTAATATAAAGAATTCTATGGAAGTGTTAGATACTTTCTCTAAAGACGAGCAACATTTATATACTTTAATATTAAACAGATTTTTAGCAAGTCAAATGGCTATAGCAGTTTATGATTTGACTAAAGTTCAAGTTCAAGTAGAAGATTATATATTTAATATCAATGGCAGTGTTATAAAATTTGATGGATATATGAAATTATATATTGAATCTAAAGATGAAAAAGATGAAGAACAAAACAACAATATTTTGCCAGAATTTAGTATAAATGAGGTATTAAAACAAAAAGAGCTTATACCTGAACAAAAATTTACTGAGCCTCCTGCAAGATATACTGAGGCAAGTTTAGTTAAAGTACTAGAAGAAAAAGGTATAGGTAGACCTAGTACTTATGCACCTACTATTTCAACAATACAAGATAGATTGTATATAGAAAAAGAACGGAAAATATTTAGTTCCTACAAATTTAGGTGAAATAGTAAATGAAGTTATGGAAAACAATTTCAAAGATATAGTAGATGTTTCTTTTACAGCTGGTATGGAGCATAAGCTTGATATGGTTGCAGAAAATAAAGAAAACTATGTAAAAATGCTTGATGAATTTTACAAACCATTTATGAAAAATTTATCTGATGTTGAAGATAAAATAGAAAAAGTAGATATACCCGATGAAGTTACAGATGAAATATGTGAATTATGTGGAAGAAATATGGTTATAAAACAAGGCAGGTTTGGAAAATTTCTTGCCTGTCCTGGTTATCCTGAATGTAAGAATACAAAACCACTTACTCAAACTATAGATGTACCTTGCCCAAAATGTGGTGGCAAAGTATTAGTTAAAAAGACAAAAACAAAAAGAACTTTCTATGTTTGCGAAAATAATACTAATTCGGAAGATAGTAAATGTGATTATATTTCGTGGAGCAAACCTAAAAAGGGAAAATAATGTTATAAAAATTGCTAAGTTTACAATGTAAATTTAGCGATTTTTATATATTTAATTGGTTGATAGCTTAGTAATAATGTGATATAATAAGCAAAAAATAAGATTATGATAATAAATATTATATATGAAAGGAGAAGAGTTATGGATACTAAAAATTGCAGAGAAAAATTAAATGATATACTTTTAAATGATACTTATGAAGAAAACATAGAATTTTTAGTAGATGTAATACCTGAAATAAAAGATAGTATGGGATTTGAGCATAATCATCCGCATCATCATTTAGATGTTTGGGGACATACCTTGCTAGCTTTGAAAAATGCAAATACAAAAGATTTGGAAGTAAAAATGGCTTTATTGCTTCACGATTTAGGAAAGCCACATTCTTATCAAGATGAAGAAATTAGGCATTTTCAAGGTCACCCTGAAGTATCAGAAAAAATGGCAAGAAAAATATTAGAAAGATTAGAGTATGACAGTAAGTTTACTGAAAATGTATGTTATTTAGTAAAATCTCACGATATACCAATTGATACAAATAATTTAGATAATACTTATGAATTAATTTTAAAAAGATTAAAAGTTCAATATGCTGATGCTAAAGCTCATTCTCCTGATAAAGTTGAAAAAAGAATTGATAAACTTGATAAGATTAAGGAAGAGCTAGTTTGTAAGGAATAAAGAAATGGAATTTTAGTATATAGATTTCATTTCTTTTTTCTAAATAATAAATCATATTTTTTAAATTTTAAACATAATTAATAATTAATAAGTAATAAAATTTTAAAAAATGGAAGTGTAAAAATATGAAAAGCAACAATAAAACAAGTGATAAAAAAACTATAGTAGTATTTATTTTAATAAGCATTTTAGTATGTATATTATTTATTCTTTTTAATTATTTCATTGTTAGGAATATAAAAAAAGATGATGAAGAGATAAATGATTTGTTTATATTTGACGGAATAACAGAAAAATCGTCTTTTCCAAGTAGTGTATATGGTGTAAAAGTACACAATTCTATTTTAGAAAGAGGAAAAGATACAAGAATTGGAGTTAAAAGAAAAATAAAATATGTAGTTTTACATGAAACAGATAATACTGATAAAGGAGCTAATGCAAAGTGTCACGCAAATTATTTGGTTAGAAATGCGGATTTTCCTAAATCTTGGCATTATACAGTAGATAGCAAAGAAATATATCACCACATACCTGATAATGAGGTAGCATATCACGCAGCAGATAAAATCGGAAACTTAAATGGGATAGGAGTAGAACTTTGTGTAAATAAAGATGGAGATTTTGAAAAGACATTTGAAAATGCTACAAAACTTGTAGCATACCTTTTAAAAGAGTATGATTTAAATGTAGAAGCAATAAAAACTCATCAAGATTTTTCTGGTAAATATTGCCCAAGAAATATTATAAAAGATAATAGATTAGAAGAGTTTAAAAGTAAAGTTTTAAATTTAATAAATAATGGCTAAATTACTAAAAAATAGTTATTTTTTGTTTTTAGTTGACATTTTTTTTCGCTTTATGTTATAATTTGTTATAAATGATAAGAGGTTGTATATGGAAAATGAAACTATGGCAAAGAGAAACATATCTTTGTATAAAAAGTATAAAATTTTCTCCTATGACTTTTTGTTTTATTATGCTGTTGAGGTATTGTTTTACACTATAGTAAAAGGATTTTCAATGTCTGAATTTATGTATTTAAGTTCATTTTATACTTTATCAGCATTTTTTTGGCAGCTATTTGGAAGTTTTATAGTGGAGAAATTAGGATTAAAAAAGTCAATGGTACTTGGAAACTTTTTTGTGTCTTTAAATTGTGGTATGTATATAATAGCTAAATCTTTTTCCACTTTTTTATTTGCAAATTTCTTTTTAGCATTGGGATTTTCTTTAAAAAGTTTAGCGGAAGGAAGCTTGCTATATAGTTCTTTAAAAAGAATAGGAAAAAGAGAGGAATTTTCTAAAATAGAAGGAAAATCAAATTCAAAATATTATTACTTTGATGCAATTAGTGCATTTTTATCAGGTTTCCTATTTGTTGTAAATGGATATTTACCATTTATACTTTGCTTTGTATGTTGCGTTATAAGCTTAATATTATCTTGTAAATTTGAAGATTTTAAAAAAGAAGAAGACTATGAAGAGACTTTTTCGCTTAAGAAAATGTTATTTAGCCTTAAAGAAATAGTATCAAAAAATAGAAATAGAGCAATGTTACTATTTGCGTTTGTTTTTTGGGGAATGATATCTGTAGTTAACACATTGTATAAGGCTATAATATTAGATATGGGGATAAAAGAACAATATAGTACTATTGTGGTTTGTTTAGTTACAATTTTTGTTGGGTTTGGCTCAAGATGCTTTTATGGAATTGAAAAAGTTACAAAAAATAAAACATTAACAGTCTTTTCTTATGCATTGCTAGCTTCATCAATTACTATAGGTATGATTGGTGCATTTGCAGACTTAAGTTTAACTTCACTTTCGATTTTATTTGTTGCACTTGCAATCGTAGGTATAATACAAGGAGCCTATAGAGTGGCAATTAAGAAATATGTGCTAAATTTTACAACATCCCAAGTTAGAATAAAAATTACTTCAGCTTATTATATTGTAGAAAATTTAGGTAAGTGTTTTATATTATTTGTAACAGGATTTTTGCTTGAATTTGCAGGCAATGCTACCGCTTGCCTTGTATTCTCAATGTTTGCGGTAATAGTACTTGTTAGCATACTAAACTTTATGAAGGGAAAAATTGGACTTAAACCTGAGCAATACTTGCCAGATGAAATAAATAATGTAAAAGTAAAATAATAAAT
>CANQLD010000038.1 GCA_947624625.1 uncultured Clostridia bacterium | reverse complement strand
GTTTCTCAACCTGATACAGGAGAGCAAGCATTAGAAATCGCTGAACAATTAATAAGAAGTGGAGCAGTTGATATTATAACTATTGACTCTGTTGCAGCTCTTGTTCCAAAAGCTGAAATAGATGGAGAAATGGGAGATACACACGTTGGACTTCAAGCAAGACTTATGTCTCAAGCTTTAAGAAAATTAACTGGTGTACTTAACAAATCTAAAACAGTTGCAATATTTATAAATCAATTAAGAGAAAAAGTTGGAATTATGTTTGGAAATCCAGAAACTACACCTGGTGGTAGAGCACTTAAGTTCTATTCATCAGTTAGACTTGATATAAGAAAACAAGAAGCAATAAAAGTAAATGGTGAAGTAGTTGGATCAAGAACAAAAGTAAAAGTAGTAAAGAATAAAGTAGCACCACCATTTAGAGAGGCAGTATTTGATATTATATACGGTGAAGGTATATCAAATGAAGGTTGTGTACTTGATTTAGCAGTGGATTTAGATATTATTGAAAAAAGTGGTGCTTGGTTTGCATATAACGGAGAAAAGATTGGACAAGGTAGAGAAAATGCAAAAGTATATTTAAAAGAACATCCAGATGTTATGAGTGAAATAGATAGTAAAGTAAGAGAAAACTTTAACTCTGCTTTTGAAAAGAGTATGGGAGAGATTCCAGAGGCAGGAAGTGTAGCAGAAGAAGTTGAAGAAGATAAGGAGTAGTATTTTATGAGCTTTGAAGTAGCAAAAGAAAAAGCTCTAAGATATTTAGTTACTGCTAAAAAAACTGAACAAGAAGTAAGAAATAAATTAAGAAAGAGTAATTTTGAAGAAGAAACTATTGGAGATGTTATTTCTTATTTAAAGGACTTAGATTATATAAATGACAATGATTATATAGACGCATATATTAGACAATGTATGCGTCTACAAAATTATTCAATATATGAAATAAAAAACAAACTATTGCAAAAAGGTTTAAAAAAGGATATAATTGAGAAGAAATTAGAAAGTTTAAGGCAAAGTAGCTATGAAAAAGAGCTTATAGATAAGTTATTAAATAGTAAATTAAAAAATATGGAAGAAATAAAGCAAAAACAATACTTATATAGAAGAGGCTTTAGTAATATTAATTTAGATATAGATATGTAGAGGAGAGAGTTTGATAATGAAAATAGACGTGCCAACAGTACATAATGAAGCAAAAAAAGGAGATATTGCACATATTGTTATAATGCCAGGAGATCCTTTAAGAGCAAAGTATATAGTAGAAAAATATTTAACAAATGTTGTATGTTATAACAAAGTAAGAAATGTTTTTGGCTATACAGGTATGTATAATAATACTAAAATATCAGTTCAAGCAAGTGGTATGGGAGTTGCTTCAATGGGCATATATTCAAGAGAGCTATATGAAGGATATGATGTAGACCTTATTATACGAGTAGGAAGTGCAGGAGCTCTTGCAGATAATATAAATTTAAGAGATGTAATTGTTTCAGAAGAAGTAACTTGCGATTCAAACTACCTTAAGCTTGTTGGAATTAATGAAAATACTGTATGCGGTTCTAGCAAGATGATAGAAAGTGTAAAAGAGCTTATCGAAAAAGAAAATATACAAAATGCTAAATTTGGAAAAACTTTCACTTCGCTTTTGTTTTATAACGACAAAAGTAATTTAATTAAATGTGCTGAAGAAGGGTATTTAGCGGTAGAAATGGAAACATCAGCACTTTATGCAAATGCAAAACTTGCAAATAAAGATGCATTAGCTATATTTACAGTTTCAGATAATCCAATAAAAAATATTGGACTTAATTCTTCTGAAAGAGAAAAAACATTTAATGAAATGATAGAGATTGCATTAAAACTATCAGAAAAATATGAACAGGAAGGAAATTAATATGGCTGAGATTATATTAAAAAATAGACCAGATTATAACTTCGTACTTGATAATTTTGAAGGACCTCTTGATTTATTACTACATTTAATTAGCAAAAATAAAATGAATATTTTTGAAATATCACTTAGTAAATTAACTGATGAATATGTTGCATATATTAATGAATTAAGTGAACAGAATATAGAAATAGCAAGTGAATTTATTGTAATGGCTTCAACTTTACTTGATATTAAAGCAAGAAAATTACTTCCACAAATAGAAAAAGAGGATGAAGAAGAGGAAGAACTAACTGAAGAAGACATTATAAACAAAATTATTGAATACAAGAAATATAAAGAAATAACAGAAGTTATACTTAAGTTATATAAAGAAAATTTTGGCTCGTTTGAAAAATCAATGGAAAAAATTAAGTTTAAGAAAAATATTGAATATACTGGTCAAAAAATCGAAAGTAGTGAATTATTTAGTATTTATACTGATATAATTGATAGAAATAAAAATAAAATAAATAAAAAATCAAATGAGCTAAAGAAAATAGCTTTGTATGAGAGAGTAACTGTAAGAGATAAAGTAAGTCAAATAGTTAACTACCTAAATTCAAATAATCAGATGGTATTTAATGAGGTCTTTAATCCTGAGGTATGTAATAATATAGAAGTTGTAACGGCCTTTCTTGGAGTACTTGAATTAAGCAAACAAAAGCAAGTAAATTTAACTCAAAATTACTTGTTCTCTGATATAAATGTTAAGAAAATGAATGAAAAAGAAAATATAGAAATTGATTTAGCTAAAATGAGTGAGTAAGCGGTTAGAGATTTAAAATCTAGTCGCTTTTTTTATATAAAAAAGTACATTTTAGCTTTTTTTGTATTTTGTAGCATATGTTTATATATTAATTAATATATAAATTATATATTAAAATCATTTTTTAGTTAATACTTGAATATATATAAATATTGTGATATAATGAATTAGCACTTGGAATAAGAGAGTGCTAAAAATGGAGGTGTAAAAATTATGTTAAAGCCATTAGGCGATAGAGTTATTGTTAAATCATTAGAAGTAGAGGAAACTACAAAAGGTGGAATTGTGCTGCCAGGGAGTGCTAAGGAAAAATCTGGCATTGCTGAAGTAGTTGCAGTTGGACCAGGAGGAATTGTAGACGGAAAAGAAGTAACTATGAATATAAAAGTAGGAGATAAGGTAGTATGTGCAAAGTATAGTGGTACTGAAATTAAATATGATGGTGTAGAGTACTCTATACTAAAACAAAGTGATATTTTAGCTATTGTAGAATAATTGAAGGAGGAAAAATTAATATGTCAAAAGAATTATTATTTGGAAGAGAAGCTAAAGAGGCTTTAGAAAAAGGTGTTGATAAACTTGCTGACGCAGTTAAAGTAACACTTGGACCAAAAGGTAGAAATGTAGTACTTGATAAATCATTTGGATCACCACTTATAACAAATGATGGTGTTTCAATTGCAAAAGAAATAGATTTAGATGACCCATTTGAGAATATGGGAGCACAACTTGTAAAAGAAGTTGCTACTAAAACAAATGATGTTGCAGGAGATGGAACAACAACTGCTACTGTTTTAGCACAAGCTATGATAAAAGAAGGATTAAAAAATGTTGTATCTGGAGCAAATCCAGTTATAGTAAAAAAAGGAATTGAAAAAACTGTAAAACTTGCAACTGATGAAATCAAGAAAATTTCAACTCCAATAAATGGTAAAGAAGATATTGCAAGAGTTGCAAGTATTTCTGCAAATGATGAAGAAATTGGTGCTCTTATATCTGATGCTATGGAGAAAGTATCAAAAGATGGTGTTATAACAATTGAAGAATCTAAGACAATGGATACTGTACTTGAAGTAGTTGAAGGTATGCAATTTGATAGAGGATATTTATCATCATATATGGTTACAGATACTGATAAAATGGAAGCAATACTTGACGAGCCATATATATTAATTACTGATAAAAAAATATCTTCTATACAAGAAATATTACCAATTCTTGAGAAAGTAGCAGAACAAGGCAAAAAATTACTAATAATTGCAGATGATGTTGAAGGTGAAGCTCTTGCTACACTTGTTCTTAATAAATTAAGAGGAACATTTACTTGCGTTGCAGTAAAAGCTCCAGCTTTTGGAGATAGAAGAAAAGAAATGCTTCAAGATATTGCAACACTTACAGGTGGAGAAGTTGTTTCTTCAGAACTTGGTATGGAACTACCAAATACAGATATATTACAACTTGGCCGTGCAAAACAAGTAAAGGTACAAAAAGAAAATACTATTGTAATTGATGGTTACGGTGATGAAGGAAAAATAAATGAAAGAGTAGCACAAATAAGAGGAGAACTAGCAAATACTACATCTGATTATGATAAAGAAAAACTTGAAGAAAGACTTGCAAAACTTGTTGGTGGTGTAGCAGTAATTCAAGTTGGTGCTGCAACTGAAACTGAGATGAAAGAGAAAAAATTAAGAATAGAAGATGCTCTAAATGCAACTAAAGCAGCTGTAGAAGAAGGAATTGTAGCTGGTGGTGGAACAGCATATATAAATGTACTACCTGCTGTTAGAGAATTTATAGCTACTTTAAGTGATGATGAAAAACTTGGAGCAAAAATGATTGAGAAATCTTTAGAAGCACCAATAAGACAAATTGCATTTAATGCTGGAGTAGAAGGTGCAGTTATAATTGATAAAATTATGTCTATGGAAAAAGGTATGGGATATGATGCTTTAAATGATAAGTATGTAGATATGAAAAAAAGCGGTATAGTTGATCCTACAAAAGTTACAAGATCAGCACTTCAAAATGCTGCGTCAATAGCAGCTATGGTTATTACTACTGAAACATTAGTAGCAGATAAAAAAGAAGAAAAATGTAATTGTAATCACGACCAAGCACCAGCAATGGGTGGTATGGGAATGTACTAGAATTATATATAAAGAGAAGGCGAACGACACTTTGTCGTCCGCCTTCTTGAATAATCGATTCTTTGTGAAAAAACTATGCACTTATGCTTAAGTACGGACCATTCAAATTAATGGCTTTCAAATTTAAACGTCTTAATTTGAAGATTGCCCTTACTACGCACAGAGGTACATTCAACTTAAGTTCGCGATAATTTTTTTTATTTTTATATACTCCGCGGAAAGTTAACTATAAGCCCGCGAAAACTCGCGATAAACCCGCGACTTTGCTATATATTTGCGAAAGTCCGCGATAAATTTGCCTGTTAGGTAGGCACGTTACCTCACATAAGTAGAATCGATTATTCTCGAGTTATACGGTGTATGCTATACACCTGGTACTTGTTTTTTAGGATATTTTTCGCTTTACCAAAGGTGAAGCTAAGTAAATTTTGAGAATTTCCGGATTGCGGAATTGTCTAAAAACCGCATATTATTCTCTCTCCCTTCAATGTATTATTTGTATGTTATATAAGATAGAAGAAACTTACCTTATAATAACCTAAAACATTATTTTTAATTGACTGCCATCTATAATTTTAGATGAAATCATTATTACCTACATTAATATTATAACATTATTATAATATTATGTCAATAGTTTAAATAGATTATTTTTAAAAAACAATATTTTATCTTCTTAGAAAAGGTGTAAGTTCTTCTATTATAGTAAGTTGTAAATTTGAAAAATCTGTTATTTCTTTTTTTAAATCGGCTTGCATATCTGGTTTATCATTTAAAAGTTTGTGACAACCAATATATCCCATTATAGCACCTTCTATTAGCATTTCACTTATGTGTGAATTACTAGAATCTTTTAATGTATTCATTTGTATTCCAGCCCATCCCATTACTTTTTGAGTTAAAGGTGTATCAGCTGGCTTTTTATCGATTTTTTCATACTGCTTATGTACAAAATTTAAGAAGTCTTCATATCTACCAGACTGCTTTTTTAACAATTTTTTGAAATCTTTATCTTCTGCTTTTTCTACTACTAAAGCATAAGAATCTTCACCCATTTTAATTGCTTTATTAAATTCATCTAAAATTTCTATTTTTTCTTTATCCATAAAAAATTTCCTCCTTATTCTAAAATTTATTATTTGTAGAATAAGGAGGAAAAATACTAATACTTTTAAATATTTAATTACTAATTCTTTTTGCAATTTCATTACATTTTTCAATAATGTCATTTTGATTTAGATTAACTGTAATTTTTTTATCTTCCATAAGTATTTGACCATTTACAATTGTATGTGTTACATCACTTCCCTTTATATTGTGTACAATATTTGACAGTATATCGTTCATTGGTTTAAGAGTAATTTTTGATGTATCAACAATTATAATATCTGCAAGTTTTCCAACTTCAATACTTCCAATTTTTTTATCCAATTTTAATGCTTTAGCTCCATTTATAGTAGCCATTTGAATTATTGTAGATGCATCAAGTATTGTAGGATTTTCATAATATCCTTTTTGGATTAATGAAGCAAAATTCATAGCCTCAAACATATCAAGATTTGAGCTACTACCTTGACCATCAGTTCCAAGGCATACGTTAATGTGATTTTTTAGCATATTTTTTATATCGGCAATACCACATCCAAGACGCAAATTGCTTACAGGATTATATACAACATTTGCTCTTAGTCCTCTTAAACTTGAAAAATCTTCTTTATCCAATTTTACACAATGTGCAAGTATTAGGTTTATATCTTGAAAATATTTTTCTAAAATTTCACTAGGATACTTAACTTTATACATTTTTTTTATATCATTTTGTTCTTTTTCATTTTCGCAAAAATGCATATGTAAGGAAAGGTTATATTCATTACATAGTTTTGATACAAGTTTTAAATATTCTTTATCAGTTGTATATAGTCCGTGAAGTGAAAGTACTGAGTAAATATTTGTATCAATATCTTCATTTCTATTATTATATATTTCTAACCATTCATCAATTCGTTTGTTACTTGGAGAATTTGTACCTGTTAAACATCTACTTACAACATATCTAAGTGGTAAATTGTGTGTAGCTTTTATTGATGATTCAGTAAAAAAGTATTGGTCATTAAGAAGTGTAGTACCAGTTTTACAAGCTTCAATAAGAGATAGCATACTACTATAATATACATCATTTGGAGTTAGTTTATCTTCTCTTGGCCATATCTCTTCATTTAGCCATTTATCAAGTGTACATCCGTCTACAAGCTCTCTAAATATACTCATTGGAATGTGAGCATGCATATTAATAAGTCCTGGCATTACTATTTTGCCAGTAGCATCAATTACTTTTGCATCCTGTTCTAATATATCTTTTTCAATCTTTACTATTTTATTGTCATTAACAAGAATATCTACATTTTTTACAACTGTTTTTAATGTAAAATCTTCTTGTTCTTCAAATAATACGACATTTCCATTTACTATCAATATCTTATTCATATATCTTTACCTCAAAAATATTATATCAATAAAAGAAAAATTTGTAAACAAAAAAGTTATTAATATTATATGATAATTAATCAAAATAAATGTTTTGTGTCATTTTTATATATTAGAACAATATAGCAAAAAAACCTAATAAGTTGCGGTTTTCGATTAAATATGATAAAATATAACAAATTTCGACATACAAAAGAGGAGGAGAATTGATGTTAAAGAAATTAATAAAAAGTAGAGTAATTATTTTAATAACATTTGTTTTAGTAGCAATGTTTATTGGAATATTATTTATAAGTAATAAAGAACAAAAAATGACATCTACCATATATGATATTAACATAAATAATACTGAAGGAAGCTTAGTTACTAAAAATATTGTGGATATTAAACCTATAGAAAAAGCTGAGGAAGTAGATTTAAATGAGAATGTAGAAAGTAATGAAATAGATAAAAATAAAAAAAGTAAAATAGTTATTTTAAATACACCACTTATTAGTGAAGAGAATACAACAGAAAATAATAAAAGTATTGAAATAAAGAAAGAAGAAAAAACAGTTAAATATGAAAAGAATGAATTTGCAATTAGTAAAATGAAATCTATTATAATTATAATCCTTGTTAGACAAGGACATTTTAATGATATAAATATAGAGGTAAATCAAAATATTTTTGAAGAAGAGAAAGAGTATATATCTTTAGATGATATTAATGAAACAATGTTTACAAATTTAGAAGGTAATAAAATAAAAATTTATGCAGTTGATGAATATATTAATGACGAATTTATAAGAACAAGATGTTATGTCGAAATTGAATAATTAAAAAGCTGAAACAATTAAAAAGGTTTCAGCTTTTTTACTACATTTTTTTATTTAAATTATTGTACATATTAAGTATTATTTCAAAAAATATTTTAGGAGATGGAGAATATCCGAAATATTTATCAATTATTTCACTTTTTGTCATCATTTTCATATTTCGAATGGTTTTTTCAATATTCCAACCAACACTCTCTGGAGTAGGCATACCATATTTGAATGCTATTTTACTATACAATTGATTTAATGTAGGAATATGAGTATAATTCTCATCTATGCAAATATCAAGTAAATCAATTATGTACTTATAACCAATACTTGATTTGTTAAAGCTGAAAATATCTAGTATTTTTCCAAGATTTTTATGTTTCATATTAATATTGACGTATAAATTATTTAATATATTAATTGCACCAGTAACTGTTTTTGTTACATGGAAATTTTTATGATTACTTATATGATTTTCATCAGAAATCATAATTACGTTTAGCTTTTCTCTTGTATCTCTGATTAAATCATAGACATTTATACTTTCGATATTGTTATCATTTATTAGTAATATATCAAAGGCACTATAATTATCAATTTTATATAACTCTAAATTACTTAAACAAAGTTTTGCAAGAACAATATTATTATGAAAAACATCTCCTAAAATGTTGATTAATAAATGAATATTACTTAAATTATTTTCAGCTAATAATAATTTAAACATATATACCACCCATATATAATACAATTAAAAAACAAAAAAGTATAAAAATCGACAAAAAAATTTACAAATTTTTCCATTTTTCGACTCGAAAAAAAATAGTTATTGAAATAGTATTATATAAATGATATAAAATCATTAAGAATGTATGTAAATATAAATATTAATTAATATTTAGAAAAGGAGGGATAATCATGCTACTTGTACGGGTAAGGGAGCCCACTTAGGTTATTTTGTAAGCAAAGAATAAACTTTTAAAGAAAGAGAGGAAAACAAAATGAAACGGAGAACGAGAAAAAGACTCTTTTCGATTCTTCTTACTGTGGTAATGCTCTTTGTATGTGTATTTTCAACAACTGCATTTGCAGAAGAAGTGGACACTCAAAATGCACAGGTATACAAGTATGAGATAAACATTGGACCGGGTGGCATTGGCACGGTTAGACCTATGTCAGAAGTTACTCCGACTACTCCATATGTAATTGCTATGGATTTATGGGGTGGTTATACCACTGAGCTTATTCCTTTTGTGGGAGGTAATGCAATTTCTGTATCTGCAAGTGTGACAGACGAAAACGGCGGTTCAATAATTGGTGCTTTTGTTAAAACTATGATTATTGAAGATGGAACTGGTAATGTCCCACTTAATCTAAGTGCACCTGTGGATGGGAATATTTATACAAAAACAGGCTTCGTAAAAGATGGCGGTGAATATAGAATTAATTGTTTCATTAATAGCCCATATCAAGATTGTTGGGTAAAATATTATGTTGCAGTTGTATTATTTACAGCTGATTAAAATGTATACAAGACTAGAAATTCTTAAAAGAGTTTTTCTAGTCTTGTTATTAATTATTCCTTTTTTAATATTATGTCCTTTTCAAAGATATTTGTTTTTATATGAAGGATTAAAGAGGAGTCCTTTATATCTTGTGGCAAGTCGAAGTCTGATGTTATTTTATCCTTTTTTAAGGCATAAAAATTTTGCATATTGTATTTATTATTTTTTTCATCTTTAATATATATATCTTCAATTTGAAAATTAGTACTATTATTAAAGACTAGAGTACTTGTAATGTTATTAATGCTTAGATTTATTTCTCCTAGATTTTCGTCCAATTTATTAGTGTATAGTGTAGATTTTCTATTATAAAAGCTATCTTTTATATTTAACTCTAAATTCCACTTACCATTTATAACTTTATTTGCTGCTAAATTAGAATGATCTTCGGAACCGCTCAATAATATTAAGGAATTAAAGAAAATACATAGTTTTTTACTTTTAGGAAAAATATCATCAGTATTAAAATAATATATATATGTTGCATTTTTTTTAGATTTGTGTATTATATTATAACTAAAGCTTGTTTTATATATTTTCTTTTGGGTAATATCTATATTATGTTTTTTACAAAAATCTTGATATATTTTATTGTCAAAACTAAATATTAAATTATTATTATCATCTGTTATTAATATATCTTGAAACAAAAAGTTATCAAAATTATCTTGCAAAGATTTATCAAATTGGAAATTAAGTACTATATATAGTCTATTACTATCCATTGATATACTATCTACTTTTACACCAACTTTTTTTGATTTGCAATAATTCATATCAACATTTTGAATGTAATTATCCTTAATTGCCATTTCTATTTCGTTATTTTCAACAGTTGCAGTACCACTTTTTTTAAAGAAGTTTAAATAATTATCTGCAAAACTTATTGAAGAGGATATAGCTATTATACATACACAAGCTATAATCAAATATACTGGAACATGATTTTTTTGACCTATTTTTTGTTTATAAAATTTATCATTTATCGTTTCAGAATCATTATATTTTTTGTATATAGCATCTATAAAATCTTTGTTATTCATCATATGATATCCCCTCCTTTTTAAGTAGTGCTCTTAATTTCTTTCTTGCATTGTATATTAAAGCTTTAGTTTGAATTTCAGTTTTATCAAGAATCTTACTTATATCTTTAGTAGAGAATTTTTCGAAGTCTGCTAAATATATAGCTGTTTGATAATCAGGCTTTAAACTTTTTACAATGCTAGTTATCTTTTTCAACTTTTCTTTATTGTTTAGTTTATCCATATAATCAACAGTATCTGTTAAATCATTTTCATAGTTTTGTATACTTATTTCTCTTTTATGCTTTTTAATATAATTCAGTGAACGAGACCTAGCAATTATAAACAGAAATGTTTTAAGTTTGTACTTAGGATTATACACATCTTTATTTACTAATATATACAAAAATACATCTTGAGTTAAATCTTCAGCAATTGAATAATCATTAACAATTTTGTTTATAAAATCTGATATGGATTTTCTATATTTAATTACAAGTTCTTCAAAAGCTTTCATGTCACCAGCTAAAAAATCACTGTATAATTTCTTATCAATATCTTCACACATATATCTTTCCTCTTATATTTATTATACAATACAAAACGAAAAAAAGCATAAATATTTAAAAAAAATAATTTCTTTTTTTGACATTTTTCGAGCTTTTAAAAATGTTTTCCAACTTTTTCCAAATTTGTAGAAAATAAAAACAGTATAATGGTATAATATTTTTCGTAAGGGAAATGTGTAAATTAATACATATTTACTTTATAAAACAATTTAATAGCTTCTTTTTTTGATTAATTGATAGGTTCTATATTTCCTTTTTTCAACTATTTAAGAACCTTCTTAATTTGAAGTAAAGAGGCTATTTATTTTGTTAAAAATATGTCAAATTTTGTTTTAATTTGTAATATATAGGAGGTGGAATTTATGGATAACAAAATAGATAATGAAAATTTTTTGAATGAATTAGGTATAAAAATATCATTTTATAGAAAAAACTTAGATTTGTCTCAAGAAGAACTTTCAAGTTTACTTGATATTTCTGTACCACAGATGTCAAAAATAGAAAGAGGTATGGCAACATTAAACGTTATGCAATTACTTAAACTTTCTAAAATATTTGGTATATCTCCAAATAACTTAATTTATAACAATGTAAATTATTGTGTTAGTGGAGAAAAAGCAGTAGAAGAGATAATAATATATGCATCAAATATATTAAATATTAGTTCAAATACAGATAAAAAGTTATTAAAAAACATTCTAGAATATTTTCATAATAAATAAAAATCAAAAATGTAGATACTTATTTTAAAAAATATACTTTAAATAATTGACTTTGATAATAAAAAATGATATAATAAATTTTGTCAATGCGAGAGTGGCGGAACTGGCAGACGCACAGGACTTAAAATCCTGCGAGGGTCAAACCTCGTACCGGTTCGATTCCGGTCTTTCGCACCAAATTTTATCTCTGAAAAGTGTTGAATTATCAACATATCAGAGATTTTTTTTATGCAATTTTAATGTAATCTCGTAAAATATTAATTTTTGAATATTCGCACTAAAAGATATAATCGTCGCATAAGAAAGAAATTGAATAAAAATATCCTGATATATATTTGCTAGCACTGTGAAACAAAATTTTTCAAGAATTATGTTGACAAATGTAATGAATTATTATATAATTATGTCAAATTATAACAAATCAAATATCCAATAATAATTTTTAGGAGGAAAACAAAATGTATTATCAGGTTGTTGCTCAAATTAATGAGAGCTTTGTACTTTGTCTAATTAACGTACAACAGAAAGTAAATGAATTAATTTCACAAGGATGGAAACCTCAAGGGAGCATATCAGTATTAAGGTTTTGTGACTCTGATTCAATTTACAAGATAGCTATGATGCAGGCAATGATAAGAGAATGACGATAAATAAAGAGAAAATTTGAACTGTTCTCAAAAAAGTAGACTGTGAATTAAAAAGAGAGCCTCCCAGAAAGTGCTATAGTTATTACTGTAACACTTTCTGCTTTTCTAACTATTTTTGGTTAAATTTAAGTAACCTAATGATTTTTTTATTTTTTTACTCTATCATATCATAATTTTTTTTGCGAAAGTACTTGAATCTTATATAAAATATGGTAAAATAGCAAATAAATAAAATTACAATTTTAGGTGACCAATACTTAAAATTACATTTATTCAAAATCTTAATAAATAGGAGGATTTGATAATGAAAAAGGTGCGGAAAAATGATTTAATAAATTTGATTGCTCAATTC
>CANQLD010000037.1 GCA_947624625.1 uncultured Clostridia bacterium | reverse complement strand
AAAAATTAATTATAAAGAATTAAATTTTTAGGGCTTATGTTTAAAAATTTTTGGGACATTTTCAAAAATCATTGACAGTTTAATTAGCAAGGCGGCTGAAAACTTATTAAGAATTTTTTCGTTTCATGAACTTTTTCATAATACTCCTTTATTTCTTCATATATTTTGTATTTTTTCCATTTCCTATTATTTCAATTAAACCATTTTTTACCATTGTTCCGAGAACTGCCTCAACTGTTGTTACACTTATATCTGGTAGTATTTTACAAATTTCAGACTTTGAAATAGGTGTTAGATTATTTAGTACTATTGCCTCAATTCTTGCTTTTTTCGTAATTTTTTTGCTATTTACAACACTAAATCTTTTATCTAATTCTTTATAACACATATATAAAGTTGATAAGAAATTTTCAATAAAAGGAATATAACTATGTTCATTTTCTAACCAATTAATAGAAGATAATCTTAGTGCTTCATAATAATTTCCTTTATTATTATTTATTTGTTCTTCAAATGAAATATATTTACCAACATCAAAGCCATTTTTATATAATAATAACAATGTTAATATTCTTGATATTCTTCCATTACCATCTCTAAATGGATGTATGCAAAGAAAATCAAGAATAAAACATGGAATTAGTAATAATTGATTAATATTAGAATTATTACTTGCTTCATGATATGCAAGTATAAGTTGTTTCATTGCCTCTGGTGTCTCTTTTGCTGATAATGGTTTAAATCTCATTTTCCTATTTCCATTTTTATCTTCTTCTATAATATAGTTTTCATTTATTTTATATCTTCCAGCATCTTCAGTTCCTGTATATGACATCATTATTTCGTGTAATCTTAAAATTGTATTTTCACTTAATTCAATATCTTCATAATGCAAATGTATTTCATTTAAGCTATCACGATAACCTGCAATTTCATTTTCATTATGATTTAATGGCTTGCTATTTTGATTTACTATTTCATTTATACGTTCATCACTAGTTACAATTCCCTCTATAGCATTTGAACTTTTAACTGATTGTACTATTGCTATCTTTTCTAATTCTGTAAATATTTTTTCATATTCATCTTTTCTTATCTTTGCTCCTGTTTTTAATGAATATATAGTTCCTGTTATATTTATCAAATTTGCTGGTAATAAACCAGTGTCAAGAAAAGAATAATCAAATTTTTTCATTTTATTTTCTCCTTTCTACATATCTTTTATGTTTATATGCATATATATTGCGTTATCTGCATATATTTTATCATTTTATATGCATAAAGTCAATAATTTACTGCATATATTTTATCATTTTATATGCAGTAAAACTATATTTCATAAATAAAAAATACTTAATTTGCAAATTACCTCTTACCTTACTAACTTACTCTTGCACTTCTTAACTCTAATGCTTGTTTTAAAGCAGTTGCCGTAATGGTACCTGTCGCAATTTTAGCAATTTCTTCAACAATTTCTTTTTCATCAAGTAATGATATATTTGTTGTAGTTTTTCCTTCTTTTACATTTTTCATAACCTTATAATTGTAATCTGCAGTTGCAGTAAGAATTGCTTGATGTGTAATTGCAATAACCTGATGGTTTTTTGAAATACATTTTATTTTTTCAGCAACTGCTTTTACTGCACTTCCACTTATACCAGTATCAATTTCGTCAAATATTATTGTTGACACTTTATCTACATCACTTAATACTGTTTTAATTGCAAGCATTATTCTTGCTATTTCTCCACCTGAAGCGATTTTTACTAAAGGTTTAAAATCTTCTCCTATATTTGTTGTAACAAGAAATTCTACCTTATTTAAACCATTTAAATTAAATTTGCCATCTTCATTAAATACTATATCAACTTTAAAAGTAGCCATATTCATTTCTAAATCTTTTAAATGTTTATTTATACTTTCTTCTAAAACTAAAGCACTCTTTTTCCTAATATCATTTAGTTTTATTGCTAATACTGTCATTTTTTCTTTTAACAATTCTTGAGATTTTCTTAAATTATTATTATATTCTTCTAGATTTTCTATCTCTATAATTTGTGTTTCTAATTCCTCTTTATATTTTAAAATATCTTCAATGCTACTTCCGTACTTCCTCTTTAACGAGAAAATTAAATCAAGCCTTTTTTCAGTTAAATCAAATTCTTGTTCATCATATTCCAAATTTTCTTTATAATTATTAAAATCACTTAAATATTCTTGTAATTCATAGTACATATTTTTTATACTAGCAGTTCTACTTCCATAACAAGTATTGAAATTTTCTATTTTTTCAAGTGGTTTTATAATATTTTCAAGTTCTACTAAAATATTATTTTCAAGTTTAAAAGTAGTAATATTTAATGATTCAGATATTTTCTCATAATTTTTCATAACTTCTTTTTTTTCTTCTAGTATAGCTTCCTCTTCTACTTTTAAATCTGCCTCTTTAATCTCATTTAATTGATAATTTAATAAGTCAAGTTTTCTTTGCCTTTCTATATCATTTCCATAATTTTTACTAAGCTTTTCTTCTATATCTCTATATTCATCATATATTTTTCTATATTCACTTAATGTATCTCTTATCTGCTCTTTACTAAAATCGTCTAGAAATTCTATATGAGTTTTGCTATCCATTAAACTTTGGTTATCAAATTGACCATTAATATCTACAATATTTAGCATAAAATTCTTTAATTCTGATACACTTACAAGCCTTCCATCTATTTTACATAGATTTTTTCCATTTAGATATACTTGTCTTGAAACAATTATATACTCGTCAGAAAATGCTCTATCTTCATTTGATATATGTATGCAAGCTTCAACAGATGCAAATTCTTCATCTTTTTTTATCATATCTTTAGGAAATCTACCACCACATATCATATCTATAGCCTTTATTATCAAAGTTTTACCAGCACCTGTTTCTCCTGTTATAACATTAAAGCCATTATTAAAATCAATTGTTAAATCTTTTATTATACCAATATTTCGTATATGTAATGTACTTATCATATATATCACCTCAAAAAAGAACTTTTGTTTATATTTGTATTTTACTACCAGTTAAATCAATTGTCAATACTTTTTAAAACAAAAGTTCTTTTTTATATATTTTTTAATTTTCCATATTCTTCTAAAACGCATATATTTAGGTATTTTTCAAGATTTTCTCTATCATCATTTTTTAGCATTTTTCTAATCATTGTAGCTGATATTGGAATTAAATCTCTGTCTACTATATTACAATATAGCTTTTCTATTTTTTCTTTGCTAAAACATTTTGTTATATTTTTATCACTACCATATATTATATAATCTGCCTGTCTATTAGTACATCTTTCTACTAATTCAAATATTTTATCTCCATAACTTGTATCTAGTTTTTGGTTTGAAACAAAAGGCACTACAATTACTCTGTTATTTTTTATTTCATTACTATATACTTTATTTACTAAATGTATACGATAATCTAGACTATATGTAGTGTCTTTGGAACCATTATCTGCTGTTACTATTACAACAACTTGCTTGCAATCTTTTAATGCTTCATTAATTAACTGTTCGTGCCCTATATGTATAGGAGAAAATCTACCAACAATAACTCCACAGTTAAATTTATAATTTTCCATAACATAATCCTCTTTATATAATTATACTTCAAGGATTACTTTTGTCAAGATTATATATCTATAGGTGTCCTATTTTCATATATTTTATCAAGTTTCTCGTCAGGAAAATATTTATCATAAAACTCATCTATACTATTTTTAGCTGGAATATTTCTTCTTCTTTCGTACTGTCTTACAGAAGAAAAAACAGTAATAATTATATTAAATACCATAAACATTATAGCAAGCCAAGTAATAGGAATAGCAACTTTTTTTGGAATACTTTCAATAAATTTTGAAAGTAGTGGATATATCCATCTAATATATAATATACCAAGTATTCCCCAACCAATAGAATAAAGGATTGTAGTTCTTCCATCTATATTTGATACCAAACCTGTATAATCCCAAGAAAGTGTACCAAAAAATCTTTCTTCAAAAAATGAATATAAAAACTCAAGCACTCCACCAAAAAACGCAGTTATCAAAAAAAGTACACCCATATTTTTAAATTTACTTGCAACTATTGTATATATAACTGCACCAATACCATATACTACAGTAAATGGCCCAAATATTAATTCTTGTTTGCTAAAAATATTTCCTGTATGAATATATTCAAGCATTACCTCATACAAAAAACCAATAATACTTCCAATTATAAATATCCAAAAATATTTATAAAAGCAAAAGCCTTCAGCAAATTTTTCTTTTTTATTCATATGCTTTCACCATTATAAATATTATTGTCTGATATTTAAAAATTATTCAAATAAAGTATTAACTACTCATCTTCTTTGCTTGTACATTATATATAAAACCGCTTAATACACTTTCAGGTAGTATTTTGCTAAAAAATACTGCACATTTATTTTTTATTCCAGGAACAATGACTTGTTTTTTCTTAAACAACTTTTTAATGCTATATTTTGCAACATATTCAGCACTAATAGGCTTTACACTAAATTTTATGTTTAAATTATTATTAAAATTTGTATCTACTGGTCCTGGACATAATACACTTACACTAACACCTTTTTTCTGCTTTTTTAATTCCTTGTTTATGCCGCAAGAAAGTCTATATACATATGACTTAGTAGCATAATATGTAGTCATAAGTGGCCCACTAGAAAAAGCCGCACTAGAAGATATATTTAATATATACCCTTGATTTTTCTTAAGCATTTTATCTAAGAATGCTTTAGTTAATATATGTAATGCAACAATATTTATATTAATCATTTCAAGTTCTTGATTTAGTTTAATCTCATTAAAATCACCTATTGCACCTATTCCTGCACTATTTACCAAAATATCTATATCAGCATTTATATATTTATTTACTACCAACTCCACATTTTCTTTATTTGCTAAATCTATCACTTCTATAGTTACATCATTTTTGCACTCTTTTTTTAACTTTTCTAATCTTTCTTTATTTCTTCCAATTGCAATTATACTATACCCTTTTTTATCAAGTTCTTTTGCAATTTCATACCCAATTCCAGAAGATGCTCCTGTAATTAATGCAAGCACAAATACTCCCCCTTTAAATTATAAACCCTGTTAGAATTATATCTAACAAGGTTTTATATACTATTTTTCTTTTCCAAATATATTTAGTAATCTTAAGAATATGTTAATAAAGTCAAGATATAGTTCCATTGCTCCATAAATATGAATTTTTTCTGCAGGCACATTTAAACCACGTTGCATCATTTTTATTTTCTGTACATCCCAAGCAGTTATTCCAAAGAAAACTATTAAAACTGCCCAATCAATTACAGTATCAAGAATACTCGCACCGATAAAAATATTTACAATACTAAGTACTATTAAAACAACTAAAACCCATATTAACATATTTCCAAATTTGCTTATATCTTTTTTTAGAACTCCACCAACGAAAGCAAATATTCCAAATAAAGCTGCCGCAACAAAGAATATTATAATAATTGATTGTATTTCATATATTAAATATATTGTAGATAGTGTCAGTCCATTAACTACAGCATATATAAAGAATAAAATAGCAACACCCATAGGTGGCAATTTCTTAAATAGTAATGAGAAAAGCACGACTACAACTAATTCAATAATTAATACTACCGCAAATGATAAATTAGTTACCAGCTTTTCTGCATATCCTGTTGCATAAGTAAAATATGAAATTAAACCTGTTGCAAACAGTCCTGCAAACATCCACAAAAATACTTTTGTAAATAAATTTGATGGAGTTTCTATTGCACCATTTTCAACATTATCTTCAGGCATAGGAAACACCTCCCTCATACTATACATTATAATACAATTATAACATTTTTACAACTTTTTTATACTAAGTTATTATAAAGTTATTTTTATACAACAAAATAATTTTTTATTTTTGAAAGTTATTTTTATATAACAAAATAACTTTTTATTTTTGAAAGTTATTTTTATACAACAAAATAACTTTTTGCGTATAAAAATCAGGAAGAAAAAATTATTTTCTTCCTGATTTTATTACTATTTGATACTATTTAAGATTCCTCTTGCTGCAAGTACTCCACTAGCTCCAGCTTGTGCTAACCCTCTTGTAATACCTGCCCCATCACCTATTGCATAAAGATTTTTGAGCTTAGTTTCAAGATAACTAGACAAAACTTTAGGCCGAGCACTATAATATTTTACTTCTACACCATATAGCAGTGTATCATTATTTGCAGTTCCCGGAGCAATTTTATCAAGCTTTTCTATCATTTCAATAATATCAGTTAACTGGTTATATTGAAGCACATAACCTAAATCTCCCGGAGTTGCAGATGTAAGTGTTGGACGTGTAAAACTTTTTGCAAGTCTTTTCTCGTTAGTTCTCCTTCCATTTTTCAAATCTCCGTATCTTTGAACAATTATACCATTTCCAAGCAAATTTGAAAATGATGCCGTTCTTTTACCATATTGATATGGATCATTAAAAGGTTCAGTAAATTTTGTGCTAACAAGTATTGCAAAATTTGTATTATCACTTCCAAGTTTCTCATCAGCATAGCTATGTCCATTTACTGTAATCGTTCCATCAGTATTTTCATATACAACGTACCCTGAAGGATTCATACAAAAAGTTCTAACAGCATTTCCACGACTTGAAATATACTTAATTTTTGCTTCGTAGACATTATCAGTAATATGCTTAAAAATCTGATTTGGAAGTTCGACTCTTACACCAAGGTCAATTTGGTTATTTTCCATTTCTATACCAAGATTTTCTTCACATATCTTAGAAAACCACTCTGCTCCAGACCTTCCAGGAGCAACTACAACGTATTTTGCACATATACTTTTTTGCTCATTATCTTGTTTCTTGTAATTTATAATATAATCTCCATTTTCTTTTATACTTATCATTTCTACTTCAGTATTACAGAAAATATCTACTTTATCTTTTAAAAAGTAATACAACTTACACAAGATGTTGTAATTATTTTCAGTACCAAGATGTTTAACACTCGCGTGAAGTAAATGTAAATCATACTTTAGTGCTTCTCTTTCAATTTCCCTGGCTTCTTTTGTATCTGTAGAATAACACTTGTCTGTAGCTCCAAAACTCATATTAATTTTATCTACATAATCAATAAGTTCTAGAACTTCTTTTTCATCTACAAAATCAGTAAGCCAGCCTCCAAATTCAGTGGTTATATTATACTTGCCATCAGAAAAGCCGCCTGCACCACCAAATCCATTCATTATACTGCATCTTTTACATTCTACACATTTATTATTTGAATTTTTTATAGGGCAACTTCTATCAATAATATTATTCCCCTTATCAATTAATAAAGTCCGCAAATTAGACTTTTGAGATAGCTCATAAGCTGTGCATATCCCCGCAATACCTGCTCCAATAACTACTACATCATAATCATACATACTAAAAACCCTTCCTTTCATAAATTATTATTTAAAAAAAATGACTTTTGCACTATCATTATATCATCTATGTCAAGTAAAAAAATCTCAAAAAAGTATGGAATAAATCTTAAGCCAAATTTATTCCATACTATATATTAAATTTTACTCATAATATTCCATTTGGTAACCTACTATATCTATAGTATCACCCTCTTTAAGTCCAAGTTCGATTAACCTATCTATAACACCTAAATTTTTAAGACATCTTTGCATATATTGTCTTGACTCAACATCATATATATTTACTTTACTCATTAACCTTTCAATTGGTCCACCTGAAATCATATATACATTATCCACTTTTTCAACATTAATTTCTTGATTAAGTAACTCATCTTCTTCTCCATATGTTTCATCTATTTCAACGATATCTTCTTTTGGAATATTTTTAAGTTCATTTGCAACATATTCAATTAATTCTTCAAGTCCTTCTTTTGTTACTGCAGACACTCTAAATAGTTTTATATTTTCTTTATCACACTCTTTTTGTAAATTATCAAGCAAGCTTTCATCATTTAAACTATCTATTTTATTTGCAACAACAATTTGTTTTTTTGAAGCTAGTTTTTTGCTATAATTTGCAAGTTCCAAATTAATCTTTTTAAAATCTTCTACAGGAACTCGCCCTTCACTTCCTGATATATCAATTATATGCAGTAATAATCTAGTTCTTTCAACATGCTTTAAAAATTTTATACCAAGACCAACTCCACTACTTGCTCCTTCTATAATACCAGGTATATCTGCCATAACAAAAGTTTCGCCTGACTTTGATTTAACTACACCAAGAGCAGGCTCAAGAGTAGTAAAATGGTAATTTGCAATTTTAGGTTTTGCAGAAGATACAGTAGAAATAATTGTAGATTTTCCTACATTAGGAAAGCCTATTAATCCTACATCTGCAAGCATTTTTAGCTCTAGTTCAATGTTTTTTGTTACTCCTTTTTCACCCATTTCTGCAAAACTTGGAACTTGCCTTGTAGGTGTAGCAAAATGTTGATTTCCTCTGCCTCCACGACCACCTTTTGCAATTAAAAATTCTTGATTGTCTTCTGATAAATCAGCTACAATTACTCCTTTATCAATATCTTTTACAATAGTTCCTTTTGGCACATTAATATATAAATCACTACCAGATTTTCCAGTACGTCTTGCACCTTCTCCATTTTTACCATTTTCAGCTTTAAAAATTTTCTTGTATTTAAAATCAAGTAATGTACTAGTATTATTGCTTACCTTAAAGTAGACATTTCCTCCACGGCCACCATCTCCTCCGTCAGGTCCACCATTTGCAACATACTTTTCTCTTCTAAAACTCATTGAGCCATTTCCACCATCACCTGATTTTACACTTATTTTAACAATATCAATTACCATTTTTTCTCCTTCTATTTAAAATATTCTATTTTCATAGCAGATTTTACTTGTTTCATAACCTCCATTGCTCTTGCTCTTGCCTTTTTTGTTCCCTCAATTAGTATCTCATCTACTAAATCTAAATGCTCTTCATAATATCTTCTTTTTTCTCTTATAGGAGCAAGATACTCTATAATATTTTTAGCAAGTTGCTTTTTGCAAGCTACGCATCCTCTGCTACCTGATTTACATTCTTCAAAAACTACTTCCTTCTCTTGACCACTAAATAATTTATGATAATATCCTACCATACAAATTTCAGGATTTGCTTTATCATCTTTTTTTATCTTAGTTGTATCAGTTAATGCTCCCATAACTTTTCTTTGTATTTCTTCTTCACTATCACTTAAATAAACTGCATTTCCCAAACTTTTTCCCATTTTTGCATTGCCATCAAGTCCTTTAACTCTTGGAAATTTACCTACAACTGCTTCAGGTTCAGTAAATACTTTCTCGTAAATTGAATTAAATTTTCTTACTATTTCTCTTGTTTGCTCAATCATAGGAAGTTGATCATCACCAACTGGCACAATATCAGCATTAAAAATTGCAATATCTGCCGCTTGACTTACAGGGTAACCTAAGAATCCATATGTTATACTTTCTCCATTATTTCCAAACAAATCCTTTTTTTGTGCAATTTCAGTTTTTACTGTTGGATTTCTTTGAAGTCTTGAAACAGTTACTAAATTTGAAAAAAATACAGTAAGCTCTGCTACTTCAGGTATCATAGACTGTAAATATATTGTACTTTTATTTGGGTCTATTCCACAAGATAAATAATCCATTGCAAGCTCTTTAATATTATTTCTAACCTTTTGTGGGTTATTAAAATTATCTGTTAAAGCTTGCACATCAGCAATTAATATATACTGGTTATATTCATCTTGTAATTTAACTCTATTTTGCAAAGAGCCAAAATAATGCCCTATATGTAATCTTCCTGTTGGTCTATCACCTGTTAATATTATCTTTTTATTTTCCATTTATATCACCTACTAAATATATACATATATTATACAATAATTATGTAAAAAAAGCTAGTATTTTACGGTAAGTTTGTAGCAAAAATTAAAATATAAAAAAAGTAGTATTATTTTATTGACAAAATATTTACTAAATTATATAATTTAGTTAGAAATTAATATAAAATTTAATATAATTATATTATTTACTCTTTAATAAAATTTTAGGAGGTATTTTATGAGTTCCAAAAGTAGCTTTTTCTTCACAGTACAGGGATATCACAAGGAGGTGACTGGATCAGGCATTGTTTGTACTTTTCATTTTCCAAGCAATGTTGAACGGACTTTCCTCATAGACTTTGGTATGTTCCAAGAGCATAAGTATGATGAGATGAATAAAGAAATACCCTTCAATTTGAAAAAGATTGATGCGGTTTTAGTTACTCACTCTCATTTGGATCATATTGGCAGATTGCCATATATCGTAAAAAAAGGATATAATGGGCCAATATATTCAACTTTTTTAACTAAACTTATTGCAAGTCCAATACTAAAAAATAGTGCTAAAGTACTTCAGCAAAACTATGTAAAAGAAAAGAAGTTTTCTAAAAATGCTGAGCCACCACTTTATAGTATTGATGATGTAGATACAACACTTTCATCTTTTTATATATGTAATTACAATCAACCATTTAATTTTGATGAAAATATAACAATTACTTTTTTGGACAACGGCCACATTTTGAGTGCGTCTAGTATTTTGTTAGAGGCAACATACAAAAATTGTGGAGCTTTGAGAGTACTATTTACTGGTGACTACAAAGAGAGTAATACTTTTAAATTAGTAAGAGATATTCCTGAGAGAATATTCGATTTACCTATTAATATAGTAACAGAATCAACTCTTTGTAACGATAAGGGAGAATCATACGAGCCTACATTTAAAGAAAGTATAATATCTTGCATTAAAAAAGATAAAGGTGTTCTAATACCTTGCCTTGCTCAAGAAAGGTTTGAAGAGGTATTACTCGAGCTAAAACAAATTGAAGAAATGGGATATGATTTAGATATTTGTGTTGATGCTCCACTAGCAGCTGAAATAAATAGAATTTATTCTAAATTTAGCAGAATAAAATATATGCCAAGTAATATACTATTTGTAGATTCATGGGAAGAAAGAGAAGTTATTTTTAATTCTCCTAAAAGGAGAATCCTAATCGTTTCTTCAGGTATGGGAGATTATGGTATGGCACCAACTTATATTAACAATTTCTTAACAAGAGACGACTATGAAATACTTTTTACTAGCTATCTTTCAGATTGTAGTTTAGGTAAAAGAGTGCTTGACTTAAAAATGTCCAATAAAATTCATATTCCAGGATTTGAAAAATCTATAAAAAAATCCGCTTTGACAAAACAAACTAGAGAGTTCTCATCTCACATACATTGCGACGAACTTGTAGATTTTATATCTAAATTTAAATACCCACAAAATATCATTATAAACCACGGATGTTTTGAGGCACAAGAAAACCTAAGGCAAGAACTTGAAAGAATGGAATTGAGTGCTACTATTTTAGGTACTGAAAAGTTTCATAAAATATTAACCTCTGGAAAAATGTATACATTTGATGTTTCTAGAGCTAGCAAAAAAGCTGAAAAGAGAAAAGCTTCAAAGAAAACGAACTTTAACAATAGAACTGTTCCGTATTTTATTCGAAGTAACAGTCTTGTAAAAGATTATAGAACAGTATAGCATTAACGTTTAAAAATACAAGCCATATAGATTTCAAAGTAAATTTATATGGCTTTTTTATATGTCTAGTCTATAAAACTTTATCATTTAAATTTTTATGCTAGGCAAATTGTATTAATAGCATATTTTATATATTCTAGACTATTTTAAAAATGAAAAAAACTCCCTTATAACCTATGTTACAAAGGAATTTTGGTGCACCATCAGGGACTCGAACCCTGGACAAATTGCTTAAGAGGCAACTGCTCTACCAACTGAGCTAATGGTACTTTTGACAATATATATTATACCCTTATTTAGTATTATTGTCAATATTTTAAAGTTATTTTAGTAAATAAACTCACTTTGTATTACTATTAATAAATGATTTGCATAAAGTATAAAAGCTATTATTTTCTAGTATATCTAACATATGAGTTTTGCTTTTTGCTATTTTTATTTTGTTATATTTATTAATTATTGTTTTTTTCTTTATAGCATTTGAAAACATATTGTCCTGTTCGCCAATTATATAAAGTTTTGGAATTTTAGAACTGTTACAAAATTTATATAATTTTGAGTTATAATTTTTAAAATGTTTTGACAAAAGTCTAAGCCACTTATTAAATTTATATTTTCCCATTTCAAGAGCTGAATTTAAAAAAGCTCTTCTATAATTCATACTTTCTTTTTGAGGAATTATACTACGTATAATGATTTTTACATATAGCTTAAATGGAAGTATATAGCATAAAACACTAAATATTTTAAAGAAAAAATTAGATAACTTGTTTTTTAATCCATTTACACCACTTGCAAAAATAACTTTTTCTATCCTATTACTATAATAATAACATAAATAATTTGATATAACTGCTCCAAGTGATAAACCTATTACGGTTACTTTAGATATATTATTATCATCCAATATATTTATTATTTCTTCAGAAATTTTTTTAAAGTTCAATTTATCATTATAATACTTTGAACCACCGTGGAATGGCAAATCAACAAGTATTACGTTATATTCTTTTTTGAAATATGATAGTTGTTTGTCAAAAATGTGCATATTTGCACAAATACAATGAAGTAATAATATATACTTTTTATTACTATCATTTTCATATTTGATATAATTTAACATTTATAACCACCTTTTTTTCTACTACTTAAATACTACATTTATTTTCAACTTTAATTTATTATAACTTTGTTTTGCCAAGTTGTCAATATATATTTTTTTGAAATGCATTCAGTTTATAGTAAACTATATTAGTTAAATATATTGATTTATTAGCAATTCTATGATATAATATTTTCAAATTAATTTATTACTTATTACTAATTAGTAAATGGAGGGATACTAATATGTTATATGAACTTTTTGACAATATGTTCATTTTTGGCATTATATGTGGTATTATTGGGACTTTTTCACTTATAATAAGTGAATATAATAGTATTTATAATGATTCAATGGCTATAAAACTTAGAATTATTACTACAATTTTATATACTATTTTTATAATTAGTGTTGTATGTGTATCTTTTATAAAGGTAACATTCGATATCAACCCATTTACGTTTATTGTAATACTTCTTTTGACTTCATTACTTATTTTTTTGCTTTTTGTTTTATTAGCTACATTGTTTTTTGATTCCGAAGAATACTTAGTTTATCTACTTATACATATATTAGTAGTTTTCATATCATTTAGTATTCTTTTATATAACGTTATACCGGAAAACTATTATGAAAAAAATTCTTCTAAAGTATCTGATTATATAATGTATACTTCTAAAACACGGCAAATATGTTTCTTAGATCAAGATTTAATTAAAAATACTAATAATATAAATGATATGATTGTAAAAGCAACTGAAAGCAAAGTTGATGAGGAGGATTATATTGGCTATTGGTATAAAGATAGTAATGATTCTCTCTCGTTTGATATAATCAATTCTTTTGATGTTACTATAAAACCTGAAAATAGCGACAAGTGTTACATTGATATTATAAGTTACGG
>CANQLD010000036.1 GCA_947624625.1 uncultured Clostridia bacterium | reverse complement strand
AAATTATATAAATTATAAAAAAGAGGTGAAAAAATGTCAGTTGCATTTATATTTAACATATTATTGATTCTTCTATTAATTGCAGTCGTAGTAGGATTTTTTTACTATAAAGTAAAGCATTCTGACCAAGAGGAAAAGAAAGACATTATAACACGTGAAAGGGAAAAATATAGTATAACTCAGATGCGTGAGTATATAAAGAAGGAATTTGATGAAATCACAAGAATGAACTTATACGATTTAGCTCTTTCAGAAGAGGAATTTGAAAGAAGAAGAAATGTAAAATATGATTTGAAGAAAGCATTAAAAGGAGCAGGTTATGCAGATAAGAGCGATAAAAAATATGTAAAAACTCTTATGTTTGATTTGCTAAGAAATAATTATAAAGTAAATGAATTTAATATAAATAATGCAATACCTTTTAATAATTTTGATGAATTAACACCTCAAGATAAGTTTGAAATTTTGCTTCATATATATAAAAAGAAATACAATGCTGAAGCATTAACAGAAATAATTACAAAATATAATTTAGACGAGCCAAAATATGAATTTGACCCAGAGGTTCCATCATATGTTATAACTGCAAAAGAGATTGATGATATTTTTGCAAGAGAGGTATCAGCTGATACGTTATCATTTGATGATGAACTTGAGATAGTTGTTCAAAGGATATACCAAGGTTATAAGGGTTACAGTGTAATTGATGATATTCGTGATATGAATATTGATGGTGTATCTGGTGGTGTATCTGGTATTCCACCTTCATTCCTAGATCAAATCTCTGGTATGGATGAATATTTTGAGCAAATGGGAACTAGAAAAATTCCAATGTCATATGATTCAGTATGGATATTCTATAAAGGTAAAGCTACATATCTATCATTCTTATCTTTTGGCAGTGAAGCAGAACTTAAAAGAGTATGTCAAAATATATATAAATTCAATAATCCAGGACAATTATCTGAATCAGTTGGTTTTAAAATCAATGAAATGAAAGATGGTTCCAGAGTTGTTGTTCTAAGACCTAATTTCTCAGAATCTTGGGCATTCTTCGTAAGAAAGTTTGCTCCACCTACATTAATATCTGCAGAACAACTACTTATACATGAAAATAAAGAAAATGTTATTGAGTTACTTAAGTATCTTATTAGAGGTGCAAGGGTAACAGCTATAACAGGTGAGCAGGGTTGTGGTAAAACAACACTTCTAATGGCTATAATGAAATATTTATATCCAACAATTACAATTCGTGTACAGGAAACTGCATTCGAATTACACTTAAGAAAAATATATCCTTATCACAACATCTTATCTTTAAGAGAAACAGATACAATTACAGGTCAAATGGGACTTGATGTTCAAAAGAAAACAGATGGTGGCGTTAACATCCTAGGAGAGGTTGCAACAGATCCCGTTGCTGCTTGGATGATTCAAATGGCACAGGTTGCCTCTAAATTTACACTATTTACACACCATGCTAAAACATTCCCTAACCTTATAACTGCTCTAAGAAACTCACTACTAAAAATTGGAATGTTCAATAATGAAAATGTTGCAGAAGTACAAGTTGTACAAGTTATAAACTTCGATATACACTTAAAAAGAGGTGTAGATGGAACAAGATATATAGAAAGAATTACAGAATGTATTCCACTAGATCCTGAATTTAACTATAACAATGATTACAAAAATGAAAAGTCAATGGATGGAAAATTAGATAAATTTATGGATAATGCAGTTGAATACTTCGAACATCAAACAGAAAATGGAAATTATACATATAAAAATATAGTAGAATGGCATGACGGAAGATATGTATTTACAAATCCACTAAGTGAAGCAAATATTACTTCAATGAGAGAAAATATGTCTTCAGAAGATGTAAAAGCATTTGATAACTTCCTTGATGTAGCATGGAGGTGATATAGTTGGTATTATATTTAGCTATAGGCCTTATTGCAGTATCAGTTATTGGTTTGGTTATTTTACTAGTATACTTTCAATTAGTAAAAAGAAAATACAAAAAAAATAGTGCACTTTTTAGTCAAGATCAATTGGTAGTAAAAAATAGAGGATCTGTAAAGGATGGCTTTGATAAAATATTCCAAATAGTCTATATGACATTTGTAAAAATGCCGATTATAAAATATTATACAAAAAAGACAAGACTAAAAATGGAGATGACAAACGATTATACAGAATATGAAATAAGACGTAGAACTGGTAAATCAATGCTTATAGCACTTAGCTTCTTGTTTGTCTCACTATTTGTATTTATAAATCTTGTTGATGATTTGTATATGTCTTTGATGATAATAGTAGGTGTACTTATTATCACAGAAAAGATTATAGATTTAGGGATAACTGCAGTATCAGAAAAAATACTTAGGCAGTTACCAGAGGTATTTACAAGTATAAGACACGCATTCCACGAACATGGAATGATTGAAGAATCATTTATTGAAGCAATTGATGATTTAGGAGAAAAAGAGGTTGTACCTCAACTAAAAAGAATAAAAGAAGCAATGCTTGCAACAAATCCGGAAACAGAGTTGGAAAGATATTACGACACTGCGCCAAATAGATTCTTAAAATTATTTGCTGGTGTATCTTATCTAACACTTGATCTTGGAGATAAAAAAGTAGATGGAACTTCAGTATATCTTAAAAACTTAAATAATATTTTAACTGAAATACATCTAGAAATATTAAAAAGAGATAAAATTAATTATATGTTTAGAAGTTTAACTATAATTGCAGTTGCACCTCTTTTTGCAATAAAACCACTACAAGGTTGGGCAGAGTCAAACTTCCCTGCACTATCTAACTTTTATGCTAGTAGTATAGGGTTTATAATGCAGTCATTAATAATAGTATCAATATTTATTTCTTACTTAATGCTTAGAATTGTTCGTGAGGATTCAGAAGAAATAAAATTTGATAGAATGTCTGGTAGAAAGTGGCAAGATAAAGTGTATAAATATCAATTTGTAAAAATGTTGGTAGATGCATTTAAATCAAAACCACATACTAGAAAAAATAGAAATGAAACAATCCTTATAAAAAATACAAACTCTTATTTAACAATAGAGTGGCTATATGTTAATAAACTTACTGCAGCAGCAGTTACGTTTATACTTGTACTAATACTTATGTTTAATATGCAACGAATAGATGTTAGTGCAGTATATAACAAAATAAGTGATGAATTCTTGTCATTTGGTAAATTAAATGAACAACAACAAGCAGCTGCTAATGCATTAAATGAAAGAGATAAAACATATATAGATAAGTATAAAAATAAAAATGTAACTAAAGAAGAACTAGAAATGGAATTTACTGATTCAGCTACAGGAACAGTTGACCAAGAGGCAGTTGATAGAGTATATGATAAGATAAATACTGTAAATAATTCATATATTAAATTTTGGCACGTACTAGTTTCATTAATATGTGCAGTAATTGCATATTATATGCCAACGTTACTTTTAATTATACGTAACAAAATAAGAGAAATGGAAAAAGAAAATGAAATAATGCAATTCCAGTCAATTATACTAATGCTTATGTATATTGATAGAATTGATGTTCAAACAATACTTGAATGGCTTGAAAGATTTTCATATGCATTTAAAGAACCAATTGCAACTTGCTTAAACAATTATGAAGCAGGTGCAGAGGTAGCTCTTGAAAAGTTAAAAGAGGATGTTCCATACAAAGATTTTCAAAGAATATGTGAACAATTGATTTCAGCTGTTGAAAGAATACCAATAAGAGATGCATTTGATGAGCTTGAAACAGAAAGAGCTTTCTTCCATGAAAGAAGAAAAGATGCTAATGAAAGACTTATTCAAAAGAAAGTTACTTATGGTAAGGTACTTGGATTTACACCTATGGTACTATTAATTGGTGGATATTTAGTTGCTCCACTTATGATAGTAAGTATAATGCAAATGATGACATACTTTAGTACAATGACTTTCTAATGTAAAAATTAAATTTGTTTTAAACATTGATAATGTAACAATAAAATTATCCATATAGTTATCAATGTTTAATATATAATAAAAATCAAAGGAGGAAAATATATGGATAACGCACAAAAGGCAATTATGATTGGTGTTGGATTATTTATCACAATCATAGTTATAGCAGCAGTAATGTTAATTACTGGTATAGGACAAGATTTACTTAATAGTGGAACACAACAATTAGGAGGTATATCTGAAAGTTTAAGAACACAGATAATGGATCAATATGATGGAAAGACTATAACTGGTGCTCAAGTTAAAACAGCAGCTATAGATTTGATTAGTAGAAATGATGCATCTGTTAAAACAGCAATTGATGGTGCTAAGAAAGAAAGTACATCAGCTGTAAGGAGTGCTATATCTTCTAATACAGAAAAATATACTGGTGAAGTTTTTTATGATAGTGACACAGGTATAGCATATATAAATTTTTATAAAAAATCTGGAGGTACAAGCTGGGGTAGTTTAGCAAGTGCAAAAAGTTCTTTCACATAATATTATAAAAAATTGTATACTAATTAAAGGAGGAAATGATATATGGATAACGCACAAAAGGCAATTATGATTGGTGTTGGATTATTTATTACAATCATAGTTATAGCAGCAGTAATGTTAATTACAGGTATAGGACAAGATTTATTAAATAGTGGAACACAACAATTAGGAGGTATATCTGAAAGTTTAAGAACACAAATAATGGATCAATATGATGGAAAAATTATAACTGGTGCTCAAGTTCAAACTGCAGCAATCGATTTAGTAAGTAGAAATGATGCTTCAATTAAAGTATATATTACCACAAAAGGTACTGCACCTGAAGAAGTAAAATCTACAGAAAATGTAAGAAAAAAAGTAAAAGATAATAATACAACTCAAAGATATACTGGACAAGTATTTTATAACGAAGATACAGGTGTAGCCTATGTAAACTTCTATGATACAGCATCTAAATCTCAAGCATGGTCAGCTACAACTTATCCTGGAGCATAAATAAAGTTATAAATAGTATTACTTTGTTTTAGATAAAGGTATATAATTATACTAAATTATGGTTATATACCTTTTACTAATATTTTAGTTTTCTTAATTAAAACTATTTAATTAATTATTAAAAGTGAGGAATATATATGGATAATGCACAAAAGGCAATTATGATTGGTGTAGGACTATTTATTACAATAGCATTAGTTACAGCAGTTATTATGATAACTGGTATTGGAACAGATATGATGGGAAATAGTAATAGTCAGTTGCAAGGTGTTTCTGCAGCAGTAGCATCACAAGTTATTGCTGATTATGATGATGTGAAAATGACAGGTGCTAATGTAATTGCATCAATAAAAAAATTTTATGATAAAGAGAATTTTTTACTTATTGTAGATAACGGAGGTAGTGTGTCTAGTAGATTATACTTTTCTACTTTAAAAGTGACAGATTACAAAGGAACAACTTCAGTTAATACAAGTAAAAAAGCATTCTATTTTAAAGGAATAGCAGAAGCAAATGACAATGTAACAATAACAGGTTTATCAAATAAAATAACATCTTCAAATAATTATCATTCATATGTAATATATAATAATAGTACTCAAGATATATTAGGCATTTATTTTAAGAAGGAATAAAAATTAAATGGTTTAGGAAATTTATTATGTTTAAAAATTTAAAATTAATAATAATTAATCATATTGGTTTAATTGTCGTTTCAATTATGATTGTTATTTCAGTATATTATATAGGTACACAAGTTATTTCTACAACAGATAAAGCTACTCGTAAAATGATTATCACAGCTGATTTATTAAGTAGTAATACTAGTAGAACATACGATAATACCATACTTTCAGGTACAGAGGTACTAACAACAATAAAGAATTATTATAATAGAGATGATTTGTTTATACTGCTTTTGAATAATAGCAAAAATTATGATAATGCAGTAGATAGATTTTGGGTTACAGGTAGAAAAGCTAGATTTGGAGAAAATGCAAATTATGAAAGTATAATAATTTCAAATGATTATAGAAATGTAACGGGATTATTAATTGAAGAAAGATCTATTAGTGAAACTTCAAAAAAAGATTTAAGTTCATATAGTACATCTGGAAATAAAAATTGTATTAATTTAAGTGGAAAATATAAATCAGTATTGCTAAAATGTAATGGTTATACTGTTGGTATGGCTTTTTTAGCCATTTAAAGTACTACTTTGTGCTTTAAAAAGTATGTAAATTTTTTTACATATTTTTTAAAACATATAGTTTTAAGGAGTGTGAAATAATGGAAGACGTTACAACTAGAGCTATAACAATTGGTGTTGGTGTACTAATTTCAATTGTCACAATAACAGCAGTACTTACTTATTATAATACTGCAAAAGATGCCGTAAGAGAAATTGGAAGTGGTGTTGATATAGCTGGTCTTTATGATAAAAGCATAGAAGACATTTTACTTAAGAAAGAAGTAACAGGTACTGATGTAAAGAATATATTAGATTATTTTGCTGGTAGAGATGATGTAATAATAAATGTAAATAAGATAAAATTATTTAAAAATGATACAAGTGGAAGTATTGAGTCAACATATAGTTTATATAATTTGCAAAAAAACGATGTTACTTCTAAAAGCAATAGAGAAAAAATTATAAAATTTATTTTGCCAAACAGTATATATACTCAAAGTTATAGCTTAAGTGGTGGAAAAAATACAATTAGTATAAATGGTTAATAGGAGATTAATATGGAAGATGTAGTACAAAGAGTTTTTGCTATATTATTATCAGTTTTGATCTTTTTCTTGCTTCCGTTATATATAGCATTTGAAAAAAAAGATGATATTGCATATGCACTTGCTTTGAAGATTACAACCAAATTTGTTGATCAAGTTACTGAAAGTGGTTATTTAACTATGGAAATGTATGATAATTATTTAGGAGAACTTGCTACAACTGGAAATGTTTATGAAGTAAAAATGGAATATACAGCAAAGCAATATAATCCAGTTATACAAATTTTGGGAGAAAAAACAGGAAGTAACGGAAAAAGTGTAATTGTAAAAGAATACGATTATATGGAAAAAAAAGATGAATATGAAAAATATGAGAATGAAAAAGTTAAAGATATTTTTCTTGATGCTGAAAGAGAGGTAACTGGTTTTAGCAAAACAAGATCAACAACTAAAGCTCAGCTTACATACAAGTTATCTGATAGAAAATTTTCAACAGATCAAATCCTTACTTTTTTAAATGGCTCAGATAATTTTGTACCATCAAATACATCTAGTTATAGCACAAAGACTGCAACTAGTATGCCTGCAAATCCAAGAATATATGGGTTAAGAGATGAAGGAATAATGACTTTAAATACAGGAGATCAATTTACAATAACAGTAAGAAATACTAATACTACCATAGCTAGTATGTTATTTAATACTCTAACTTTAGGTGCAAATTCAGGTAATGATACAAAGGTATATATAAATTATGGAACTACAGTAAAAAATCAAGAATACAAAGTTCCTTTGCGTGGAGATATTAATCAAGATGCAGTATTAGATTCAAGAGATAATGCATTAATAGACGAATATATAAGAGATAAGTCAGCTTTAACTACTGTACAAAAAATAATTGCAGATAGAAACGGTGATGGAGTAATTAACTCAAGTGATAAAAATTAATGAATAGAAGGAGGAATATAAATTGAACGTTGTAATTAACAAAGCTGTTGTAATTGGTGTAGCAATATTTATAACAGTTGCTATAACTTCAGCTATCTTTGTTTCAATAGGTTTAATGAGAGATGTATATTCTGATGTCTATGAAACTGATGTAACAATTTCTAGTGGTTTTAGCGAATTTGATCAATATGATAATACAGAAAAAACTGGACTTGATTTACTTAATACTTTAAATAAATATTGTGAAAGTAAAAAAGTTAAAGTAAATGTTGGAGGAGCTACATATGTAAATCAAAATGAAACAACAATACAAGCTTATGACCCAGAAGTAAGACCAACAAGTAGTAATAAGTATAATACAAAATATAAATGTACAGTTAGTATAAATAAAACGACTAATGTGGCAACCATTACATTTACAAAAAAATAAAATGATGAAAGGTGAGACGTTTTTATGGAAGAATCAGCTTTTCAAGCGATATATACAGGAGTATATATTGTAATATTTATAGTATCATTAACAACAGCATTATATCTTTTTAATGGAATAAGTGCAGTTGCTGAAGAAGCTTATGAATACGGAAATAAGGTTACAGATCAAACTGTAATAGAACCACCTGATCCAGAGAGCTTAAAAATAAGTGATAGTCAAGCAATATCTTATTATATGAATTATATAAGAAATGATGACGGAAGTAGTGATGACGAAACAATGGCTGTAACATTTAATAATAGTACTGGCATTCGAAATGATTATACAACATATGTTAATTTAATAAATATTCTTAAAGGTAAAAGCTTCAACTTTAAAGTAAATAGCTCAAAAAAATTCGAGATATATTAATAGTTTAAAAAAGGGGAGTTCATTTTGAAAGATAATTTAAGTATAGTAGTTACTATGATAATATTTGTTGTACTTATAGTTATATTCCCACTATATAATTACTTTGAAAGACAAGATGATATGTCGTATAACCTTGCGTTAAAGGCTACAATTGATTTTGTAGATGAAGTCTTGGAAAATGGTTATTTAACACAAGAAATGTATGAAGCATATACTAATGAATTATCTAATACAGGTAATATATATGATATACAACTTGAGGCACATAAGAAAGTTTTAACTAGTGAAGGTGGTACAACAGATAATTATAATGAGCAATATAAAATAGATTATAATAAAGATATTTTAGAATCATCTGGAGAAATTATTGATATGGCAGATGCTAATATTGTAAAAAATAATGCGTATTACTTAAAAGAAGGAGATCAATTTTATGTTAAAATGAAAAATAGTAATACAACAATGGCAGGAGCTATATTTAACACAATAGTTCCGACAGCAAGCAAAGATAGAATAAATGTGAACTATGGTGGTTATGTAAAAAATCAAGCTTGGGCAAAAGTTGATTCTACATATTATGATACATTACAAGTTGTAAATGATGCACCTAAGATAAAATTAACTTATCCTACTACTTTATCTTTTGATGAGAGTACATCTCCAAGAAGTTTAACTCTTGGTACTGGAACATTAGGCTATACAGGTAAAGATTTGCAGTTTATAGCTGAAATAGATAAAACTGGTAATCAGTGGTGGAATAAAGTTGATAAAATAATTTGGCAACTTGATAGTGATGCTCCGCAAACAAAATCTTTAACAGAAAAGTTTTTTATAACCAAAAATTTAACAATTGGAGAGCATACTCTTAGAGCGAAAGGCTATAACACAGATGCAGGCTATGAAACAAGTGAAGATGAAGTAAAAATAATTGTAAAAGAAGAGGTTATCAGTATAAAAGCTGAAACAGGTTGGGATCCAACAACTGATATAGATTTGTCTGTTTATTTTACATATAAAAATGGAACTAAAGAAAAAATAGATTATAAAGATAAATCTCTTCCATATGCGACATTCTCAGGTGATGATACTAAAGGTACTAAGGCTAGTACTGGAAATGCTGATGAAACTATTACAATTAATCTTAATACATTAAAGTCTGGTACTTATGCAAATATTAATCAAATGGAAGTATATATACACTGTTATAGTAGTGGAATGGATTTTTCAAAAGTTAAAAATCTATTTGCAAGAGTAACATTTAACTATAGTGGTGGTGGAAGTGATAAGGTAGAACACTTAGATATTGATGATAATAGTTCTATTAACTCTGCACCTACAGCTAGAATTGCGTTAATTAAAAGAAGTTCAAATGGCTCTTGGGTATTGGAAGATAGCAAATTAACAAACAAGAGTTTACCATATAAATAAAAATTTAATAAATTAATATTTGTTGCAAGGGGGTGAAAGGATGAAGATAACGGATTTTGCTTTAATATTTGTTGCAATATTGTTACCAATAATAATAATTGTATATGTAAATATTTCATACACAATTAAAGCAGAAGAACAAGAGATGTATTATACAAAAATAATTAATATTGCAACAGAAGATGCTGCAAATCAGATGAAAGAAGTTGAGAGTGCAGATAAAAAAGTTGACTATGGATATTCTGGTATACAAGATAATAAAGTAAGTGTTAACCCAGAAATAGCTAAAACAACATTTTTAAATACATTGTATAATAACTTTGGAATAAAAGGAAATGATGCTGCAGAACGTTATCTTCAAACTTTCATACCAGTTATAGCTATACTTGACTATAACGGTGTGTATATATCTTCTCAAGAAAATGTTGGAGGAAAAATTGAGCATGTTATAAAGCCAAAGGTATATTACTCATATACATATAGCATAGTTAGTAATAAAGTTGTACCAGGTATTGATACTAGTAATAGAGAAGTACATACAGTGGAATTTACAATGGATGATTATGTTACACATAGAGGATATAGAAATGGAACAAATTATGAAGCTAAATCGTTCTATATTTCAGATAACAATAATAATAGTGATTTATGCTTTAATTCAAGTATAAAATCTGATGTAGTAAAACATTTGTTAGAAGTAAGAAAACAAGTAATTACTGATACGATTATTAAACAAATATCATATTATATAAATATTGCAAATAATTATGCAAAAAACGCAGGAATAAACTATGAGTTTGTATTTCCAACAATAACAACTGAAGAAATGTCTAGTGCAATAAACAATGTAAGTATATTTGCTTTTGTGCAAGGTTTAAACAGTGGAAATAAATATTTAAATGCAAAATCATATTCTGTATCTCAATTAGATGAAGCAGATAGATATTATTTCTCAATACCTAAAAATGGCATTTCAAAATACAATTTAAATTTATATCATAAAGATGAAAATTGTCCAGAATTTAAGATATCGTATCATAATGGAGATAGTGTAAGTACAATTACACCAGCATATGTACTTACTAAACAACAAGCTGCTTCTGCTAAAATTACATATAATAGTGAAGCTAAACAAGGGTTTTATCCTTGTCCAATATGCAATCCGTAAAAAAAGAGGTGAAGTAATTGGAAGAAAATAACATTGATAATGAAAAAGATAATGTAAATGAAGAAACAGTTGAAAAAAATGATGTTAAAATAGATGAAAAATATACTGAAGAAAAACAAGAAATAAAAAGTGAAGTTGAAGAAATAAAGAAAGTTGAAACTGGTGAATCAAAGCCTAAAATTGTGCCTAGCTATAATAAGAAAAATGATACAAAAAAGCCAGTAAAAAGAATAAAATCAAAAATAACAGTTGTAATAATTTGGACTGTTATAATATGCATTTTAATTGCAGGAATTACTTTTACATATAACGTTGTTATGTATAATAAATACAAAAAGTATGATGAGTATATTGAGAAAATGGATATTTATGGCTATTCTAGAATGTATGATAATAAATCACCTAAATCTAGTGAAAAAGTTACAAAATCAGAAGCCATAAAAATGATTGTATCAACTGCTTTAAATGTATATAGTATTGAGGGAATTGCACCTCTTAATAACCCAAAATATGATAATGAAATATGGGTAAATTATGCTAATGCTATGGAATTATTGCCCGAAAGTATTGATGAAAAAAATCAAAATGATCGTATTTCATATATAGATGTTTTATCTATTCTAAGTAAAGTAAAAGTTAATATGTTAGAACTAAATTTAGATATAGAAGGTAAACCTACTTTTAGTGATATTGATAGATACAAAAACGAACAACAAACTGTACTTAAGGATGCTGTATGGAATAAAATAATTGACAATAATACTTCAAACTTAAATGGAAATAGAAAAATAGCAAAAGGTGAATTAAATGAATTATTGATAAAATTTAGTGAAAAATATAGAACAATGACACTAAATTCAGACGATAAATTTGTTATAAATGATGAAAAATTACCATATAATTTTGATGATTATCCATATGTATTAGCTAATGTAAATAAAAAGATTTATGAGACTAAATTCTATACCGAAGATATAGGTAAAAGTAAAATACCAATAGAAATATATGCAGATGAAAAAGAAAATATGGCATCTATGTCTAGTATTATTTTGCAGTATTTTGATGCAATATTAAATGTAGATTATGCGACTATAGATATTAATGATTTTAGATGGAAAGTAAATCAAGTATCTATGTATGAATTTGGTGATGATCAAATTCAGGATTATATAAACTATGTAAAAGAAAATAAAATTAAATTAATTGGAAATGCTAAAATACAAATGCCAATAGTGTATTTTGATGGAAGTAAGTATAGAGCAAGAACAATTGTAGAATTTAATGTAGAACAATCTAATAAATTAGAGAATGTATTATTTTCAGATAATTTAACTGGAAATACATACAAATATGATTTGGGATCTAATTTAAAAATAATAGATGTTCCTTTTGAAAAGGATAATGAAACTGGTAACGTATATATTTGTATGGGTAGTATTAATAAAAATATAGCTGGAGATGTAGGAATATTAAAATAAGTTGGAGGTGTATTACTTGAAAAGGCTAAAAACTAAAAAAAAGGTGAAAATAATATTTTGTTGTGTAGTTTTAGTTATACTTGCTATAGCAGGCTTTACTATGTATTATATTAACCTAAAAAAATATGATAAATATATAAAATATGAAGAACCTATGAATATGTATGGCTTTTCAAGTTTATATAATAATGAATCGCCAAAATCAAATGAGAATATATCATATATTGAAGCAGTAAAGATAGTAATTGCAGCTGCATATAATAATGAAACATCTGTTAAAGCTTTAAATGAAGAACATACTACAACTGAGGAATGGACTGATTTTGCTAAAGCTTTAAATATACTTCCTAAAGAAGATGTAAATTATAATAATTTAACATTAGTTGATGCAATATACTTAATATCTGAAGCAAAAAATAATTTATTAAGTTTAGATATAGAAAGTTCAGTAAAGCCAGAATTTTCTGATTATGATAAATATGAAAGAAAACAAAAATATTGTATTATGGATTTAGTATCTAGTGAGATAATAGAAAACTCAAAAGATAAACTAGATGGAAATAGGAAATTAAAAAAAGGTGAATTTAATGAGTTAATTGTAAAATTTGTTGAAAAATTTGCATTAACAGTAACAGGAGCTAATTTGAGAGATGAAGAAAAACAACCTGAAAATGCGTCAGAGTATCCTTATACTATAGAAGAGGTAGATAAAGAAATATATGAGCAAGCCTATACTACAGAAAATAAAGATGATTTTATTCTACCAATAGATTTATATAAATATGAAAAAGGAAATTATGATGAAATAGTAAATACTTGCCAAAATTACTATAATTCACTATTAAATGTAGATTATAGAAATATTAATAAGGAAGATTTTATAAAAAAAATTGAAGGGCTTGTAATTTTTGAAGTTGATGAGGAAGCAGTACAAAAATATGTGGACTATATAAAAAATAATAAAATAGTAGTGTCAGGTAGTGCAACAGTTCAGCTTCCTATAATATATTCTGATGGCATAAATGTTAGAGTTAGAACTAAACTTGATTTTAAAGTTGAAAGTCCTAATAATGTATTTGATAATGTATTATATCTTGATGATCAACATTCAAGTATTTTAAGATATAAACCAAATAATACAATATATATAGACGCAATGATGGGCTACGTTATAGGTTCAGATAAATTATATAATAAATCAAGAGTGGTTTATTCAATGATACTTGATAAATATAAAGATAATATAGAAAATATAGGGAAGTAGGTGAAAAAATGATAAAAATAAGAAATTTTATTTTAGTATTTATATGTTGTTTTATTTCTATTTTATTATTTTT
>CANQLD010000035.1 GCA_947624625.1 uncultured Clostridia bacterium | reverse complement strand
GGAAAATTTGCAGTAAATGATAATGAATTAGATTTTGATTTTAAAGCAGTAGAAGGCTCAAGTGTATATAATTCAAGTAAACTATATAATGATACAGGATTTAAAAAGAAAGAAGATGCTTTAAAATATATAGAGTATGTAAAATCACTTAATGAAGATGGGATTATAAAAAGTATAAGTAAAAAAAATCAAAAAGAAAATCCACCTTTGTTATTTAATCTTGCAGAAATTCAAAATGAGTGTAGCAAGAAATTTAAAATAAGTCCTGATGAAACTTTGAATATTATACAAGAATTATACGAAAAAAAATTAGTAACATATCCAAGAACTGATGCAAGAGTACTTTCAACTGCTGTTGCAAAAGAAATAACTAAAAATCTTAATGGACTTGCAAAAGCACCTCTTGAAGATAATATAAAAGAGTATATAAAGAAAATGATAGCTGAAAAGTATAGTACTAATCTAATAAAGACAAAATATGTTGACGATTCTAAGATAACAGACCACTATGCAATTATACCTACTGGACAGGGATTTGAAAACTACAAGAACTTAAAGGAGTTACAAAAAGACATATATCATTTAATTGTAAGAAGATTTTTAAGTGTATTTTATCCACCAGCAGAGTATTGCAAGATAAGTGTAACAGTAAATGTTAAAAATGAAGAATTTAGTAATTCAAGTAAAATATGTGTAAAAAGTGGATATCTTGATATATTAAAAGATGATAAAGTAGATAAAAATGATAAAGATGATGAAAAGCAAAATAATATGGAAATACTAACTAAACTAAAAAAAGGAGATAAACTTTCTTTAATTGATATGCAAGTAAAAGAAGGTGAAACTTCTCCACCAACTAGATATTCTTCTGGCTCTATAATTCTTGCAATGGAAAATGCAGGTAAATTAATTGAAGATGAAAGTTTAAGGGAGCAAATAAAAGGAAGTGGAATAGGTACAAGTGCAACAAGAGCTGAGATTATAAAAAAATTAGAAAGAATAGCATATATAAATACGAATAAAAAGACTCAAATTTTAACACCAACAAAAAAAGGCGAAGCTATATATGATATTGTTGAGAAAACTATTCCAGATATGTTAAATCCTGAACTTACTGCAAGTTGGGAAAAAGGCTTAACACTTGTAGCTGAAAGCAAAATAAAGTCGGATGAGTTTATGAATAAGCTTGAAAACTATATTACAAGTAGAGTAAAAAAATTTAAAAAAGCAGTAAATGATTATTATTACTATGGATTTTGATATAATAAAATAAGGTAAAAAGGAGATAAAAATGGACTTTAACAAAGAAATTAATAGATATAATACTAATAGTTTAAAATATGATTTTAAGTCTGCTAATAATAAACCAGAAGAAGTATTTCCTATGTGGGTTGCAGATATGGATTTTAGGTGCTGTGATGAAATTTTAGATGCAATGCATAAAAAAATTGATTATGGCATACTTGGATATTCAAAAAATGATGAAAACTATTTTTTATCTATAAAAAAATGGTATAAAAATAATTTTGATATAGAATTAAAACAAGAATGGCTTATTCCAACACCTGGAGTAGTTTTTGCCTTAGCTACTGCTGTAAAAATTATTACAAAAGAAAATGATTATGTTCTAATAAATAATCCAGTTTATTATCCGTTTACAGAAGTTGTAGAGGACAATAAAAGAAAGGTTATAAGTAGCAATTTAATATTAAAAGATAATCATTATGAAATTGATTTTAAAGATTTTGAAAATAAAATAAAAAAATATAATATAAAATTATTTTTACTATGTTCTCCACATAATCCAGTGGGTAGAGTTTGGACACGTGATGAGTTAGATAAAATAATAAATATTTGTAAAAAATATAATGTTTTTATTGTAAGTGATGAAATTCATAGTGATTTTGTATGGAGTGGAAAACATACTTGTTTATTAAAATATAAAGATTATATGAATAATATAATACTTTGCACTGCCCCTACTAAGACCTTTAATCTTTCAGGACTACAAATTTCTAATATTTTTATACCAAATGTTAAAATAAGAGAAAAATTTCAAATAGAATTATGGAACACAGGTTATAGTTTGATAAATATAATGGGATTAATAGCTTGTCAAGCCGCCTATGAGAAAGGTCAAAAGTGGCTAAATAGCTTAAGAAAATATTTATTAAAAAATATAGAATATGTTGATAGTTTTTTAAAAGAAAAATTACCTAAGATTAAACTAATTTATCCAGAAGGGACTTACCTTCTTTGGCTTGATTTTAATGAATTTGGATTATCTGATAATGAAATTGAAAAATTAATTATTAATGACGCAAAATTGTGGTTAGATAATGGTAAGATGTTCGGTAAGACCGGAAAAGGATTCCAAAGATTAAATATTGCGTTACCTAGAAAGAAATTAGAGTGGGCAATGAAGCAATTAGAGAATGTATTTAAAAAGTACTAAAGTTAATAATAATTCATAAAGTAAATACTGTAATATAATTAAAATATACAAAATAGAGAATAAATATGTAGTGGTTTAGCCTCTTTTATTAGATGTAACCTTGCATAAAATAGTATATTCTGTAAAAAAATAGAAAATAAGCAAAGATACTTAAATAAATTGCTTTTTCTAGCTTTAAATATTGCTTTTTTTCTAATTTGTTGTATAATAATAATGTAATGTTTACAAGGAGGAAATTTTGATGGACTTTGATATTTTAGAAGAAAAAATGGATAAATCTATAGATTTTTTAAAAGAAGAATTAGCAAATATTAGAGCTGGTAGAGCAAATCCAGCAATACTTAATAAAGTTGAAGTTGATTATTATGGGATGTCTACTCCTCTTAATCAAGTAGGTACTATATCTGTACCAGAAGCAAGACAAATACTTATTACACCTTGGGATAAATCTATGGTTATAGCTGTAGAAAAAGCAATTCAAAAAGCAGACCTAGGTGTTAACCCAATAAATGATGGTAATGCAATAAGACTTGTATTTCCAGAGTTAAATGAAGATAGAAGAAAAGAACTTTCTAAACAAGTAAAATCTTTAGGAGAAGAAGCAAAAGTAGCAATTAGAAATTCAAGAAGAGATGCAATGGATGAGGTTAAGGCTAAACAAAAAGCTTCAGAAATAACAGAAGATGACCAAAAAGATTTGGAAGGAAAAATACAAAAGATAACAGATAAATATATTTCTACTATTGAAAATATCATATCTGAAAAAGAAAAAGAAATAATGGAAGTTTAAGAAAAGGACTGATGTTGTGAAAACTAGATTAATTACAGGTTTAATATATTCTATTTTCCTTGCCGCTATATTAATAGTAAATATTCCTATTGTAGATACATTAGTTGTAGTTGTAATATCATTAATAGGCGTTTATGAATATAATAAAGCATTTAAAATGGCAGGTTATAATCCTATTTCGTGGATTGGATATTTAGGATGTCTGACACTCTTTTCAATGGGGGGAATTGTAGCAAATGCAGATAAAATACTTTGTATTAGAATAGCTCTTCCAGCTATTTTGATATGTATTTTTTCTTACGCAATTCTTACAAATCTTAAGTTTAATATTATAGATGTTATGATAACTTGCTTTTCACTAGTATTAATTCCCTTTATGTTTTCGTTTATAAAGCTTATACTTATGATGGATAATGGCAGACTACTTATATGGTATGTTTTACTTGGTGCGTTTGCATCTGATATAGCTGCGTATTTTATAGGCTCAAAATTTGGAAAGAAAAAATTGTGCCCAGATATAAGTCCAAACAAGACTGTTGAAGGATCAATTGCAGGTATTGTAGCGGTTGTTATAGCATATATTGTAATAACTCTAATTGCAAATAATTGCTATGCTTTAAATATTAATATGTTCCTTGCAATATTTAGTGGAGTAATAGCTGCGATTGTTGGACAATTTGGAGATTTAACTGCTTCTGCCATAAAAAGATTTTGTAAAATAAAAGATTTTGGTTCACTTATGCCAGGACACGGAGGAATACTTGATAGATTAGATAGTATGATGTTTGTTGCACCAGTTATATATATTATATTTAAAGTATATATGGGTATGTAGTTTAAGGAGGAATATATTTGGTAACTTTTTTAATTACTATAATAAAATTATTGATAATTTTAGGTGTAGTTGCAACTATACATGAGTTTGGCCATTTTATATTTGCCAAACTCTTTAAAATGGGAGTAAATGAATTTTCAATTGGTTTTGGACCTAAAATTGTGCAAAAGAAATATAAAGATACAATGTATTCTTTAAGATGGATTCCACTTGGTGGATATTGTGCAATTGAAGGAGAAGATGGAGAATCTGATAGAGAAGATTCTTTTGCTAAAAAAAATGCTTTTGAAAAAATTGTTGTATTACTTGCAGGTGTATTTTTTAATGCAATACTTGCAGCGATAATATTTATTGGGGTAGGTTTTGCAGTTAATACATATAATACAAAAATTACTGATTTAGATGCAAATTCTCCTCTTGCAAAAGCAGGCATACAAGTAGGAGATGAGATATATTCTGTAAATGGAAGTAAAGTACATTTAATTGACGATTTAATGGCTAAAAAATCAAATTTACCTAATGATGTTGAAGTCGAATATATAAGAGATGGAAAAATAAATAAAGTTACTGTTAAAGACGCAGTAACAAATATTGGATATATAGGAGTATCATTTTTAGTAAATGCTGACGGTAGTGATGTTTCAAATGAGATTGAAATGGTAGCTTCTGGTTGTGCTGCCGTTAATGCTGGACTAAAGGCAGGAGATAAAATAGTTAATATAAATGGAGTAGAAACAAAAAGTTCTACTGATATTGTAAATATAATTAAGCAAAATGCTGGAAATAGTCTTAAATTTACTATTATTAGGGGAGAGGAGACAATTGAAAAAGATATAGTGCCAGATACTCAAAGACAGTTTAATTTAGGAAATTTCGTAACAGAAAAGGTAAAACCAAATTTATATTATGCTACTTTATCAGCAAAAAATAATTTTGTTAATATAGTTGGATCATACATTGATTTATTTAAAGGAAATGTGAGTGTAAATGAAATGTCTGGTATAGTTGGTATTGGAGAAGTAGTGTCAAAAACTGAAGGTTTACTTTCATTTTTAAATCTACTTGGAATAATAAGTTTAGCAGTAGGAGTTGCAAATATTATGCCATTTCCACCTCTTGATGGAGGAAAGATTGTTATAGTATTAGTTGAAACAATAACAAGAAAAAAAGTACCAATAAAAGTAGAGGCTATAATTTCATATATTGGTTTAGCATTACTTTTACTACTTACACTATTTGTTACATATAATGATATAGTAAGAATTATATAAAATAAAGTTGGAGCAATTTATTTTGTTCCAACTTTATTTATTACTTTGATTTTAATTTATGTGGGTCCTTTCAGTAAACTTAATTTGGCAATTGCTATCAATTAAGTAAGAATTTCTTTCACAAATAATTTTTCCATAGGCTACACTTGAAAACGAGGAAAATTCAAGTAATTTTTCTACTGTTTCAAAGTTTCCAATATTTACGATATGCATTGAATAAACAATTATTTTATCATCTTTTTTAAATGCTATTATTTTACCTGCTAAATACGAAAAATTAATACAGTCTGCAAGAATTACTTTGTCTTTGTACCAATAATCATACCGTTCATTTTTTCTACATATGGCAGAGCCATTAGGGATGTTAATTATGCTGTCATAATAACTTTTAGCCATATCAATACCTCCAATCTAAGATATTTTAAAATTCTTTTTATATATTATATGATTTTTTTTTATGAAATTGCAAAAAACAAATAAAAATATATCATAAAAAATAATATATATAGATATAATGGTAATATACATTGTGATATTTGGAGGTAGATATATGCAATATATCATTTTGGTACTTTGTATTATTGCAGTTATAATTGTAGCAAGGATACTTGCTTGGCCATTAAAGAAAATACTAAAACTTTTATTAAATATTGGAATTGGTCTTGTAATGATACTGCTTGTAAATGTATTTGGAAGTAATATAGGACTAAATATTCCATTTAATGCAGTTACTGCACTTGTTTCAGGACTTCTTGGATTGCCAGGAGTTATTGTATTAATAGTTTTACATTACATTTTTTAAAAAAATGTGATAAATGTGGATAACTTTTTAAAAATAATGTGATTTTTTTATTGATTTTTTATAAAAAAATGTGTAAATATAATTAAAAATAAAATAATCTACAATAATATAAAAAAATAAATACATATTGTATATAAATTGAAATTTTAGGAAAAAATACTAATAAATTAAATTTTGGAGGTATTATGACAAAAATAAATTTCAGAAAATATACAGTATGTGTTTTTTTATGCTCATTACTTCTTTTTGCTTTGTATATTTCTTTAAATTATAACATGACTTTTAAAAATATAATTGAAAATATAAAAAGTAGTATAATTGCTAAAACAGACCAAAGCTCTACTTCGACAAATAAAGCATCAACTGGAGATATGGTTGACCTTCTTGCTCGCCTTATAAATGGAGAGGCAAGAGGAGAGCCATATCAAGGTCAAGTTGCAGTTGGAGCGGTTGTATTAAATAGAGTAAAAAGTTCAGAGTTCCCAAATACAATATCAAGTGTGATATATCAAAAAAATCAATTTTCTTGCATAAAAGATGGACAGTTTAACAAGAAAATAGATAAAGGCTCTACTGTTTACAAAGCAGCACAAGAGGCAATTAGTGGATCTGATCCAAGTAATGGAGCTCTTTTTTTCTATAACCCTAAAACAACAAAAAGTAAGTGGCTCTTTTCGCTTAAAACTTTAGCAACAATAGGAAATCATAGATTTGCAATAGGTGGTTGATATGATAGAAAAATTTGAAAAAAAAGTTAATGATATAAAAAGAAAAATAAATAAAAAAGCTTTAGCAGTTATTGTTTTTATAGTATTTGGTGCATTTAGTATTTATGCAGTAGAAATGACAAATGAGTTTAAAAGGCAAAAACAAATAGCACAGGATGAGTATAACAGAGCTATGTATGAAATGGTTGGTTATATAAGTAATGTAGAAACAGAACTTGCGAAACTTCAAATAACTAATACTCCAAAAATGACATCTACAACACTTGCAAGTATATGGAAACAAGCAAATCTTGCAAAAGAAAATTTAGAAGAACTTCCAAGTAATCAAGAAAGTCAAGCAAATGCTTCAAAATATCTTACGCAACTTAGTGATTATTGTTATACACTCCTAAAACAAACCTCAGAGAATAAAAAAATAACAGATGAACAATATACGAGCATAGCTAAGTTATATGATAGTTCTAAAGAACTTGGAAAGGTAATGACTGATATATATGATGACTTAAATAATGGAAGAATTAAATGGGATGAGTTAGAGAAAGTAAGTGATGAAAAACTTGAAAATACAGAAGTTGTTACAACTGTTGCAAATATATCTAAAATAGGTAAGACATTTCAAGAGTATGAGGGATTAATTTATGACGGAGCATTTTCAGATCACTTGCTTACGCAAACTCCAAAATCATTAACAAATAATGAAGTTACTGTTGAGCAAGCAAAAGAAAATGTTATTAATATATTTGGAAAAGAGAATATAGAAAGCATTGAAGATAGAGGAGAGTCAAATGGTAGAATAGATTTATATAATTTTAACTTAAAACTAAAAAATGAAGAAAATACAAGAGATATAAGTATGACTAAAAAAGATGGAAAAATGTATTTAATGGTAAGTGATAGAAAAGTTGATGAAGAAAAAATATCTATGGAAGAGGCAGAAAAAAGCGGTTTGGAATTTTTAAAAAAGATAGGTATTGAAAATGTAAAAGAAAATTATTATTTAAAGACTGAAAATTTTGCAATAATAAACTATGCAGCAGTGCAAGAAGATGTGGTTTTATACCCAGATTTAGTTAAAGTTAAAGTTGCACTTGATAGTGGTGATGTGTTTTCTGTAGAGTGTCAAGGTTATACATTTAATCATACCAAAAGAGAAAATGTAACTCCAACAATATCAATAGAGGAAGCAAAAAAATCATTAAACAAAAATCTTAATATAATAAGTGAAAATCTTGCTATAATTCCAACAGAATCAAAAAGTGAGTTACTAACTTATGAATTTAAAGGCAAGATAGATGAAAGGGAATTTTTAATATATGTAAATGCAAAAACAGGGCAAGAAGAAAAAGTTTTACTTATTCTTGAGACTGAAGGTGGAGTTCTAACAATGTAAATATTAAAATAAGTTACATTAAATTTGTACTAATGTAGCTTATTTTATGTTTGTATTTTATTTTTCACTCATTTGTCTAAAATTTATTGACATACTTATTTATTAAGTATAAAATAATTAGAAAAGGAAGTGATAAAGTGGTAAATATATATATTACAAATCCTGTATCTGGAAAGTTAGATACAATAAAAGAGCCTATTAAAGGTTGTTGGATAAATATGGTAAAGCCAACTGAAGAAGAAATAAAAGATATATGCAGTAAAGTTGAAATAGACGAACAATTACTAATATATCCACTAGATATCGCTGAAAAAGCACATATTGATGTGGAAGATGACGCAGTACTAATTGTTGTCGATTCTCCTTTTACTAAAATAACATCAGGAGAAAAAAGATATACCACGCTTCCGATAGGTATGATACTTGTTAGAGATGATATTTTTATAACAGTATCACAAGAAGAAATTGATTGCATAAAGGGAATATTAAATAAAGATAAAGCATATCAAATACATACTGACAAAAAATCAAGATTTGTTTTCCAAATACTTTATGATATTGCACAAGATTATGTTAGATATTTAACATATATAAACGCAGATTTAGAAAAATTTGAAGCAAAAATGGAAAGAACAATGAGAAACAAAGAGCTTTTGAAAATAATGAAATTTGAAAAAAGTATGATATATTTTAATGCTTCTGTTAAAGGTAATCACGTGGTTTTAGAAAAACTTAAAAGAGGCAAAGCACTAAAGCTTTATGAAGATGATGAAGATATGCTTGAAGATACATTAATTGAAAATAGACAAGCCATAGAAATGATTCAGACATATAGTGAAATACTAAATGGTATAGTAGATATATTTGGAACAATGGTTTCAAATAATTTAAATATTGTTATGAAATATTTAACTTCTATTACAGTTTTGATATCTTTGCCAACAATGATATCAGGAATAATGGGTATGAATGTAACATTCCCATTTAATACTGGTGTTGCTGGGTTTTGGGGAATTATTATAGTTTCAATACTTGTTACGGTTATAGCAATGTTATGGTTGAAGAAAAAAGATATGATGTAAGGGAGGTGCTTTTATGCCAAAATATTATAAATATAAATGTTCAAAATGCGGTTATATTTTAGATGAAGCAAGTCCTAAGGAACCACTTTTAAGAGATATAGAAGAATGTCCAAATTGTGGACGCGATAAAAAATATTTTGATGACTATAATGAAGATGAAGAAAATAATTAATTAAATGAAAAAGAAGAATTTATATACGAAATTAAATTCTTCTTTTTTTGTATATCTAAAAAATTTTTTCTTAATGTATTGACAAAATAAAAATTGTGATGTATAATAGTCAAAGAAAGTCAAAGTTAAAAAGGAGATGAATTATGAAATTATCTGATTTAATCGAAGAATATATAAAAGAAATAATAAGGGAAAATGATGAAGTAGAGCTTAAACGAAGTGATTTGAGTAGGATGTTTAATTGCGTTCCTTCTCAAATTAACTATGTTATTTCTACTAGATTTATTCCTGAAATGGGTTTTTATGTGGAAAGTAGAAGAGGTGGTGGAGGTTATATAAAAATAATAAAGACCGACCTAAGCAAATCAGAGCAAGTGGCAAATATAATTGACAAAATAGGTAATAAATTGTCACAAAGTGTCATAGATGTTTACTTGAAAGATTTTATAAGCTATAATGTATTAGATGAAAAGACGGCAAGACTTATAAAAATAGCAGTATCTGACAAAAGTTTAGATAAAGTTGCTAAACTAGATAGAGATAGTGTAAGAGCAGATATATTTAAAAACTTAATAATAAATTTAATAGATTAAAGGAGTGGTTAAAATGAAATGTCAAAGTTGTGGAAAAAAAGAAGCGACAGTTAGATATAAAGAAAATATTAATGGTAAGAAACAAGAAATATATTTATGTGCAGACTGTGCAGATAAAATGGGATTTACTGATTTTTCAAGTATTTTTTCACCAATGTTTATATCAATTCCAAGTTCTTTAAATATAGAAGAAACAAAAAGATGTAAAACTTGTGGTTATACATTAGATGATTACGCAAAAACAGGAATGTTTGGTTGCGAAGATTGTTATAATACATTTGAGGATACATTAGATGAATTATTTTTAAAAATGCACGGTAAAAATAGACACATAAAACAAAAAAAGAAAGAGATAAAAACAACTGCTGATAGTAAAGAGTCAGAAATAAGTAGACTTAAAGAGGAGATACAAACTCTTGTTGAACAGGAAAAATATGAAGAAGCAGCAGTAATTAGAGATAAAATAAAAAAATTAGAAGGAAAGTAGGTTTTTTTATGTGGGTTAAAGAAATAGCTAAAGATTCAGATGTAGTTATGTACTCAAGAGTAAGATTTGCAAGAAATATTAAAGGCTATAAATTTCCAAATATAATGAGTGCAGACGAAAAAGAAGAAGTTATTAAATTACTTGCAGATAAGATTGATAAAAATAAGTATAAATTACTTAAGATGCAAGATATTGATGAGGTTAATAAATTAAGTCTTGTAGAACAAAGAATTATATCAAAAGAATTTTTGAAAAGTAGACACGGAGCTGTTATAACAAACGATACTAATTCTATAGTTGCTATGGTAAATGAAGAAGACCATTTAAGGATACAAGCATTTAAACCTGGATTTGATATAGATTCTTGTTATGATGAACTTGTAAAAGTTACAGATGAATTAGAAAGTAAGATTGATGTTATAAAAAATGAAAAATATGGGTATATAACTGCTTGTCCAACTAATGTAGGCAGTGGTATGAGAGTATCTGTACTTTTGCATTTGCCAGCTCTTGCTAAAGTTGGATTATTAGATAAATTACTAGATCAAGCTGCAAGTATAGGTGTATCAGTTAGAGGTCTTTATGGAGAAAATTCAACAGGTGATGGTTATATGTATCAAATATCAAACCAAAAAACACTTGGAATGAGTGATGAAAATATCATTTCAGGAATTAAAGCCATTGTTACCTCTATAGTTGAACAAGAAAGAAAAGCAAGAGAAATACTAAAAAATAAAAATATTCGTTTTGAAGATGATATTTGTAGAGCATATGGAATACTTAAGAATGCAAGACTTTTAGGCGAAGAAGAAGCTTTAAATTTATTATCTAAATTAAGACTTGGTGTATCTATTGGACTAGTTAAAGAGGTAGATTTAGAAAAAGTACAAGGCTTAATGGTAGATATACTTGAAAATACTTTAAAGGTAGTTTTAAAGAAAGATTTATCTAAACAAGAAGACTTAATAGAAAGAGCAAAATATGTAAGAGAGGAGTTGAATTAATATGTATGAATTTACAGGTAGAGCAACTGAAGTTTTAGAAATTGCAAGAGATTTTGCAACTCAGTATAACTATTCTTTTATTGGAACAGAACATATACTTTATGGACTTGTTACAGAAGGAGAAGGACTTGCAAGTAAAATACTTGCAAAACAAGGTCTTACATCAGAATATGTGCAAAATGAAATATTAAAAATTGATGGAGTAATGAATACATTAGATGAAGAGCCAGAGTTTACCCCAAGAGCTAAAAGAATAATTGAAAATAGTGCAAGAGAGTCAAAAAGAATGGGGCAAAATTATGTAGGGACAGAACATATTTTACTTTCACTTATGAGAGAGATAGATAGTGTAGCAGTTAGAATATTAATTGATGCTGATATTGACCCTCAAAGAATTTTTGCTGATCTTTTAAGACTACTTAGCGAAGACTCTCCTATGTCAGCATATACTGATAGTTCAAATGAAAGTAGTAGTGGTTCAAACAATACACCTACTTTAAATAGCTACGGTAAAGATTTAACAGAACTTGCAAAAGATGGAAAAATTGACCCTGTTATTGGTAGAAATAACGAAATACAAAGAATAATAGAAATATTAAGTAGAAGGACTAAAAATAACCCTGTGTTAATTGGAGAGCCAGGTGTTGGAAAAACAGCTGTTGTGGAAGGATTAGCACAAATGATAGTTGATATGAAAGTACCTGAAATACTAAAAAACAAAAGAGTTGTAACTCTAGATATGTCATCAATGATAGCAGGTGCAAAGTATAGAGGAGATTTTGAAGAAAGATTAAAAAAATCACTTCAAGAAATAAAAAAAGTAGGTAATGTTATTTTATTCATTGATGAAATGCATACAATTATTGGAGCAGGAGCTGCAGAAGGTGCAATGGATGCAGCAAATATCTTAAAACCACTTCTTTCTAGAGGAGAAGTACAGATAATTGGTGCAACAACTTTAAATGAATATAGAAAATATATCGAAAAAGATAGTGCACTTGAAAGACGTTTCCAAAGTGTTTTAATAGATGAGCCAAATAGTGAAGATACAATTAAAATATTAAAAGGTTTGAAAGATAAATATGAGGCACATCATAAAGTAAAAATAACTGATGAGGCAATTAGTGAGGCAGTTACTTTATCTCAAAGATATATAAATGATAGATATTTACCAGATAAAGCAATAGATTTAATAGATGAAGCTTGTTCTAAAATAAAATTAAAAAGTGTTACTATGCCAAAGAGTATAAAAGACTTAGAGAAAAAGCTTGAAAATCTTGCAAAAGAAAAAGAAGAGGCAATTATTTCACAATCTTTTGAAAAAGCTGCAAAATTAAGAGATGAAGAAAAGAAAATAAAGGAAGAAATAAAAAATGCAAAAAATGATTGGGAGAAAAAGGAATCTTCTAAAGAGGCTTTAGTAACCAAAAAAGATATATGTGATGTGGTTTCAAATTGGACTAAAATACCAGTTTCAAAATTAACTGAAACTGAAGCAAAAAGACTTAAAGAATTAGATGTTACTTTAAAGAAAAGGGTAATTGGACAGGATGAAGCAGTTGAAGCTTTAGCAAGAGCGATAAAAAGAGCAAGAGTAGGTTTAAAAGATGAAAAAAGACCAATAGGTTCGTTTATGTTTTTAGGTCCAACAGGAGTAGGAAAAACTGAACTTACAAAAGCACTTGCAGAAAATTTATTTGGTGATGAAAATGCTATGATAAGACTTGATATGTCTGAATATATGGAACCTCATAGTGTATCAAAACTTATTGGTTCTCCTCCAGGATATGTAGGATATGATGATGGTGGACAATTAACAGAACAGGTAAGACGTAAACCATATAGCATAGTATTATTTGATGAAATTGAAAAAGCACATCCTGATGTATTTAATATGCTTTTGCAAATTCTTGAAGATGGAAGGCTTACGGATTCAAATGGAAGAACAGTAAGTTTTAAAAATTCCGTTATAATAATGACATCAAATGCAGGTGCTAGAAATATTGTTGAAAGAAAACAACTTGGATTTGTTAATAAAGAACAAGTACAAGAAAGCTATGAAAAGACTAAATCAGAAGTAATGAGTGAATTAAAAAAACTATTTAGACCTGAATTTTTAAATAGACTTGATGAGATTATAGTATTTAAAAAGTTAGATGAAAGTAGCATTGAAAAAATAACAAGGTTAATGCTTGATGATTTTAAAGATAGAATAAAAGACAAAAATATGAAAATAAACATTTCTGATGAAGTTGTAAAACACATATCAAAGGTTGGCTTTGATGATGTATATGGAGCAAGACCTTTAAGACGTGCTATACAAAGTAATATTGAAGATAGATTTGCTGAAGCTATTCTTGATAAAAAAATAAAAGATGGAGATAGTGTAAATGTTTCTTTAAAAGAAAACCAAGTAGTTATTGAAAAGAAATAAAATTAAAAGTAACAAAATAACTTATTTGCTTTGTGCAAAGAGTGTATCTAAAATTTTGTGTAAAGTAAGAATAGTAAAAAATTTCTTTCTATGATAAAATAAAAATAATCATAGG